>CAZHKN010000033.1:0-27767 GCA_964532725.1 uncultured Occallatibacter sp.
TTTCGCCTTTCGAGTAATGCGGCGCGATAAGTGCGAATAACTCAGCCCAGGGCATCACGGCATCCATTTCGTCCAGAAACTGCTCGCGCCGCGTCTTCTTCGAGTAACGTTGAAACTCCGCCTGATGGGCCAAACTAAGCTGCTTCATCCGCCGATCAGCCTCCTCTATCCACTTTAACCAAGCTGGCTGTGGATTGGGGAGTTTTTCAGAGGCTCCTTAGGGGTTGACGGGCTACCGCAACCCCTTGATATTGAAACAATTGACAATAAGACGAGCGGAACAATACCCAGAAGTCCCTTGATTATTAATTCTCCTTTCCTGATTTCGATTTGAGGAAAGCCAGAAGCTCTGGCTTGTCAAATTCGCTGCGGAGAGAGTCGCTCATCCCCGGTTCGGAGAACACGTTATCAGTGGCATGGGTAAGGTCGAAGATATTGATATTGTCGGATTTTCCCCTGGATATGGGGGAAATGTAATTCATTCGCTCCCTCAGGACTGACTGGGATAGAGTTTTTATCCTGCCACTCGCCCGTTTGGCCGCCGTCATCTGGTGCTTGGGATAGTGGAGTTTCTGATAGAGAAGTGATGTCGTACGCTCTGACCAGATCAGCCGCATGAATCGCGGGCTGTACTCCCCTACGGTAGTCGGTTTCGGCCTGCGCCATGCGCTGGGTCAGATGCAGCCCGTTGGCGACCGGGTCGCCCTGAAGCGAAAGATGGGCGAGGTCGTTCACACGCTTGTTCATATCCACATGCTGTCTGGAGCGGCTGGGCCGCAGGACACATTGGTCTGGGAAGCGACGGATTGCGCATGAGTGATTACAGGGTAGCAGCAAAAGACTATAATCGCTGCGCACCGGAGCATGTTATGGGGGAGTGATGTAAGATACCTCCTTGTTTTCAAGTTGAGCCGGTAGTGGGATGTCAATCGACTTTCACGCCGAGCCTGCATGGTGAGAGTCCTATGGCGAGTAAACTGAAGAAGTCAAAAAGCGGTTACCTTTGGGCGCAGGCAAACTCGACTTTGCGGCCTGCAATCCGCGCCCGTGAAATCCAAATGTGACGTCCCAAACTCTGTAGTCCGCCACACCGCCGGGGCTTTGGTAGGATGAGGGGGTACGAGAGAAAGATTCGAGGTGCTTCCCTTGCCTGAATTTCCACCGGTCCCGTTGACGCTTGAAGGCTCCTATCTGCTGCATCAGTTTTTCCGTTTTGACTGGAAGGCTTGGAGGTCCTGCGCTACCGAGAAGCGTGAGCGCATTGCCGCCGAAGCTGTTGCGGCGCTAAAAAAGCTGGAACGCAGCAGCCCGGAGTGGCCCGTGCATACGGCTCTCTTCTCGGAGATTGGGCACAAGGGCGACCTGATCCTGGTTCACTTCCGGGATTCGCTGGAAGCGCTGAATCAGGTGGAGCTGGACCTGGCCCAGACGGATTTTTTTGATTTTCTTGAGTTGAAGCACTCGTATGTCTCTGTGGTCGAGCTGGGACTCTACGAATCTACCCGCAAGAGTTATGAGGCCGCCGCGGAGAAGGGGCTGGAGCAGCACTCGGCGGAATGGAATGCCGAGATTGCGGCGACGCTGAAGCGGCAGAGCACGGCGATGGCCTCGAGGCTCTTCCCCAGCTTTCCGGAAGCGAAGTACATTTGTTTTTACCCGATGGATCGCAAGCGGGGCGAGGCGGTGAACTGGTACACCGTCCCATTTGCCGAGAGGCAGCGCATGATGCACGAGCACGGCATGATTGGCCGACGGTACGCCGACGTGGTGAAGCAGATCATCTCCGGCTCGATCGGCATGGACGATTGGGAGTGGGGAGTTGACCTCTTTTCCGATGACCCGGTGGTCTTCAAGAAGCTGATTTATGAGATGCGCTTTGACCAGGTGAGCGCGGTCTATGCCTTGTTCGGGCAGTTTTTCATCGGGGTACGGCTGCCGCTGGAGAAACTCACGGGCTGGCTCGGGGGAAATATCCTCCAGGCATAAGATCAAGCCGTCCTCGCGTGGAGTTTCTTTATAACTCAAATTGCGGCTGGTGGAATTCATTCGCTTTGCTCTCTTCATTCTGCTGCGCAAAAAAAATGCTTGCACTGCCGTAGCCTTCTGGGATACGAATATCCTGTCGTTCCCACTGCATTGTTTTGAGATGTTCTCTCAGTAGCAGCGGGGGCTGCGGCAAATCATTGGCTCGGGTCCGGTTTCTCCTCGCTCCGGCGACGGTCCCTGCTTCCCCATGTTCCTGAATCTTTTTGGCTCTGAAAAAACAGGTTTGCGTTTTACGGCTTAGCGAAGCCGCCCAAGATAGCATGGCTGTGTTGGCTCTCCAAGAAGACTGATTTGATCAGCGGGGAAAGTCAGTTGAATTGCCTTAGCAGGTTTTTGAGATTACGGTTGCCACAGGAACCCCCGCTTGCGGCACAGAGATTAACGCTCGGCTCACAACAAGGAGAAAAGCAATGTCTCAACCTTTTATCGGACAGATTATGATGACCGGTTTCAACTTCGCCCCCTCAGGCTGGGCGCTGTGCAATGGGCAGACCCTGTCGATCTCGCAGAATGCGGCGTTGTTTTCGCTGATTGGAACCACGTACGGCGGAAACGGAACCTCGACCTTCCAACTGCCTAACCTACAGAGCAGCGTTCCCATCCATTGGGGCACGGGAGCCGGCCTAAGCACCTATGTGATCGGCCAGGTAGGCGGCACGGAAAACGTGTCACTGCTCTACAACAACATGCCGCTGCATACGCATCTGATCAACGTGAGCACCGCCAATGGAACGGCTACAACACCTTCGGGCAACATCCTGGGCGTAACCTACACCGGCTCCGGCCCAGGCAATATGGACTTTGTCTCGACCGCCGCAAACGCCACGCTGGCCGCGAACGCTGTGGGCACGGCGGGCGGCAGTGTTCCCCATACAAACATTCAGCCTTACCTGGTGATCAATTTCGTCATTGCACTGGTCGGGATCTTTCCTTCGCGCAACTAAGCACCTTCGCGCCGAAGTCCTGCTCCAGATGCGCGGCAACCGAATGCCGTTGGACAAACGAAAGATCTATCACCGGAAGGAGACGAAATCATGGCAGAACCATATCTAGGACAGATCCAGATCGTCGCATTCAATTTTGCGCCGAGAGGCTGGTTCCTTTGCAACGGCCAGACGCTGGCCATCCAGCAATATGTTGCGCTGTTCTCGCTGATTGGCACCTACTACGGCGGAAACGGCACCACCACGTTCCAGCTTCCGAACCTACAGGGCCGGGTTCCGATTCACCAAGGGACGGGGCCTGGCTTGAGCACCTATGTAATCGGTGAGCAGGGCGGCGCGGAAAACGTCTCGCTGCTCTACAACAACATGCCGATCCACAATCATACGATCGGAGTAGCGGCTGAACTCGGCACATTGACCAGCCCGTCCAACAACATCCTGGCCAATACGGCGGCTAAGGATGGCAGAGAGACAAAGCCTGGAAATTTCGACTTTGTGTCCACCGCGGCCAACGCGACGATGTCGCCAAACGCGGTCTCGCAAGCGGGCGGGAATATTCCTCACACCAACATCCAGCCGTATCTGACGGTGAACTTTATCATCGCGTATACCGGGGTCTTCCCGTCGCGGAATTAGGGACTGAAATACAGCCAAAACCAACGGCGCAGGTGGAGCGATCCGCCTGCGCTATCTTGCCCTGTGGTGCGTATGCGCTCCGCAATCGACAGCCGATGACGAGTGATCAGCCCAACACGATTCCCTATTTTCTCCGCCCCGCCCAGCCGGCGGATAAGGCGCTGCTCTTTCAGCTTTTTGCCGAGTCTCAGTGGCAGTTGGAGATGCTGCGCGCCAATGAAGCGCTGTGGCGCTCGCTGATCGATATGCAATATCGCGGACGTGAGATCACTTACGCTCAGGTCTGTCCCACTGCGGAAGATTCGATTCTATGCGTGCGCAACGATGCGGGCGGCGAAGTACCCGTGGGCAGGATTCTGGTGAATAAACAGCCCGGATGCTGGAGGATCGTGGATATTGCGGTACTGGCTGCTTTGCGCGGGCGAGGGCTGGGAGCCGGCGCGCTCGGAAATTGTATAAAGGAAGCCGCCACCGCCGGGGCGCGGCTGGAACTGCGCGTAACGCCGGGAAATCCGGCGCGTCTTTTGTATGAGCGGCTTGGCTTTACGGTCGTTTCGGAAGATGCGATGGACGTGGAAATGGCCTGGAGTTCCGAAGCGCCGACGATGAGTCCGGCGGGTTGACGGGAATGCGCTGGTTGAGCTGCGGCTAAAGGCCCGATACTGACTCATTCATCGTTCATTCATGCTGGTTTTGTTAAGGTTCGGATATGAGTCGAATCGCTTTGGCCGTATTGTTTGCCGTTGCGGCGCTGCCGCTCCACACCCAGACCTCCGCATCCACCGTTGAAACCCCTTTAAATCTGCCAACGAGCAAACTGTTGATCGAGCCGGTTCCCGGAGGGCCGCAGCAGCTGAACAGCCTGCCGGTTTCAATGGCCATTTCGCCGGACGGGCGCTATGTGGTCGCGGTCAATGCGGGCTTTGGGACCTACGAGTCGCAGTACGAACAGTCGCTGGCGGTACTGGATACCCAGACTGGCGCGCTGGCCGATTTCCCTGACAGCCGTACGCTGGTGATGGCTAAGCAGACGCTGAACTCGGGACTGGCCTTCAGCCGCGACGGCAAGCATCTTTACGGAACGATGGCCTCGACGACCAATCCGCTGGGGGACGGCAAGAATGCGACCGGCAACGGGATCGTTGTGTACAGCTTCAACGATGGCAAGATTGCGCCGGAACGTTTTATCGCGTTGCCGCTCTCGCAACTCAAGCCGGGGCAAAAGACCAAGCTGATCGGCGACGCAGATGGCGACAAGGCAATTCCCTTCCCAGCGGCGCTTGCCGTGGTTGTCTCCGGCGGGGCGGAGCGGCTGCTGGTGGCGAATAATCTCTCCGATGATGTGTTGCTGATTGATCCAACTGAGGGCGTGGCGAACAGTGGCATCATCCGCCGCTTTGATCTTTCCGAGAGTGATGCCATACCCTCGGTCTATCCGATTGCGCTGGCGGTTTCAAAGGATGGGAGCCGCGGCTTTGTCGCCCTATGGAATGCTTCCGAGGTGGTTGAACTTGATCTTGCCAAGGGAACAGTGGGGCGCAAGCTGGCATTGCTGAAGCCGGCCAGCCCGATTGCGCCGGGAACCCATCCCTGCTCGCTGGAGATTGCGCCAGACAGCAAGACACTCTACGTTGCGCTCTCAAATCGTGACGCCGTCGCGGCAGTGAAGATCGGCGGCGGAGAGTTTGCCGTGAAGGGCTACTTCGATACCCGGCTGCCGCATCAGAGCTACTTCGGAGCCGAGCCGGCTGCTTTGACCCTGAATGGAGATGGAAGCCGGCTGTATGCCGCAAATATGGGCACGGACTCTGTTGCCGTCTTTGACACCGCCAAATTGACGCCGCGCGCTGCAAAACAAGGGATGATAGAGCCCACGGGCTTTGTCCCCACGGAATGGATGCCGATTGCGATGGCATTTCTCCCATTTTCAAGCGGTGGAAAATTGTATCTGGCGACGGCCAAGGGCAAAGGAACCGGGCCGAACAACATGGCGCAGCAGGAGACCGAGGGATCGAAGGGGACGAAGCTGCACCGGAAATCCACTTACATTGGAACCCTGCTGCACGGCTCGCTGGCGACGCTCGATGAAGCCGAGATCGAGGAGCACCTGCCGCAATGGTCTGCCGTGGTTCTGGAATCGAACCGGATGAAGGCGGCAGAAGAGAAGGTTGCCTTTGCGAACGGTGGGAAAAACCCGATCAAGCATGTGATTTACATCATCAAGGAAAACCGCACCTACGATCAGATCCTCGGCGATCTTACGAAAAACGGCAAGCCAGTGGGCAACGGCGATGCGTCATTGGCGATGTACGGGGCGGCCGTTACGCCCAATGAGCACAAACTGGCGTTGCAATTCGGCGTGCTGGACAATTTTTTTGATTCCGGCGAGGTCTCCGGCGATGGGCATGTCTGGTCGAATGCAGCGATTGGGACGGACTTCCTGGAAAAGACCTGGGAACAAAGCTATCGCGGGAGCCAGCACACCTACGACTACGAGGGAGTGGTTGCGAACGGATACCCGTTGTTGCAGAAGATTCCCGATGTGAATGAGCCGGCGAGCGGGTATCTGTGGGGAAACATGACTGCGCACGGCAAGAGCCATTACAACTTCGGCGAGTACATTGCATCCACCTTCTGTGACGAGAAGAAGAGCGAGAACCCTCAGAACGGGCCGGTGCTGCCGGGCGGTGACTGCAAGCGGAAGGCGGTTGCGCCGGGAGAACCCCTGCCCGCGGAGTGGGGCGGCGGTGTGAACAAATGGCCGTGGGCGATTCCGCTGTTAGCTGCCAATATTGCCACCAAACCGGAGCTGGTGGGCCACTTTGCCGCCGAATCGCCCGATTTCAACCTGTCCGTTCCCGATCAGGTGCGCGTGGAGGTATTTCTGCGCCATCTGAAAGAGTGGATTGCCGCTAGGCAGACCGGCAAAGACGCGATACCGGAGTTTGTGGAGATGCGGCTGGGGAACGATCATACGGCGGGAACACGGCCGGGAGGGCCGACGCCCAAAGCTTCGGTCGCCGATAACGATCTGGCGGTTGGCCGGATTGTCGAAGCGATCTCTCATTCTCCTTTCTGGGATGACACCGCGTTATTCATCCTGGAAGATGACGCGCAGGACGGCGCGGATCATGTGGATGCGCACCGCAGCATTGCGCTGATCGTGAGCAAATATGCGCCGCACACCGCAGCTGGCGCTCCTTTTGTGGACAGCCGCTTCTATTCGACAGTGAGTGTGATTCGGACGATGGAGTCGCTGCTAGGATTGCCGCCAATGAACAACAACGACGCGTTCAGCTCGCTAGTCTCAACGCTGTTCACCGGGTCTGGCGACCAGCCCGCCTATGACGCTGACACCACGAACCGCGATAATGGGCTAATCTATACCGCAAATGCCAAATCCGCTCCGGGAGCACAGGAGTCGATGAAGATGGACTTTCGCCATGCCGACCACGCCGACCCGCAGAAGCTGAACGTGATCTTGTGGAAGGATGCGATGGGGACCGCGCCGGTTCCGGCGGCGTTAAAAGATCACGCGAAAAAGAGCAAGCGGGAAGACGACGATGATTGAGGCGTCAAAGACAATGTTGCATGGACCGTCCGGCCGCATGGAAGCACCGTTCGCATTGCGCCTTCTATTTTATTTTGAATAGAGGATGGAGCGGGGGAGTTTTCCGCCACAGGAAGCCTTCCCCGCCCTCCCGGCTAAGATCTACTGCCATAAAAAAAAATTAGAAATTACGAAACGAATCCCCCTCTCGAAACACCATATTTCCAGTCGCCGGGTCCGGTCCATTTCAGAACTTCCTCCTTGGCGCAATTCAGATTGTTCTCAGACGCTGCACCTCAGGAATCCTCGCGACGGACTGTTTCGCCATTTCTGGCTCCGACTCCCACGGATCTGCCAGAGCCGAATCGAGGGAACTGCGGCCTGCGGCCGCGGCGCCTACCTGCTGATTGGATTGCGGCTTTTTAAGGGGTATTGAGTGGCATGCAGGGTCTCTGCGCGGTACGGGGGGGAGCGCTACGGAGTTCCCTGGCATCTCCCTGGCGTGTAGCGGAGCAAAGGCTCAATGAATGATCGATCTGTAATCTGGCCCTTCGTCCTTTCCGCTCTCGCGATCTGGCGACTGACACATCTGTTTGCCAAAGAGGACGGTCCGTGGGACTTCATCTTCCGGCTCCGCTCCTGGCTTGGTTCTTCGTTTTTTGGCCGTTTGATGGATTGCTTCTACTGCCTCAGCCTTTGGTTTGCTTTTCCTTTTGCATTGTGGATCACCCGCGTGTGGATTCCGATGCTGATTAACTGGCTGGCGCTCTCGGGCGCGGCATGTCTGCTGGAGCAATGCAGCTCGAAGCAGGATTCATCTTTCCCCCATGTCGAATTCGCTCCCGAAACCCTTCCAGGAGATGCGCCATGTGTTGCGGTCAAAAACGAAACGCCCTGAAAGCAATTCAACCGTTGCCGGCTAGCGCCCTGAATCTGCATTACTTCGGTGCCGCGCCCATCCATATCCGGGGGTCGTATACCGGACGTCTCTACCAGTTTTCGCGCCTCCATCCCGTTCAGCCGGTTGACCCGCGCGACGCGCAGCCGCTGATCGAGACCCGGCGGTTCAGGCAGGCACAATGAGCACATCCGCTTATCCCGCCCCGCCGCCCTACTCCGGCTCGAGCATTCGCCGTTCGCGGCGCAAGCCCGACAGCGATCACCCGCGAACTTCCGGCAAAACAACCGAAATGTTATACTTGGCTCCTCTCAGATTTGCGGGGAAGCCATTGCAATTCGAATCATTCGACGCAGGCTACATAGAGAGCCTTTGCGCGGGGGAAAGCCGTACAGAGGAGCATTTCGTTGCCTATTTTACGCAACTGCTCCATCTGAAGCTCCGCTCTCGCCTCCAGTCGCCACAAGCGATTGAAGACGTGCGCCAGGAGACCTTTGCGCGCGTTTTAGCCACTTTGCGCAAACCCGATGGGCTGCGCCAGCCGGACCGATTGGGCGCGTTCGTCAATACGGTCTGCAATAACGTGCTGCTGGAGCAGTATCGCTCCACGGCGCGGAATCAATCCATCGACGAAGAGAACCAGCCGGAGATTCCTTCGACCAGCCTGGACGCCTTTGGCCAACTCGCCGCCAAGCAGATCCGGGCCAAGGTTCATGAGATCCTCCTCAAGCTGCCCCAGCGCGACCGCGACCTGCTCAAGGCTGTCTTTATCGATGAGATGGAGCGGGATGAGGTCTGCCGCTCATTTGGCGTCGACCGCGAATACCTGCGCGTGCTGCTCTTCCGCGCCAAACAGGAGTTCAGGAGCGAGTATGCGAAACGGACGGGAATTCCGGTCTCGATGAGTGCCTGAAGGTAACGTAATTTTTTAGTGAAACGGTACCCACACTTAAGACACTATCCCTCAGATTTGCGAAATATAGGTTTCAAACGGGGTGAGAACAATGGAACATGGCGAGGCAGTACAACTGAAGGCGGCTGAGCGTTACCTGCTCAACGAGATGTCGCCTGAAGCTCGCGATGCCTTTGAAGGGCATTTCTTCGATTGTCGCGAGTGCGCGCTGGACCTGCGCGCCGTCGCGGCCTTCATCGACGAAGCCAAGGCTCAGTTGCCCGGACTTCAGACGCAGTCCCGGCCGGCGATAAAAACAGAGCGCCGCACGTGGTTTGCCTGGGCCAGCCCGCTCTTTACTCCGGCCTTTGCCGCGCCGGCCTTTGCCGCGCTGGTGCTGGTTGTCGGTTATCAGAATGCCGTGACGCTGCCCAGCCTGCGCGCTGCAGCCACTCAGCCGCATCTGGTGACTTTGACCGTGCTGCATACCGGCGTCCGCGGAGGTGAAACGAAGACGATTGCCGCGGATCGCAAACTTGGCGCCACGCTGCCGTTTGATTTGCCCCGCCAAGGCTTCGCTTCGTACTCGCTGACGCTGGTTGATCCTCAGGGCAAGCAGGCCTTGATCACGACTGTAGCGGCTCCGGGCGAGAACGACGACAAGCAGTTGGGCCTGGACCTTCCCAGCGCTGGCTTGACGCAGGGCAAATACACTCTGGTGATCAGCGGTGTGGATGCGAAGAACGCGCCTACCGAGATCAGCCGCACGGCTTTCGAGATTCAGCTCCCCCAGTAATCACTTGATTGGCAAACCTGGGAACCTCTGTCTTTGCGGATTTCGCGGAGCAAGTAGCGGATTTCGCAAAGGCAGAGGATTTTTTCGCAAAATTTCTACATCCCCATCCGCACCATGCTATGCTTTTCAGGCAAACAACCTGAGGTCTGACCGTCTCCGCTAAATCCCCCTCCCCCGAGGGAGTGTGTCTTATCTCGAAAAACTGCTTTCCCAAGGGGCCTGCCTTGGTTCCCTGCAAACTCAAAAGACTGGAAAGGAATACCAGACACCGATGACAGACGCGACGAAAACACACTTGTATCATGCGGAAGCCACCGACATTCAAGGCAAGATCCATCTGCCGCTCGAACAGAACATCTCACCGCAGGCGCACACCAAGGTAAAGAGCGTAGAAGGCGGCTACTTCTCGCAGCATGTCCACAATTTCAAGCTCGAGGGAGTGCTCTCCTTCAACCATTCCTACGCGCAGGTTTCCGGCAAGCAAGGGTCCAAGGCTGGCCACGGCTGCGCCACCCTCTCCACCTCGGTGATCGAGGGCTTGAACATTCTGGAGATTGTGACCTGCGACCGCATTGTCGCCCAAATCTCGACCGAGCACCCGGTCGAGGGCTACGTCCCGGAGATCGTGCTTTTGGGCACGCGCTTTGAGAATCTGCGCATCAACGGCCACCACGTCAATATTGAGCTTGACCCGTATATCTTCGGTGAGAAGCCGGCCAACGACGCGCCGTATACCAGCGACCCCACCTTTGTGCAAAAAGTCACCGACCAGCACCATCACATCCGCCACCATTCCGATGCTTCGGCGGAGGCAAAAGCGCACTTCAATCTGGAGCCGGAAGGTTTTGACAAGCTCACCGAGGTCGAGTTCTCGCTGGTCAACAAGTCGCACGGCGGCTACCCCGGTAGCTCCTACGGCCACATCATCCACATTCCCCACTTTGGAACAATCACGCTGGCCAAGGTGCATCTGAAGCACGAGAAACCCCACCCGACGAAAGGCACCCCGACTCAGACCACCGTCTGCCTGAAGATGCTGGAAGTGAAGATGGGCTGCCTGGCGGAGGGGAGTTCTGATGTTGGGACGATTGTGGTGAATGGATCGGGTATGGGATGATGACGCTTGTGTCCGGCTTAACCGGCAGAGTCCCGAAGCGGTACAAGGGAGCCAGGAGGACTTTCATGTTCAACTGGCTCGCCTCTCTTGTTGTTTACCTGAATCTGGCTTGAGTTAGGTAGGCCAGGGTTTTAACCCTGACATCCTGTGCGCAAATAAAGGTTGGCCTTCAGGCCCTGCGGTTCCGACCTGACTATTCCCTCTCGTTTCCCAATTCGTCCTTTTTGCCTGATGAGCACTTTTTCCTGATTCATCATTCTTGTCGGGCATTAAGTCCTGCTCTACCGTGTAGTATGTACACCTATGCGCTCACAACGGCTACGTACCCACGGCGCAGTCTCTTCGTGCGAACCGCCAATGCAAAACTCATGGTGGAGACCTTCTTTCATTACCGCGATCAAGTACGCTACCTGCTGCTCGGTTTTGCGATTATGCCGGAACATCTTCATGTATTGCTGAGTCCATCCTCCGGCCAGACCATAGAACATTGTGCACAATGCATCAAGGGCGGGTTTTCTCATGAGTTCGAGCGCAGTTTTCCAGAGAGGTCTGGCAGCCAGGCTTCCACGAGCACCGGGCTCGCGATGAGCAGGATTATCTCAATCAGCTCCAATATATTGCGGCCAATCCGCAACGGATGGGTCTCCTGGATTACGCTTTTGTCCATACGGGATTTTCGGATCGGCTTGACCCGCTGCCAGTAAACCTCAGGGCCTGAAGACCGCGCATTTGTTACCCTCGTATTCAGGGGTAAATCCCAGGAATACCGCCCTTAAGAGTTTTCCGCAGCCAGGAAAATCCTACGGAAGCAAAGCTCGAACGGTGCAAAATTATCTGGTCGAGCTGGCAAATATCGGAAATGTATACTTGCATTGAGGCGATCATCTGACAGCCATTGATTACTATCGCCGCGCGCTGGAGTTGGCGCGGGAGATCAAGGACCCTGTCAACATCCACAAGTGGTCCTACAATATCCGGCTTGCATATGTCCGCCTTCGCCAGTCCGTCGACCGGCTCAGTTCCAGAACCCCTTGAAGGTAGGCAAAATGGTCTCTTTTGGCAGCATCCAGCCCCGGTATCTGCAATTGGCGTGGGCACTCGTGCTGCTACTGCTGATTCCCCTCCATGATGCTCCGCTACCCAACCCACAAGAGGAGTACGAAAGGGCTCGCTTACTTTTCCTGCATGGCTATTTAGAAAAAAGCCAACTTGCAGCAGATAAGGGATATAAACAGTACATTGATTCCGGCCCCGAGTGGGCCGCGAAATTCCAATTGCTGGAAGCAGAGGCTATGGCTTGGCGCGGGATGAATGCAAACGCGTTGAGCCTGCTTGCGGAACAGCCGTCCCTGCAGAATAGTTCCGAAGCGGTGCTTAAGAAATTGCTACTTGAAGGCTCAGACTTAGCACACCTCCTGCGTTTTTCTGAGGCGGAGCAAAAACTGACAGATGCCGCGAGAATCTGCAAGGAAACAAGCTATTCAGAGTGCGGTTTCTTGCCGAGGGCGCGCGGGATTCTAGCCATGGCACGCGGACGCTTCCCCGATGCAAGACAGGACTTCCTCGACTCTCTCTCCTTCGCTAGGAGTGACCAGGACAGATGGCTTGAGACAACAGCTCTTTCGAACTTGGGTTGGGTCTCTGTTCAGACCGACCATTATGACGAGGCAGTTGACTGGTTTCGGTCTGCTTATAGAGAGGCCGTGGAGCTGAAAGGCGAGGATATGGCACAAATCGCCTCTGGAAATCTTGGATGGGCCTATTTTGAATTGGGAGATAAAGAGCAGGCTTTAACATTGCTTCAAGATGCCGGAGAACGCGCCACAAAACTAGGTGATATTCGCAATCAGATCAACTGGCTAGAAACCGCCGGCTATGTGTACCAAGATACAGGCGATTTGACTCGCGCCCAACAGACCTACCGTCGATCACTCGAACTTGCCAAGCAGATCAACAGTAAAGGGGACATCGTTACGTCTCTGGAGCTCATCACTCATATTTCGGTCAAGGCTGGAAAACCGGATGAAGCGCGCATCTATCTTGAGCAGGTAAAGCCGCTCGTCCAGCAAGACAGCAACCGACTTGACGCGCTCGATGTGAAGTTGGCGGAAGCGGAGATTGATGCAGTGCGGAACGAGGACCAGCAGGCAGCGGGTCTGTTTCGCGAAGTGGAGAAAGATCCAGATAGCCAGATCTGGATGCGGATGGGCGCGGAGCACCAAATTGCGCTGCTCTACGAGCGGGAGGGCCGCACTGCAGACGCGGTCGGGATGTACAAGACCGCTCTGACGACCTTTGAGTCGGCGCGGGAGCAGATCAAGAATGAATCCTCGAAGCTGCCCTTTTTGGCCAACGCCACGCCGATCTATGACGACTACATCCACCTGTTGGTGAGCCTGGGCAAGGCGCAGGAGGCGCTGGTGACTGCCGACCAGAGCCGGGCGCGGACGCTGGCGCAGGGGCTGACTCTGAACTCCGAAGTGAAACCCGTGCAAGTCGGCGGAAAAACGCCAACGGCTCCCACCTTCCACCCTGTGGCGCTGAACCCCGGCGCGGTGGCGCAAAAGGCTGGAGCGACGCTGCTGTTCTACTGGCTGGGGGAGAAGCAATCGTACCTGTGGGCGATTACGCCGCAGAAGACCGCGCTTTTTCCGCTGCCTGCGGCGCGGGTGATCACTCCGCTGGTGGACCGCTACCGCAAGGCGCTGCTGGGGACGATCGATCCGCTGGAAAATCCGGATGGGCGCGAGCTGTACAACATGCTGGTTGCTCCCGCAGCAGGGCTGCTGAAACCCGATGCGCAGGTGGTGATTCTGGCCGACGGGGCGCTGAATCTGCTGAATTTTGAGACGCTGCTTGCGCCGGGGCCGACGGCTAATTCCCTGCCCCACTACTGGATTGAGGATGTGACGCTGCTCTCCGCGCCGTCGCTGGCGATGATGGCCGCGGCCAAGCCCGCGCACACGGCGGGACGAAGGCTGCTGCTGCTGGGAGACGCGATCTCTCCTACGGTGGATTATCCCGAACTGGCCAACGCCGCCGCGGAGATGAAAGAGATCCAGAAGCATTTCGCGGCCCGCGACGAGGCGGTTTTCGCACTCCAGGAGGCGAATCCGTCAGCGTATCTGACCAGCAATCCGGCGCAGTACTCGTATATTCACTTTGTGACGCACGGCGTGGCCAGCCAGACCGACCCGCTGGACTCGGCGATTATCTTGTCGCGAACCGGGGAGGAGGAAAACTCCTTCAAGCTGTACGCGCGGGAGATTATGCAGCATCCGATTGACGCGCGGCTAGTGACGATCTCCGCCTGCCTGGGCAGCGGGACAAAGGCCTATGCCGGCGAGGGGCTGGTGGGGCTTTCGTGGGCGTTTTTGCGCGCCGGGAGCCATAACGTCATCGGCGCTCTGTGGGAGGTGAGCGACGACTCGTCTCCACGGTTGATGGATGCTCTTTATACCAACCTCGACCAGGGGATGGCTCCGGCGATCGCGCTGCGCAAGGCAAAACTGGGTCTGCTGCATTCGAAGAACAGCTTCCACCGGGCGTTTTATTGGGCTCCCTTCCAGCTTTATACGCGGCTGTAGCGGGCGTAAGACAAGCGTCTTACAGAACCGCATCCTGTTGTTGCATAAAGGGATTGCTGCGCAGCTCCGCTGGCTTCGGCCCTCTCGCCGGAAAATAGCAAACTATAAAGCTGCCTGGAGCGTCTTGTTCTGAGAAAGCTCCAGTGCCGCCGGTCATTTGTGCGGCGCTGCGGGAGGCACTATACTCATTTTCCGGAAGCGTTTCCCAGAGCCGCCAGAAAGAGCGGCAGTTGAGTTCTGTTGCGAGGAGTGGAAAGAATGGCTTTGGTGACACCAATTCGTGAAGAGGATATTGAGTTTGACAACGGCAGCTTTGATACCGAGAGCTTTGCCGCACAGACGCTGGAGAATTGGCCATCATTGGCCTCAGTGATTGACCACACGCTGCTGAAGGCAGACGCAACACGCACACAGGTGGAAAACCTCTGCGACGAAGCAATCCGCTACCGCTTTGCCTGCGCGATGGTGAACCCGATGTGGGTGCCGACGGCGGTATCGATGCTGTCGGGAACGGGAGTTCCGGTGGGCGTGGTGATTGGGTTCCCGCTCGGAGCGTCGCTGGTTTCGACGCTGCGCCACGAAGCCGCTGCTCTGATTCGGCTTGGCGCGCAGGAACTGGACATGGTGCTGCCGATTGGGCAACTGAAGAGCGGCAATCATCAGGCGGTTGCTCACTCGGTAGCTGCAGTTGCCTCGGTTGTCCATCATCGCGGCGCGCTTCTCAAGGTCATTTTAGAGACATCTCTGCTGAACGTGGAAGAAAAGCTGCGCGCATCGGAGATTGCCGTACAGGCCGGCGCTGATTTCCTGAAGACATCGACCGGGTTCAGCACCGGCGGCGCAACCCCAGCAGATGTGGCGCTGCTGCGCGGCGTGGCCGGTGGACGCGCTGGCGTGAAGGCCTCGGGCGGCATCCGCACATTGGCCGATGTACGCGCTCTGCTTGAGGCGGGCGCGAATCGCATCGGTGCTTCTGCGTCGGTGGCAATTGTGCGTGAGCTGGGAGCGGAATAGGCGCTGGGTTATCTGAATCATCGCGCGTTGGGAACATGCTCCATCAGGTTGAGCGGTCGGAACGATTGTTACACTAGAGGAAAGAAACACGTCCGGAGCCGCTTTGCACACTGTGATAGAAGAACGCCTGATTCGCCCCGCTCGAAACGTATACGGAAGCCTGCGCCTACCCGGCGACAAATCGATCAGCCATCGCTACGGAATGCTGGCCGCTTTTGCCGAAGGGGTCTCGCGGTTTACCAATTTTTCTACCGGAGCGGACTGCGCCTCGACTCTCTCCTGCATGGAAGCGCTGGGCGCGAAAGTGTGTGCGTTCGAAGACGGATCGATGGAAGTAACCGGCGTGAGCGGCCGGGTGATGACTGCGAACAATCCGCTCGATTGCGGCAACTCCGGCTCGACGATGCGCATGATCTCCGGCCTGCTTGCGCCGCAGGAGGGACGCTTTACGTTGATTGGCGATGAGTCGCTCTCGCGCCGGCCGATGAGGCGGATTCAAGCGCCGCTGGAAGCGATGGGCGCGCAGCTGACACTGACCGATGGGTACGCGCCGATTACGATTGAAGGCAAGCCGTTAACTGCGATTGATTATACGACGCCAGTCCCCAGCGCGCAGGTAAAGACGTGCGTTCTGCTGGCCGGATTGCAAACGGCTGGGACGACGACGGTGCGCGAGGCGCTGCGTACACGCGACCATAGTGAGTTGGCATTGCGTGCCTTTGGCGCTGAACTGACGCGAACAATCGATTCGATCTCGATTACCGGACCACAGAAGCTGCATGCCGTGGAAGCGGCGGTGCCCGGAGACATTTCGTCCGCGGCGTTTTTTCTCTGCGCAGCGGCGCTGTTCCCCGGCTCTACTCTCGTACTGGACTCGCTGGGGCTGAATCCAACGCGCGCGACACTGCTGGACGTGCTGACGACACTAGGCGCGAAGATCAATGTGCTGAATCTCGAAGAGAAGCACGCAGAGTTGGTCGGGACGGTGCAGATTTCCGCGCCCGCCGCGGGGCTTGGCTCAACAGAGATCAGCGGGGCGCTGGCCGCTCAGTTGATCGACGAGTTGCCGGTGCTGGCTGCGATTGGGCCGTACACACAAGGCGGCATCCGCATCCGCGATGCGAAGGAGCTGCGCGTCAAGGAATCCGACCGCATTGCGCTGGCGGTGAAAAATCTGCGCGCGATGGGCGCGGAAGTCATGGAATTTGAAGATGGGCTGGATGTGCCGGGCGGGCAGAGATTGCATGGCGCGACGATTGACTCCGGCGGCGACCACCGCATTGCGATGGCCTTCAGCGTGGCTGCTTTGCGAGCGGAAGGGGATACCGTGATTCAGGGCGCGGAGTCGGTTGCAATCAGCTTTCCCGAGTTCTTCAATCTGCTGGACCTAATCGCGGAACGGTAGCCTGCCTGAGCGCGAGCTGCTGGTTTTACAATCAATCTATGACTATTGCTACCGGGAACTCGCTGGCGGAACTCAAACTCAAAATGGAAAGCCGCGAGGCCCGCATCGGCATTATCGGCATGGGCTATGTAGGACTGCCGCTGGCGCTGCTCTTCAGCGGCGAGCGCTTCCGCGTGACGGGCTTTGACATTGAGCCGGGCAAGGTGAGTACTCTGAATGCCGGCGGTTCGTATATCGTACGAATCGCTCCAAACGAAATTGCCGTGGCGCAAAAGGCCGGCTTCCGCGCCACGGTGGATTACTCTGAGATTGCCGAAATGGACGCGGTGATTATCTGTGTGCCTACGCCGTTGAATGAGTACCATGAGCCGGACCTGAGCTACGTGACCGGGACGGTGCAATCAATTGCGCCGCACGTTCACGAAGGGCAGTTGATCGTGCTGGAGAGCACGACGTATCCGGGGACCACTGAAGAGATTGTTGTGCCACTGCTGGAGGCAGGCAATCCACATGGGCTAAAGACGGCGCGAAAGCTGACCGATACCGGCATTCATGTTGCGTTTTCTCCGGAGCGCGAAGATCCCGGCAACGATACTGTTGCGCGGCACGATATTCCCAAAGTGGTTGGCGGTTGCGGACCTGCGGCCTCTGAGTTGGCCGCGGCACTGTATGGGAGCATCTTCCGGCGGGTTGTGCCGGTAAGCAGCCCGTCAGTTGCCGAAATGACCAAGCTGCTTGAAAACATCTATCGCTGCGTGAACATCGCGCTGGTCAACGAACTGAAGCAGCTCTGCATGCGAATGGACATAGATATTCACGAAGTGATTGACGCGGCCAAGACCAAGCCCTTCGGCTTTCAGGCGTTTTATCCTGGGCCTGGGCTAGGCGGCCATTGCATTCCGATTGATCCTTTTTATCTCTCGTGGAAGGCCAGGCAGTTTGACTTCCGCACAAGGTTTATCGAACTGCCGGCGCGGTCAACACCGACATGCCCTACTTTGTGCTGGAGCAGATTGGCGCGGGACTCAACGAGCACGCGAAAGCTATCAAGGGATCGAAGGTGCTGGTGCTGGGCGTTGCTTACAAACGCGATATTGACGACCTGCGCGAGTCGCCCTCGCTCACCATCATCGAGTTGCTGCGTGAGAAAGGCGCCATCGTTGCGTATAACGATCCGTACTTCCCTACAGTGGGCCGCGGCCGCCACTACGATCTGAACATGACCAATACGCCGCTTGATAATCTCGGCCAGTACGATGCGGTGGTGATTGTGACCGACCACTCCGATTACAATTACCGCGCCATTGTTGAACAATCGCAGCTAGTAGTGGATACGCGCAACGCCACTAAGGGGATTATTTCGGAGAAGATTGTGCGCTGCTGAGGATTCGCGCCTAAAACCGGTTTCTGCGTACAGGACTTGTTTGCGCTACGGGTTTCAGTTCTCGATCTGATCATGTATCTTGAGTTGGACCGCTTATGGTTCTTCTGCTCCCCACCCTGGCCGAGCCGCAACGCTTCTCGCTATTGGAGAAGTTGGTCTTTGCCGCGCTCGCCACCGCTTCGGGATATGGATTCTGGCGGCGCTTCGGCAAGATTCTCGGCAAAATACTGAAATCGAAGAAGGACGCGAGCTTCCGGCTTGCGCCCATCGGCAAACGCATATGGGATTTCCTCTGGGAGGTGCTTTGCCAAGCAAAAGTGGTCCGAGAGCGGCCCTTGCCGGGCCTAGCGCACGCCTTTGTCTTTTGGGGATTCTGCGCCTTTGCGCTGGTCACGCTGAACCACTGCGCGGTGGGGTTGGGGATTGGATTTTTGTCGCCGGACGGCTGGCTGGGGCGGGTTTATTTCTACTTTGCGGCTGCTTTCGCCCTGGCCTGCGCGGCCAGTATTTTTGTTCTTTTTGTCCGGCGATTTCTGATTCGGCCTAAGTGGCTGGGAGAAAAACTCTCTTATGAATCCGGCTTCATTGCACTGTTGATTTTTGTATTGATGGCAACATATCTGGCGGCGTTTTTTGTTGCGGACACTGACTCTGCGGCGCGCGCTCTGTGGTGGCTGCATACGCTGGCGCTGCTGACCTTTCTGCCGCTGATTCCACATACCAAGCATTTGCATCTGGTGCTGAGTCCAGCAACGATTTTTCTCTCCCGCGGCAGCTTCAGTCTAATTCCACCGCTCTCTGGCGATGAGGATTTTGGACTGGTTGCGGGTACGGACCTGACGCAGTTAGTTAGTCTGCAAGCCTACTCCTGCGTGGAGTGCGGACGCTGCACCGAGCACTGCCCTGCCGCCAACACTGGCAAGCTGCTCAACCCGAAAGAAATTGTTCTGGGGCTGCGCGGATATTTGAATGAGTTCGGCCCGGCAGCAGAAGAGCCGTTGCTAGGCAAACACAACTCTCAGGATGCGGTTTTTCAGTGCACCACTTGCGGCGCTTGCGAGTTCCAGTGCCCGGTGGGCATTGAGCATCTGCCGATCATCGTCGGCCTGCGGCGCGGCGCAGTCAATACTGGATCCTGGGCGGATGGCCAAGGTACTAAGCTCTTTTTGGCGCTTGAGAGGGGTTCGAATGCGCTCGGAATAGGCGCAGCAGAACGCGACAAGTTTATCCAGAAGCGGGAGCTTCCCATCTTTGACGGGACACAAGAATACTGTCTATGGCTAGGCTGCATGGGCGGATACGATCCCAAGGGGCGCGAGATTATTTCTTCCTTCACGCGAGTTATGAATTATCTGGGCACGAGTTATGGCGTGCTGCGGAAAGAGAAATGCACCGGCGACTCGGTGCGGCGGCTAGGCAACGATCTGCTGTTTCAGCAACTGGCAGAAAGTGGTCTGGAATCCTTGGCCGAAAACAAAGTAAAGAAAATCATCTCCATCTGCCCGCACTGCGTGCGTACCATTCAGGAAGACTGGAAAGAGTACGGCACGCCACCGGAGATTGAGCATCACAGCGAGTTTTTGGCGCGGTATGCGGACAAACTACCCAAGCAGCCGGGCGAGGAGAAGATTGCGTTTCACGATCCCTGCTATCTTGGCCGCTATCGCAATCTTTATGATGAGCCGAGAGAGGTTGCAGCGCTGGCCGGCGAGGTTGTGGAAGCCCCGCGCAATCGGGAGCGGAGTTTCTGCTGCGGGGCCGGCGGCGGGCTGGCTTTCCTCGGCGAAGAAACCGGTGAGCGAGTAAGTCACAAGCGCGCCGCCGAGTTAGCCGGGACTGGTGCGGGGGTTGTGGGAACAGCGTGTCCGTTCTGCAATACGATGTTCCGCGATGCACTGGCTGCGACAGGCGAAGGCGCGCCGCAGTTGATGGATATTGCGCAATTGGTCGCGCGAGGATTGCCTCCAAATCAAGACCGTTAAGATGAACAAGGGATTTCGAGTATGAAAATCATCGTCGCAATCAAGCAGGTTCCGGAACGCGATTCACAGGTGCGCATTGACGCGTCCAGCAAGTGGATTGATGAATCCGGCGTGCAATATGCGCTGAATGAGTCCGACGCTTATGCCCTCGAAGAGGCACTGCAACTGAAGGAGCAGCACGGCGGCGAGGTGGTTGTCGTCAGCGCTGGCCCGGAGCGCGTGGGCGCGACGATTCGCGAGGCGCTGGCCAAGGGCGCTGACCGTGGGATTCACATTGACTGCGACGATCTCGGCAACCGCGATGCGCTGGGCGTAGCAAAGCTGCTGGCTGCCGCGGTGAAGCCGGAGAACGCCGACCTGCTGCTGACCGGCTTGCAATCGGACGATCTGGGCCTCGGGCAAACGGGCGTCATTGTTGCCGAATTGCTTGGGCTGCCGCATGCAACGCTGATTCTGCATGTGGAGAAGACCGATGCGGGGCTGACGGTTAAGCGCGAGCTGGAAGAGGGTTGGTTCCAGACGATTGTGCTGCCCACCCCGGCGGTTCTCACGATGCAATCGGGTGGAACAAAGCTGCGCTACGCAACGTTGATGGGCATCAAGAAGGCCAAGACGAAAGAAGTGCGCTGCGTAACCGTAGCGGAACTGGGCGTAGATGCCGCGCCTGTAATCACGCTGGAGCGGGTGTCGCTGCCGCAAAAGCAAAAATCGACGCAGTTCATTCAGGGTTCGGCAAAAGAAGCAGCGGCAACTTTGGTAGAGAAGTTGAAGTTTGAAGCGAGGGTGCTATGAGCGGCGTCTGGGTGGTGATGGAAGAGCGCGCGGGCCGCGTCAGCAGGCTCAGTTGGGAGGCGCTGGCCGCGGCGCGGCAACTGGGCGCGCAAATTGACTTAGCCGTGAGCGTGGCCATCGTGGGCGCGGCAGTTGAGCCCCTGGCCGCGGAGATTGCCGCGAAGGGTGTAAGCAAGGTGGTGCGTGTCGAGCATCCGCTGCTTGCACCCTACACCGCCGACGGTTTTCTGTCAGCCTTGTCTCAACTTGTCGAGAAAGAACTCCCGGCGTACGCAGTATTGCCGCATAGTTATCAGGTGCGCGATTACGCTCCGGCGCTGGCCGCGCGGATGGGACAGGTGCTGATCAGCGATGTGGTCGCGATTGGCGAAGGCCAGGTGTTTACGCGGCAACTGCTGCAAGGCCGACTGAATGGCAGTTACCGGCACTCAGGCAGCGGGACGTGTTTTGTCTCCGTGCAGGCGGGGGCGTTTCGCGTAGAGGAAATCGCTGAAGCCGGCACAGCAGCGATTGAAGTCTTTACTCCGGCGATTGAGCCGGCGCAGATTCGCACTAAACCCAGTGAGCCATTCCGCGGCTCGGCGCAGACGGTGGATCTGAGTTCCGCACCGCTGATTGTCAGCGTGGGCCGGGGAATCAAAGGCGAGGAGAACCTGCCGCTGGTGCAGGAGTTGGCGACGGCGTTGGGTGCGGAGCTGGCTGCCTCGCGGCCTATCTGCGATAACGGCTGGCTGCCGCTGGAACGGCAGGTGGGCAGTTCCGGTCAGACAGTTTCGCCAAAGCTCTATCTTGCTGTCGGCATCTCGGGAGCGATTCAGCACTTAGTCGGCATGAAGGGATCGCAGTGCATTGTGGCGATCAACAAAGACGCAGATGCGCCGATCTTTGAGGTGGCGAATTATGGCATTGTCGGCGATTTGTTTGAGGTGGTTCCGGCGCTGACAGAAGCGGTGAAAGCCGCACAGCAGTAAGTCCCGAACGCTTAAGCGCCGTTGGAGGTAAACTGGAAATGAGGACGAAGAACAGAAAACGCTATGTCAAAAACACTCGAAGTTCCGAAGCCGCGAACCGCCGATGAGATCGCGGAGATGGCTGACAATGGTGAAGATATTTCGCGTTTCTTTACCAGAAAAGGCAAGATGATGCCGCCGATTCAGCGCGTGAATGTCGATTTCGCGGAGCCAATGCTTCAGGAATTGGATGCGGAGGCCACGCAGTTGAATATCAGCCGGCAAGCAGTGATTAAGACACTGCTGCGGCAGGCGTTGGACCAGCAGCATTTGGCGCGACGGGCGCGGTAAAAAACCTTGGCTGTTGAGCTATGTCCCCAATTTATGCTTTGAGTTCAAATCGCCCGCGGTAACTTCAAGACAGAGAGGGCCTCCGCTATACTCTGCTGAAACATGGTCTTTATCAGCTTCGACACCTTTCGTTGCCTTCCTGTCTGATTGTGCGCGCGCACCTCGGAATGGCTGTAGTTCTCAAGGTCCACGATGCTCTCGATGACGGGATCGTGCTCAACGCGAAATCCTATTTCCTGGCCTTTGCCATCTCGCAACAAAGGTGGGATCTGGGAAACAAAAAATGAGCCAAAACCCTGTTCCTTCAAATAGACCTGGCGGCACCAAAGCACATCGTCCGGCTCACTGTACTTACTCCGATTCACCGACTGATCGGGGCACCGGATATCGCCAAAATCGGGCCTTCCAGTTTGCGGGTCATAGCTCACAAACCGAAGATATAGACACTCTGTCGGCTCGAAGACATTATCAACGGCACGCCCAGCAATTCTTAGCCGGTCGGGATAGCTTTCTGGATACTCAACTGTTGAGGTGTTCACTGACCCGTTCAGCCGTTCCTTTCAAGGCGTTCATGTCAACATCCCAAGCCTCGATCTTCCCTGCGTAATTCGAGAGGAGACCTATGATTTCCCCGCTGTTCGATACTTCGATTCCTGCGTAGCGCCCATGGAAGCGAAATCCCAGGACGATTCCTCCTTCCACGGAGGCACTGACCCGCGATGGCGACAAAGAGTAATAATCGAACTGCTTGGCAATTTCCTTGGCCGCTTTGATCGCTGCAACTGAGGGACGCTCGATCTGTCCGTCTCCCCAATCTGACGGCAAGTCTTCTACCTTCGCGATGCTTGCGAGCGTATCTAGTAGCGCACTGGAGAAATAGCGGCGCTCACGGTGAGCGCCGCGACGCAGGCGCTCACCCTGAACAAGAGAACTGGTGTAAGGCCAGCGAAGATTACCGGAATTTTCCTCTCTTAAAGCTGAATAGCACTGCCAATTGGCGGTAGTGACCGTCCCACGATCAGCATCATAAGTCAAAGACGACATCGCGAAACTCATTGCTTCACCGCTTCTACGACGGTTGCATAAGAGAGTTGCGCTTCGACTTGCTCGATAGATTGTTGCAAAATCCTTGCAAAATCCTTGACGGCCTCAAAGTCCATCGTCATCACAAACTCGGTTTCGCGAATAACTGTACCTTGCTTGATATCAACCTGATCTGGCTGTTCCGGCAGATTTCCGTCCGGTAAACGATGATGGACCACCGCCGTCGGTAACGGCGGATGCTCCGTATAGAAAGCGATCGATACGCCACTTGGAGTAAATCCCAGGACCGTCGCACCTGCCATGATCAAAGCCCTGAACTGGTTACTCTTCTCGTATTCGAATGTGATTGATCCTGGGTTTTCAGCCATTTTGTTCACTCCGCCCGGCTACCAAAGATTATCAGCCACCATCCTGGCCACACAATTGTTTAATTCTCCGTCCCCCTGCGCGGATAGCGGGGCAGCCTGCAATGCCACCGAGAATCTCAATGAAACCTTAGTTAATCGGCAAACCCGGCCCATGTCCTCAAGGTACATTCGACTCCCAAATTCCCGGCTCCGCCGACGAGACTCCTACTTCGCCGTCAAAGCCGCGACCGGCACCAGCATATCTTCCTTGCGCATGACGAGGTTGGTCGCGTTCAGCGTGGCCAGCTCGAAGCCGTGGCCGTGGGTGATGGCGTCAGTGGGGCAGGCCTCGACGCAGTAGCCGCAGAAGATGCAGCGGTTGTAGTCGATGTTGTAGACCTTGGCGTAGCGCTCGGAGGAAGAGATGCGCTTGGCTTCTGTATTTTCATCGGCTTCGATGAAGATGCAATTGGAGGGGCAGGCTGCCGCGCAAAGAAAACAGGCCACGCATTTTTCCAGGCCGTTTTCATCGCGCTGCAACTGGTGCGCGCCGCGAAAGCGCTGCTCGAAGACCGCTCCGCGCAGGGGGCCGTCGCCGTCGGGATAGTTCTCCACCTGGGTAGGCTCAAAGATCTCCCCAAGAGTGATGCTCATGCCTTTGGCAATGCCGGCGATGTTGCCCACAATCGACATGGGTCCAGTATACGATGAATTGCGGAGGGATTCACTATGCGAGCGAGGGTTTGGGCAGCGACATTCCTGTTTGGGTTGGCCGCGATTGCGGCCGATGGCCAAAAGATGAGCCAGAACCAGGGTCAGCCGATGCAAGGGACGGCGGCGCCCATGAGTAGCACGGGCATAAACAAGCCTGCCGCGCTGGCCAGTCCGCTGAAGATCAGCTTCATCGGCAAATCCGCTGAGTGGACACCGGCGACGCTGGCGGTGCTGCCGCATGTCACCCTCACTGTTTACAACGAACACGCGAAGGCGAACCAGACCTATTCAGGCGTACCACTGATGGCGCTGCTGACTCCGCTGGGAGTGCCGGAGAAGCCGCACGGCAAGGAGATGCGGCTGTATCTGGTTGCTGAGGGGTCAGATGGATATGAGGCCGTTTACTCGGCGGCGGAGGTCAATCCAGACGTGCATGACGCGACAGTGATTGTCGCCGACACCCTCGATGGAAAACCCTTGCAGGAGGCAGGCCCTTTTCAGCTTGTTGCGACAGGAGAAAAGCGCCCCGCGCGGTGGGTGCGCAATCTGGTGGCCGTCAAAGTACTCACAGCCGACTGATTCCGCACCCTGCTTCTGACTCGCGCAGTTTAATATGCGCTTGAACAGCGCTATTTTTTCGGATGCTCCTCACCAGGATGCTTCGGAGCGTTCTCGTGCTGCTGCGGTGCGGCGCTATGCTGCTGGGGTGCAGAGTTATGTTGCTCCGGCGCGGCATTATGGTGTTCGGGAACGGCCTGGTGCTGTGGCGCTGCCGGATGTTGTGTGTGCGCCGGTTGTATGGGAGACGGCTTTGCCTGAGGAGCATGGCTCGGCTCATTCCTGCTCGGCTGGGCTGCGTGATTCTGGTTGACCTGATTGTGGACCGGCTGATTGTGGGCTGGCTCGTTGACGTGAGCCGGTTGTGCTGGATTCTGATGCGCCGGCTCGGCGCTGCCATGTTGCTGCATACCGGCTTGATTATGTTCCTGCACCGCAGCCGGCACATGCACATTGCGGTCCGCGGCAAGCGGTTCGCGCACAGCCAGATTCGTCGGGCGTCCCTGATTGACGCTGGCAAACTGCGCGCGGTTGATGCTGGCGGCGTGCTCGTTCTGCAACTGCGCCCTCATTGGCGGCGCGTGCTCCTCATGACGCGCCACCAACTCCGCTGGCCGGGCGTGTACCTGGATGCCGCCTGCCCCGCCCACAAAGCTCACGCGCGTAACACTTCTGTTGACGACGGTGTAGTTGTAGACGTTGTGCACCACGGTGACGTTCACGTTGTTGACCGAGCGGTTGTAGTTAAACTGGCCGCCGTGCCAGTAGCCGCCCTGGTAGCCAATGCCGACGTAGCCGAAGCCGTAATTGATGCCGCCATAAAATCCGATGTGCGGACCCCAATAGCCACGGTAGAAGCCGTAACGGTGATTGTGGAAGCCCCAGTAGGGCGGAGTCCAGAGAGCGCCGACATAAGGCGCCTGCGCCCACACGCCAGGAACCCAGTAGTAGCCGGTAGGAGCGTATCCCCAGTAACCGGGGGTCCAGAGATAGCCGTCGCCGGGCGCGGGCGGCTGCTCGTATTCAGGCAGCGGCGGCGGGGGCTGAGGAGCGGTGGCCACGGGCTGCGCACCGTAACCGGGGTCTTCGTCTCCCTGGCTCGAAGCTTGGCTGGAACCTTGGTCCGGGGTCTGGCTATAGGAGCCAGATGCACCTTGGGGCGCGCCCTGTTGCGTGTTCACCGCAGGCGTGGCAGTGCCTGAATCGGCAGGGGCCAAGTTGGCCGCAGCCGGGTCAGCGGATGAATCCTGGGTTCCGGTCTGGGCAGAGGTATCAGTAGCCTGATCTTGCTTTTGCGGGCAGCCGACAAGGAAAAGAGCTACGGACATTGTTAGCAGAGAAAGTAGTCCAAGTCTGGGTAAACGATTCATTTTAATCTCCTATTCGCTTCATTTTATCGCAAACGCGCTACGGAAAACAGCCCACTATTGACCATCAGCGATCCGGATCAATGCTTGGCTCCTGACTTGGTTCCAGGCGGCTCGGACTGGCCCTGATTGTTAGCCGGAGGGGTGGTGACGGGTTTGCGCACGGTGCGCGGCTTGGCCCACGGCTGGCAAAGAGGAGCGTCTTGGCCGCGAGCCACGCCGGGAACAGCATCCTGGGCGCGGCAGAGGCGTTGTTCCAGTTGCGCGGCGGCGCTGGGTGTCACAGCATCGGTACGATCCGCGCCGGTTTCCGGGTCAACTTGGTAGATGAAAATTGAATCCTGCGTCGGCTTCTGCTTGCCGTAGTCGAAGTGATTCCAGGTGGCGAGTTGGTGGGTACCATCCGGCTGAAGCAGCAGTGCGTAGGCCTGGCTCCAGTTCACGCCGTCGAGGGTGCTGGTGCTCCAAACCGGAGCGGCGCGATTGCCATCCATCCAGCGAGCGACCCACTGATGGTGCGTGAGGTCGTAGTGGAAGGCAGTGAAGAAGGTGGCCGCTTGGCATTCGTTGCAATCGTCGTAGAGCGCGGCCAGCTCCGGCGGGCGGCTGGCGGAAAAGAGGGTCCAGTCGAAGAGGCGCAGGTTGACGCCTTTGAGGATGGGCGCAACGACGTGGCTGGTCAGCGAAACACTCCAGACGCTGAACTGGTCCATGTTGGCCGGGGACTGCGGCGTCGCGCGCAGCGTGGTGATAACCAGCGCCGCGTCATACTCGACGCCGATCTCGCGGATCGCGGTCCATTGCTGCGGATCGAGAGAGCGCGTAACCCAGGCAACGGTGTCAGCCTCTTGCGCGGAGTGGAAATCGACCCAGCGGAAGTTGTCGGGAGGTTGCTGGGCGGACGAGGGAGTTGACGCGGCCACCGTTATTGCGATCAGTTGAGGAAGAAGCCAGGAGGAGACTACCCGCATGAGTCTAGGGTATCGCAGAGGGCTAATTTGCTGCGGTCGGCTCTCAGTGCAAAGTTCTTTTCATCCGACATCTGCTTGCGCGCGCACACTAGTCTCCTGAGTCATTGATTTCTTTCATAAGTTTCAGGTGCGTGTACGGCGAGAGTTGCGCTGGCAAAGCGAGCGATGGAGCCAATATCTGATCTGCCGATTTGGTCCAGCGAAAAGGCTTTGGCTGTTGGTTGTGGGTGGTGATGAAATCCCGAATCGCTGCTTCCAATTGCTGAACGCTGGTGTGCGAGCCGCGCTTGATCTGTCGCTGTGTCAGCAGAGCGAACCGGCGTTCGACCAGGTTGAGCCAGCTTGCCGAAGTTGGCGTGAAGTGCAAATGAAAGCGCGGCCTCTTCGCCAGCCAGTCGCGAATCAGTTGCGTTTTGTGAGTG
>CAZHKN010000034.1:0-26169 GCA_964532725.1 uncultured Occallatibacter sp.
CACAACCACCATCCGCCTCGCCCCCGAAGACATCGCCAAGGCCCGTGTGCAGGCGGCGGAACGCGGGTTGCGCTACCAGACCTATCTCAAGATGATTATTCACGAGGCTCTGCGCGATGCGGAGTCGAAGCGCAAGGCTGCGGCTTCGTAAACGATCTCAACACAATGCGCTTGGGGACGCTGCAAAGCGGTGAATCGGATTGCAGGAGAACTGCGGGGGAGGGTGAGCGAGTTCCTTTGCCTGTTCCGCTACTCGGCTGCCGGGCTTGCGGGCGGTTCACTGGCTGCGGCGGTAATCTTCGCGGCCTGTGAGGGAAGATTCTCAGTGGACTGCGAGCTTTTGACCGATGCGGCCGATTCGGTTTTGCCGGCGTAGTCGTTTACGTACCAGCCAGCGCCTTTG
This sequence comes from uncultured Occallatibacter sp., assembly GCA_964532725.1. GTDB lineage: Bacteria > Acidobacteriota > Terriglobia > Terriglobales > Acidobacteriaceae > Telmatobacter. The sequence goes on from CAZHKN010000034.1 coordinate 404, forward strand.
AATTGCAGCGCGGGCACGGTCAGAGGACGCTCCAGCGCTCCGTGGCACTGGGGGCATTCCTTTTCCGATTCATCGCCGAAGCCTTGAATTTTTTCAAAGCGGTGGCCACATTGGGTACAAAGATAGGCATACAAAGGCAAGGCAATTCACCCCTCAGGGAAGTTGAAGCATACCATCCAATTGTACCGGTTGGCGGCAAAATTCACTGCATTTTCTTGCCACAGTTACTCCTTGGAGGCTGCCGTGCTGTGTAAAACCAGTACTTTATAGCTCTCTGGCCGCAGAAATCCGCTGCCAGAGAGCTGCAAGCCACCTGAAATCAGGAAAATTCTCTCCGCTGGAGAAAAGCGCACTATTTTTGATGCATGCCCTCTACCTGCGGTTTTAGTGGGCGATAAACGGCACGGAGGCGCTGACATTTTCCCATGCCAGCGTCAGGGTTCCTTTGCCACCGCCGAGGTCGGCAAGCGTGTATTTCAGGTTTTCGACTAGCGCGGGCGGCTTGCTCATTGTGAATTTGACTCGGCCCAGGTCCTGATCGGGCTTATAGGCAAGGCCCCATTCACCGGTTGCCTTGCTGATGACTAGCTGCCAGTTGGCGGGGTCGGAGAGGTCGACGAAGAGCGTGTAGTCGCCTTTGGGAACCAGCAGGCCGCTGATCTCGAGGTCCGCGTCGGTGTGCAAGGCGGTGGCGGCGTTGGCTCCGCCGCGCCAGATCGGGTAGTGTGGATCCTGGCCGATACGTCCATCGTGGCCGAAGAGTTTGCCGGCGCGGCCTTTCACACCGGGTGAACCGTACGTGATGCTGATCGCCTTGCCGCCGATGGTGGCCGACTCGGTAACCTTGGGGCTGGCTGGCGGCTTTGGACTTGCTGGGGCATTTTGCTGGGCGACCAGCGTGGCGGATGCAACGAGCAGGGATGCTGCGCAGATCATGAGACACTTCATGGCGATGGTTCTCCTCTGGGGGCTGGACATATATAGGTTGCATCAACCCCGCGAGACGATTGTCGCACCGTACGCCGCTGGCGGGAAAGGCCGCTATCTCGCGCGGAAAGGGTTTGCCGATACCATATATATACGGAGCGCGGTGGCGCGCTAAGACGATGAATCTTTTCCCGCTATTTTTAAAACTCGAAGGACGATCGTGCCTGGTGGTTGGCGCTGGCTCGATTGCTGCGCCCAAGATCGAAAGCCTGCTGCACGCGGGCGGCACGGTTACGGTGGTTGCGCCGGAGGCCTTGCCGGCGGTTGTCGCGTTGGCGGAGGAAAAGGAAATTCGCTGGATGCAGCGTGAGTTTGCGCCCGCCGATTTGAACGGCGCGCTGCTGGTGGTGACGGCTACCAATCAAAAGGCAGTGAACCACGCAGTGGCCAGGGCGGCGCGGGCTGCTGGAATTCTGTGCAACTCGGTGGATGATCCGCCAGACTGCGATTTTTATTACGGGTCTGTGGTGGAGCGCGGCAGCTTGCAAGTTGCGATTTCGACGGCTGGAAAAAGTCCGGCGCTGGCGCAGCGGCTGCGCGAGGAACTGAGCGCGTTGATTGCCGACGACGCGGGAGCGTGGCTCGACCAGCTTGGTGAGCGGCGGCTGCGAATTTTGGCTGCCGTGCCTCCGGGCGAGGAGCGCAAGCAGGCGCTGCATCTGCTGGCGCGGCGCGAGTCTTGCAATCCAGACGACTGCCCGGTGGAAGCTGTCTTGAACAAGGCGCTGGGAGATAAGGCGGAGGGTGAAGCAGCAGCCGGACGCGCAACTGCCGGCAGGGTGTATCTGGTGGGAGCGGGGCCGGGATTCGCCGATCTGCTGACCGTTCGCGCGTACAAGCTGATTCAATCGGCGGCGTGCATTCTGCATGACGACTTGGTCTCTGCAGAGGTACTGGCGCTGGCGCGCGCCGATGCGCTGGTGGTGAATGTGGGCAAGCGCTGCGGGCAAAAGCTGGTGACGCAGCCGCAGATTCACGAGTGGATGATTGCTTACGCGCGCGAAGGGCGCAGTGTTGTGCGGTTGAAGAGCGGCGATCCGCTGCTGTTTGGGCGGGCCGCCGAAGAGATGGCCGCTCTCAATGAAGCTGGGGTTGCGTATGAGGTTGTTCCTGGCGTCTCTGCCGCCTTTGCTGCCGCGGCCGCCGCGCCGGTTTCGCTGACGGAGCGGGATCGCAGCGCGCGCGTGGTGCTGACGACGCGGCATCGCGCGGGGAACCAGAGCGTAGCAGAAGAATCTGCCGAAGGGGAAAAGACGGCGACGATAACAGCTAGTGCTGCATTTCATCCGGGGCTGGATGCGGACTCGACGCTGGCGATTTATATGCCAGGCCGGGACTATGCGGCGCTGAAGCAGGATCTGCTGAACGAGGGCTGGCCATCGGAGGCTCGTTGCCTGCTGGTCTCCGCGGCGGGCGCATTGGCGCAGCAGATTGCCGATGTGACAATAGAGGAACTGGACGGGCTTACTCCGCTGCCGGCTCCGGTGACGATTCTGGTGATTCCCTGCGAAAAGAAGACAGGAATTTCGAAATAAGAAGAATCATCGCGCGGCGGCGGTGTGCATCGGCCTTTGTTGCAGGCGTGTCGATCACCAGATGCGCTATACTGCGCTGGCAGCAAGAGGAGAGGAATGGGGATGAAATTGTTTGCAATGGGGCAGGGAATTGCGGTTGCGGTACTGGCGTTGGCGGCATTTGCGGCTCCAGCATCGGCGATGGCGCAGCAGGGCGATACGGTATTGAAGGCGGCGGATACTACGAAATTACTGCCGGCATCGGTGTTCTTCCGCGGGCAATCGGCGACGACGCAGTTGCGCAACTCCGGTGGCGTCAAGTTTGCCGATGGTTTTTATGTATTGGCGACGCTGGTAGATACCAGTGGTTACTCGACCGAATTGCAGTCTACCTATCAGGCGTATTTCATCACTGAGGTTCCCATCAAAATCGGCGGCCAGAGCCTTCCGGCGGGTGCCTACGGCGTTGGTTTTCTGGCAGGTGACAAGTTTGTGGTGCAAGATGTGGGAGCGCACACGGTGCTGACGGTTAACTCAACCAGCGATACTAAACTGAAGCGGCCTGTGCCGTTGCAGGTGGTTGCAGATGCGGCGGGCGGATTCCGGCTCTATGCCCTGCGGAGTTATGTGAACTTCAGCCGGTAGTTTTGGTTCCGAGATAGATCAGGCGGCCCGCTCTGTTGTTTTGCAGCAAGAGAGCGGGTCGCCTTGTTTGTACGAGCGATTGCAGAATCGCCCGCTACGAGTTGAAAAAGTGAACCCCGGCTCCGGCGAGAGCCGCGTTTTCGAGCAGCGTAGAGATTTGCAGCGGAATTCTCACGCCATTGAACTGGGCCTGCGCGGCGGGTAGAAACAACTGCGCCGAGCGGGAGATGCCGCCGCCAATCACGATCACATCTGGATGAAATGCGGAGAGAATCTTGCCGAGTGTGCGGCCCAGGTGCTGGCCGAAGTGCGCGAATACCTCTTCGGCTGCCGGGTTGTCGTTGGCTGCCGCGGCCATCTGCGAAACTTCACTGAGGATGCCGGTGCGGCGCTGGTAGTCGGCCTGGAGGGCGCGGGTGGAGATGGCGTCTTCGAGGATTCCGCCATCATAAGGCAGGTTCCAGATTTCTCCGCCGGGAGGGACTCCGGGCCCTTCGGTGACCAGCTTGCCGCCGACGGCAAAGGCCGAGCCGACACCGGTGCCGAGGGTGATGCCAACGGCTCGATCAAAGCCTTTTGCCGCGCCGGCGCCGATTTCGCCGAGCAAGAAGGCCTCGGCGTCGTTGAGGAAGCGGACTTGTGAATCCTGCCAGCCAAATCGCTCCGCCAGAGCATGACGGAGGTCAAAGCCGAAGAGGTAGGGAAGCTTGTGGGTCATCCTGCTGATGCCGGCTGCGTAGTCAAAGGGGCCGGGAAAGGCAAGCGAGGCTCCCGCTACGCCCTGTATGCCTTGCGACGCTTCGGTTCCGAGAGCAAAAAGGAGGTCGGAAAATGCGTTGCTGGATTGTTCTGCAGGGTGGCTTTTGGTAACGGTCGTACCCAGTTGGTAGTCGCCCCGGCGGCAGGCCGCGGCTGAAATATGGCTTCCACCGACATCGTAAACGATAACGAATAAATCTGCTTCCGCGCCCATGCGCACCTCTTGGATGATAGCGTTCTCAGTTATATCACGCTCAGCGAATCTCATGATTTTAGCCTGAGGGTAAGAATTGTATTGACAGTCCAAAATTTCAGAAGTTAGCGTTAACATCGCTGGCGGTTGCAAGCAGACAAGACGCCCAAACCCCGGATCTGGGTTGCGTTTACGATAACGATCTCTTGCCGAAGGTCAGCGAGTCGCTTGTCTCGTCGGGTGTTGGAGAGGCACTCTCTCCAACACCCTTTTTTACTCAACGCGATATCGTCGGCTGCTGCGGGGGGCTGTTTAGTAAACATTTACTTTGTCCCATACCGGAACAGCTCTCTTTAGAGGAAAACAATCGCCTCTTGACGGCAACACGCTCCGGTGAGCATACTCACCTCTTGTACCGAGACAGGCGTTTTTTCCCTCCGTCTGTCTGGATGGGCTTTATGGATCTTATTTTGATTCGTCTTCTGTTTGTGGCAGTATTGGCCGGAGTCTGTTATTTTCTTCGTCCCTTCGGATTGGATGGATGGTTAGGCGCGGCCGTTGGCGCGGCTGCATCGGGCGCGGTCATTATCTTTGAACTGCGCGTGCGGGCTCTCAGCCTGAGACGGCTGATTGGCGCGGTCACCGGAAGCGTGCTTGGTATCTTCGGCGCGGCGCTCTTCTGCATGGTGCTGCGCAGCGCTCTCGCGCCCGGAGCCAACTCCGCGGTACTGCAGATCTTTGTGCTGCTGCTGATGACCTACGTGGGCTTGCTGGTGGGAGCCAACAAGGGCGACCTGTTGAACCCCTCGGCGTTGGGCACGGTCTTCTCGACCGAAAAACCGACGCGCCGTAGCGCCAAGGTGCTGGATACCAGCGTGATTATCGACGGGCGCATTGCCGACATCGCCGAGGCAGGGTTTATCGACGGCATGATGGTGGTGCCGGAGTTTGTGCTGCGGGAGTTGCAGGTAGTGGCCGACTCGACCGATGGCTCAAAGCGGCAGCGTGGGCGCCGCGGCCTGGATATGCTGCAACGGATGCAATCCAACACCAACATCCGTGTGCAGATTGTGCCGGACGACTTCCCCACGATTCGCGAGGTGGATCTGAAGTTGCTGGAACTGGCCAAGAAGTGGGAGGCTAAGGTGGTGACCAACGACTTCAATCTGAACAAGGTAGCTCATCTGCACCACGTAGAGGTGCTGAACATCAACGACTTGGCCAATGCTCTCAAGCCGGTTGTTCTGCCTGGCGAGCACATGAACGTCGTGATCCTGAAAGAAGGCAAGGAGTTCAACCAGGGCGTGGGCTATCTGGACGATGGGACCATGGTTGTCGTCGATCATGCGCGCAAGATGATTGGTCGGGCCGTGGAAATTTCAGTGACCAGCGTGCTGCAAACCGCCAGCGGCAAGATGATCTTCGGCAAGATGGATGAGAACGGCAAACCTGCTGAGTATCAGACGCAGATGGCCCACTAGCCACCAACCTGCGCCACCTGCAGTGGGGCGAACGGCGCTTGCGCGCCACGAGGCCATTGCGCGAGACTGGCGACTTCCAGATAGCTCAAGTCAGCTATCGAGGCGCGGGCGGACGGACGAAGTGAGATAGCCTTCCCGAGCAAGATGCGCGCCCATCTGCGCATACAGTTGCTCATCGTGCGGCTGCCAGGTAGCCAGGCCGTCCACATAGCGGTTGAACATGCAGAATGCGGCGGCGATCAACACTGTATCGTGAATCTCGATGTCGGTTGCGCCCTGTTCCCGCGCGGCTTCGACGGCGGTGCGCGTGACGTTCTTTCCTCCGCGCTGCACCTGGCCTGCGATTGCCAGCAACCGCTTCAGCTTCTGTGAAATGGGCGCTTGCTGAAAATCTGTGTGAACCTGTTTCACCGTCTCATTGCCGCCCAGATGACACGCTGCGGCCGCGCCGTGGCTGAGTTGGCAGAAGGTACAGTCATTCAAAGAAGAAACATAGGTCGCGATCAGCTCGCGCTCGCCGGGCGACAGGCTGTTCGGCTCATAGAGCAGAATATGGGCCAACTCGCGCAGGGGTTTGGATGTCTCCGGACGGAACGCGAATGCGGAGCTGATCCCCGGCAATTCTTCTGGTAATGAAATATGCGGCATTGTCTTTCTCCTTGCTATGCGAAGTTTCGAGCTATACAGAGCTCTCCTGCGGCAGATATTCTCTGCTCATGGTCACATAGCCTTCTTTGGCGGTCTTCTGGCCACGCTGGCGGTAGAGTTCCTCGTCGTGCGGCTGCCAAGTATCTAGCCCGTCCACATAGCGGTTGTACATGCAGAAGGCGGCGGCGATCAGAACGGTGTCGTGAATTTCCATATCTGTCGCGCCCTGTTGCCGGGCGGCTTCAACATCGGCGGCGGTAACGTATTTGCCGCCCTTTTGCACTTTGCCCGCGATTGCCAACAGAGCCTTGAGCTTGGCGGAGATATCCGCGTTGCCAAAGTCAGTCTTCACGCGTCGAACCAGCTCTTCATCGCCTTCGAGATGCGCTGCGGCAATGGCTCCGTGGATGGTCTGGCAGAAGTAGCAATCGTTCTGCGAAGAGACATAGGTCGCGATCAGTTCGCGCTCGCCGGGAGTGAGCGAGTTGGGCGCATGGAGCAGCGTCTCGGCCAGTTCATTGAGTGGCTTTGCAGTTTCGGGGCGAAAGGCCATCGCGGCGCGAATGCCTTGCAGCCCTTCGGGAAGATTGATGTGGGGCATCGGGTTAACTCCCTTGGTTGGGAATGGGCGCGGCGATCTGGCGCGCAGTGAGGAATTGATGAATGGGCAAGCCGCAGAGAACAATGCCTACGCCAACCAGCGCGGGCAACGGATTGTGCATGAGGATCAGCAGTGCAACGACAAGCGAAAGACCGATGTAAAGAATTGGCGCAGCGGGGAACCACCATTCCCGGACTGGCTCTTTCAGGCGAAACAGCGCAGAGGCAGCCAGTGCGAGAAACAGCACGACGGAGAAGATGATATAGGCCAGGATGCGGTCGAAGGCTCCGAGAAAGAGCGCGCCAAGCGACAGGCCGGTCTGTAGCAAGATGGCATTGGCCGGCGTTCCAAATCGTGAATGTAGCCTTCCAAAAGACGGAAAGAATACGCCGGTTTGGGCCATCGCATAGGTCACGCGCGGAGCGGCGATGGTCAATGCGGCCATGCCGCCAAAGACGCAAACAAGAACGCAGAGGGAGAGTATTTTCGCTCCTGCCGTTCCAAAGAGGGCCTCGCCAAACTGCGCGACAAAAGCCGTGTTTGAAGTGATGCGTTCGATTGGCAGGACGGCTAAAAAAGCCGCGCTGATGAGCAGATAGATGAGCGTAACCACGCTTACGCCGCCAAGAAATGCAAGCGGCAATGTGCGGCGGGGATTGCGGACTTCGCCTGCGATCTTGCTGGCCTCCCACCATCCGCCAAGACTGAAAAAAGCGCTGACCATTGCGCCGGCAAAGGCGGGAATGAGAGCTTCGGAGCCGGGACGCCGTTCCCAGAGAGGCCTGAGATTGGCGAGATGCGCGTGGCCGGAAAGAACCGCCCAGCCAACTAGCGCAAACAAAATTATCAGCTTGAATATGTTGATGAACGTCATCAGCGCGCCGCTCAATCTGGTCCCCAACAAGTTAACCAGGCCGAAGACGCACAGGATACCTGCTGGAATCAAGGCAATCATCCGCTGGTCGAGCGGAAGCGCCTCAGCTACATAGGCCGATGCGCCGACCGCCAGTGCCGCTGCTACTCCGGGATACATTACGATGGAACTCATCCAGCCATAAAGAAAGGCAATGCGGTCTCCGTAGCCGGCGCGCAGGTAGATATATTCACCACCCGACTCAGGAAAACGGATTGCGAGTTCGGCGTAGCACAATGCGCCGCACAGAGCCATCAACGCCATTGCCAGCCATGCAAGGGCCAGCAGCAGCGGCGAGCCGAGAGACTTGGCCATTGAGGCGGGCGAGAGAAAGATTCCCAGCGCAATGGACTCGCCTACAACGATCGCAATCGCCGTGGCAAGGCCAAATTGCCTGCGTTGCGCAGGGGCTGGGGAAGGCATGACCGGCACAGTATCCCCAATAGAACACGTTCTGGGTAAGACCGCAGCCTAATAAAGGTGGAGAAAAAACTCGATCAGAGGATGGAGGCCGCGCTGTCGATCCACCTACGGGTGGTCTAGGAGCAGACTCAGCCGGCTCTTTGCATCCGGCCATTCTGCCGCGATGATCGAATACCGCGCAGAGTCGCGTGGAATGATGTCGGCTGCCAGACGGTGAGCGCGAAGGATTCCCTCGAACTTTCCTCCGATGCGCTCGATGGCGGCGCGTGAACGCAGGTTGCGAACGTCGGTGTGCAGGCAGACGCGGAAGATCTGCCAGGTTTCAAAGGCGTGTGTGAGCATCAGCAGTTTTGCTTCAGAGTTGGCGGCAGTGCGAATGGCCGAGGGGGCCAGCCATGTGTAGCCGATCTCGCAGGCATCAGGATGGATGCGCCCGTACCGCGCATGATCCTGTGGCCAGGCCCATCGCTCGATATTCCAGAACCGCGTCGAGCCAATGATGGCGTTGTCTTCGAGGCGAACAATCGCGAAGGGAACAGCTGTACCCGCATTCTGCCAAGCAAGAGCGGTTTCAATGTACTTTACAGCCTCGTCGACACCTTGCGAAACAGGACTCCATTTATAGAGGGATGGATCAGGGGTGGCAGCCGCAGCAAGTCTCTCTGCGTGGCCGTGGCCAAGCGGTTCAAGACGAATATGCTTGCCTATGAGGGTTAAATCTTCCATCTTCGCGGCACCCGGCAATCCCTGTTGCAGCCGCTCAGTACTTCTGCACCTTGGGATCGATCTCGTCGCTCCAAGCCAGAATGCCGCCGGCGAGGTTGACGACGCGCGGGTAGCCAGCCTGCTTGAGGTACTCGGCGATGCGCTGTGAGCGGACGCCGCTGCGGCAATGGACGATGACCTCGCGCTCGCGGTCGATCTCGCCAAGACGCTGCGGAACTTCGTTCTGGGGGATCAGCTTTCCGCCGATCTGCGCGATCTGATACTCGTAGGGTTCGCGCACATCGATGAGATAAATATCTTCTCCGGCATCGATGCGTGCTTTGAGTTCCTTTACGGTGAGTTGGGGGATTCCGTTCTTCACTGTCTTCTCCTCGGGGGATTCTGGGGCAAAGCCGCAGAACTGCTGATAATCGATCAGCTCTTTGATGGTCGGGTTTGTGCCGCAGACTGGGCACTCGGGATTCTTGCGCAGCTTCAACTCGCGGAAGCGCATATCGAGCGCGTTGACCAGCAGCAGACGGCCAATGAGCGGCTCACCTTTGCCGAGAATCAGCTTGATGGCCTCGGTGGCCTGAATGGTGCCGAGGAGTCCGGGCAGAATGCCCAGAACTCCACCCTCGGCGCAACTGGGAACCAGGCCGGGCGGCGGCGGCTCGGGATAGAGGCAGCGGTAGCAGGGACCAGCTTCAGTGGCGAAGACGCTGGCCTGGCCCTCAAAGCGGAAGATCGAGCCGTATACGTTCGGCTTGCCCAGCAACACGCAGGCATCGTTGACCAGATAGCGGGTCGGGAAGTTGTCGGTGCCGTCGGCGACGATGTCGTAGTCCTTGATGATGTCGAGGGCGTTGGCGCTGGAAAGCATCGTTTCGTGCTTGACGATGTTGATGGCCGGATTCAGCGCCTTGAGCTTTTCCTCGGCTGAGTCCAGCTTCTTGCGGCCAATGTCCTTGGTGGAGTGGATGATCTGGCGCTGCAGGTTGCTTGCGTCCACTACGTCGAAATCGACCAGGCCCAGCGTGCCGATGCCGGCCGCGGTGAGATAGAGGGCCAAGGGCGAACCCAGCCCCCCGGTGCCTACGCAGAGCACCTTTGCGGCCTTGAGCTTTTGCTGGCCCTCCATGCCCACCTCAGGCAAGATCAGATGGCGGGAGTAGCGGGCAAGGTCGTCGGTGGTCAGCTCAGGCAGTGCGGCGGGTGCGGTCGTCGTCATGGGTTCCCAATCTCGAAATTGTTCTTATAGAAGAGATGCAGACAGGTTGCGAAAGTCGCGGGATTCATCGAGCGGCGCTTGCGGCGGTTCGTTCCCAAGTCGTCTTATTACAGGGTAACAAATCCGCAGCATTCCATTGCGCCGGAGAAGAATTGGTGGCGCGTAAACCGGAGCAAGGAACGATTCCCTTCGTAGGATCGTATCAATGATCCGGGTTCGATATTTCCCGATTCTTCATCCGGAGCACGCTTTTTCGCTCGACACACGCCCGGCAGCGGCAGATAGACTTGTTTTCAACAGGAGGGATTCCATGCAGACTCGTATTCAGGGCACAACGATGCCCGTGCTGGATGTGCAGCTTGACCCCAACGAGAGCGTTTATTCCGAGAGCGGCGAGCTTTCGTGGATGACCAGCTCGATTCAGATGACCACCCATACGCAGTTCGGCGGCGGCGGTGGAATTTTTGGCGCGCTCAAGCGCGTAGTCGGCGGCGGCAGCCTTTTTATGACCGAGTACCGCGCCATCGGATATCCCGGCGAAGTCTCCTTTGCCACCAAGGTTCCAGGGCATATTGTTCAGGTACAGCTCTCGCCCGGCAATGATTTGATGGTGCACCGCCACGGCTTTTTGTGCGCCACGGATCAGGTAAGCATCGGTATCGGCTTCCAGCAATCTCTTGGCGCCGGCATCTTTGGCGGCAGCGGATTCGTACTGCAACGCGTCGGTGGCATCGGCACGGCATGGCTGGAGCTTTCCGGCGAGCTGATCAAGAAGGAACTCGCGCCCGGCGAGATGCTGCGCGTGCATCCTGGCCATGTGGGCGCATTCCATACCTCGGTCTCGTTTCAGATCACGACCGTCCCCGGCATCAAGAACGCGATCTTCGGCGGGGATGGAATTTTCCTGGCCGCGCTAACCGGGCCGGGGCAGGTGTGGTTGCAAACGCTGCCCATCTCGCGCCTGGCGCATCAAATCGGCGAGTATCTGCCGCAAGGCGAACGCCAGTCCATTCCAGCGCAGGCGGTCGGTGGTGGCTTGCTGGGCGGGATTGTCGGCTCGATCTTGAGCGGCGATCAATAGACCAGCTACCAGCTAGTCAGCAGGTCAGCGAGTCAGCCAGTTAGCAGGATGGTTCGCATTTCTCGCAGGTTTTCGAAGAGTAGCGCCGGTCTCCAGACCGGCTGTCGTGCGGACGTCCGCGCCCGCACCTTTCACAGGCTGGCGAATAAATTGCTCGGTAGGATGCCTACTCGCGACGGAAACTGTTGGCGCGCTCAAACTCGTCGCGTAGTTCAGGAGTTTTCAGGTTTTCGCGCAGATGAGCGAGCCGCTGTTCTAGGGCCAGCAGCGCGGCCTGGATGGCTTCCGAATTCGTCGCCGCAATATCGCGCCACATCGAGTACGGACTTGCACCCAGGCGCGTCATCTCCCGCAGCGCGCGCCCGCCCACATCGCGCAGCTCCGGCGCTGCGCCCACTTCATCTTGCAGCAAAGCACTTAGCGCCGTAGATAGAAATTGCGGTAAGTGGCTTACCCAGGCGACTAGCTCATCGTGGCGCGCGGGGTCGAGGTCGATGGTTTTGGAGCCGATGGCCACAACCCACTCGCGCCATGCTTGGATGAGCGCGGCGGAGTGCGCGGAACGTTGCCAGGTTGCATCGTCGGTAAAGAGCCAGACCGCGCCGCGAAAGAGATCGGCGTCGGCCAATGCCGCGCCTCCGCGCTCCTTGCCCGCCATGGGATGACCGGGCAGAAAGGCCGCACGATTGGGCTGATTGAAGAGACGCGTAGCGGCAGTGGTGATCTGGCCTTTGGTGCTGCCGACATCGGTAACCAGATGTTCAGGTCCAAGAACCCCAGAGAGTTTTTCCATCCAATCGAGAATGGCGTAGACGGGCGTTGCCAGCAGAACAACCTGGCTCTCACGCGCTGCTTTCAAAGCATCAGTGGCAATGGAATCAATCGCACCGGCATCCAACGCAAGCTGCGCGCCTTCCGCGCCGCGATTCCAGCCGACAATGGAGCCGCGAAACCCCGCCGCGCGCAACGCCAGGCCTGCCGATGCGCCCAGCAAGCCGGTGCCGATGATGGTGATGCGGTCGATCATTCGTCTCGTTATCAGATTAATCTACGAAGCTCCATGGTGGTGACGCGAAGACGGGAATCACTCGCCCGGAACTATATGGATTGCATTTGCATACGAACCATTCCCGCGACTAGACCTATACATCAGAACGGCGAGAATTACAGATGGAAAAATGAGCAACGGCAGGCCTATTGCGAGTAGGAGTTTTCCAACTTGGATGGGGAAGTTGCAAGCGATAGAAAAGTCTTGGAGAAGTGAGTTCGAATATGGTTGGTAAGAGTAATACACCAACACGGGACCGTAATGTTTGCACGCATCCGGCATGAGTGGAGTCGTGCAGAGCCTGGCGGAATCTACCATCTTGACCCCGTCGACCCAAAACTCGTATTTATAGCTCCCCCTGCCTGCTGGAACGTACACGATATGCCCAACAGTAGTCATCTCATGTTTTGCAGCAACACGATAGTCGTACCCCTTGATGCATTGCTGGGATCCAATACCGGTAAGAATCAGCCCAAATTGAATGAAGGGAACCAAAAATCGCTTTCGGAAGTGAACGCTCATTTTCAGCCTCTTGAACACTAGGACCGGATGTATTTCCCAGATTAGCGGAGCCGGAAAGGCCGGATAACCATCGGACATGAACCAATTCCAGCTCCGCTCACTCGCTGCGCTACAACATCCGCCCCACCGCCCCCGCAATCACCCGTAACTCCACCATCAGCTTTTCAAACTGATCATGGAACAAGGTTTGCGCCGCGTCGCTGGCAGCCTTATCGGCATTCGGGTGAATCTCCACCAGAATAGCGTCTGCGCCCGCTGCTACGGCGGCTTTGGCCATCGGTCCCACCATATCGCGGCGGCCGGTGCCGTGCGAGGGGTCGCCGACGATGGGCAGGTGCGAGAGTTTGTGAATCACCGGAATCGCAGAAATATCCATCGTGTTGCGCGTAGCGGTTTCATAAGTGCGGATGCCGCGCTCGCAGAGGATGACGTCGTAGTTGCCGCCGCTCATGATGTACTCGGCGGAGAGCAGCAGTTCTTCAAGCGTTGCCGCGATGCCGCGCTTGAGCAGGACCGGCTTGCGCGTCTGGCCCAGCTCGCGCAGCAGGTTGAAGTTTTGCATGTTGCGCGCGCCCACCTGGAAGCAATCAACGAGCGGCAGCATTGGCTCGATCTGCGAGATTTCCATAACCTCGCTGACGGTGAGCAGGCCGTGGGCATCGGCGGCCTCACGCATCAATTCGAGGCCGGGAATGCCCATGCCCTGGAAGGCATACGGCGAACTGCGCGGCTTGAAGGCGCCGCCGCGCAGAAAGCCCGCGCCGGTGGCCTTCACGCACTTGGCAATTTCAAAAATCTGCTCGCGGTTTTCAATCGAACATGGCCCGGCAATGACGGCGACTTTTTCGCCGCCGATCTTTTCGCCGTTCGAGAACTCAACGACTGTGCCTTCAGGGCGGAAGCCGCGCCCGGCCAATTTATACGGCGAGCTGATGCGATGCACGCGCAGCACGCCGGGCATCAGCTCGAATTTGGTCAAATCGATGACGCCGGTATTGCCCACGCCGGCGAGGATGGTTTGCGATGCGCCCGTGGTGCGATGTACGTTGAGTCCCGATTCGACGATCATGCCGATGACGGCGTCAATCTGCTCTTCGGTGGCCTTCTCCTGCATTGCGACAATCATTGCGAATTCCCTGTCTCAGGCGTCTCGGCGCCTGCTTCTTGGCCCGGCAAAGCTGCCTGAGCATTTCTCTCTGAAGCCAACTCGTTCTTCTGCAGGGCGCGCATCACGTCGATGATGCGCTCGTAGATATGCAACAGCTCGATGTCGGGCAGCGGGCCAAGGTTCGCGGCGCGCACGTTGGCGTAGATCACCTTTTCGCGGCCCGGCTCATAAACCGGCAGCGAGGTGGCGGCCTTCAGGTGCCCAATTTGCTTGGCCGCTTTGGCGCGCTCACTGAGCAGCGCCACAAGCTGGCGGTCAAGCACATCGATCTGTTCACGCAATTCTTCGAGCGTCATTTCATCCTCGTGAAGAGTGGCTGGCTTTTGGCTATTAGCTTTTAGCCCTTAGCTTGCATAGTGCAGATGCCCACTTCTCCGGCGGAATCTTACGGCAGAGAAGCTAAAAGCTGATAGCTAAGGGCTGAAGGCTGTTTTACCGGGTCAGCGCTGCCTCAGGCTGGCGCAGACCCTTTATAAATCGGGCGACAGCGCCGGGCGCATCCTCGGGTGTTGAGCGCTCAATCAGCTCAACAATTGCGCTGCCAACCACCGCGGCATCCGCGAAGCTGCCCACCTGGGCAAAGTGCTCGCTGTTGCTGATGCCGAAGCCGACTGCGATGGACAGAGTGGTCCCGCCTTGATTCGAAAAGCGGCGGATACGGGCGACGAGCGACTCAGCGTCAGCGGTAAGACTCTGCTGCTTGCCGGTAATGCCAGTGCGGGAGATGGCGTAGACGAAGCCTTTAGAGTGCGTCGCAATGGCCTGCAGCCGTTCGTCAGAGCTGGTGGGCGCGGCCAAAAAAATTGGCGCGAGATTCACGCGGGCCATTTCGGCGAGATATTCGGCGGCCTCTTCGACGATCATGTCCGTCACCAGCACACCGTCTGCTCCACAGGCGGCTGCGTCGTCTGCGAACTTCGCGAGTCCGTAGCGCAGAATCGGATTGAAATAGCTGAAGATGACCAAGCCCGCAGCGGGGCGCGCTGCCCGAATCTCTTTGGCGATTTGCAAAACATCCTTGAGCCGCGTTCCTCGGGCGACTGCTCGCTCACTGGCGCGTTGAATCACCGGGCCGTCGGCCAGCGGATCGCTGAACGGGACGCCCAGCTCAATCACTGCCGCGCCCGCGTCGATGGCGGCAATGGCGATCTCGCAAGTGGCAGCAAGGCTAGGGTCGCCAGCTGTCAAATAAACAACCAAGCCGGGTTTTTCTGCAAACAAAATCGCCATCGGAGTCTTCAGAATTTCTGTGATCTATACGGCCTGCGGTTAAATCTCATCCAGCTTCAACTCGGCGGCAATGATACCCATATCCTTGTCGCCGCGTCCACTGAGGTTCACCACCAGTATTTCATGCGCGGGCAGCTTGGGAGCAAGGCGCAGCGCCTCGGCCACGGCGTGCGCGCTTTCGAGGGCGGGCAGAATTCCCTCGGTGCGGGCCAGGCGGACCACGGCATCGAGAGCCGCCGCGTCATCCTGCGAGGTGTACTCGGCGCGGCCCGAGTCATGCAGCGCCGCGTGCTCCGGGCCAATCGACGCATAATCCAGCCCCGCAGAGACCGAGTGAGTCAGCGCGATCTGCCCGTTTTCATCTTGCAAAACATAGGAGTACGTTCCTTGCAAAACCCCAGGCTCGCCGCCTCTGAAGCGCGCGGCGTGTTCACCGAGAGCGGTTCCGCGCCCACCGGCCTCGACGCCGATCAGCCGAACCTGGCGGTCAGGGATGAACTCGTAAAACGCGCCGATGGCATTCGATCCGCCTCCAACGCAGGCGATCACTGCGTTGGGCAACCGGCCTTCTTTTTCGAGAATCTGCTCCTTCATCTCAATCGAGATGCAGCGGTGGAAGTCGCGGACCATGGTCGGGTAAGGATGCGCGCCGAGAGCGCTGCCGAGCAGATAGTAAGTTGTCCGGACGTTGGTGACCCAGTCGCGCATTGCCTCGCTGATGGCGTCTTTCAGCGTCCGCGATCCCGAGGAGACACTACGGACTTCGGCCCCAAGAAGGCGCATACGAAGCACATTGAGATGCTGACGCTCCATGTCCACTTCGCCCATGTAGATCACGCATTCCAGGCCCAACAGCGCGCAGACGGTGGCCGTGGCCACGCCGTGCTGGCCCGCGCCCGTCTCGGCGATGATGCGCTTTTTGCCCATCCGCTGAGCCAGTAGCGCCTGGCCGAGAGAGTTGTTGATCTTGTGCGCGCCGGTGTGCAGCAGGTCTTCGCGCTTGAGGTAGATTTTGGCTCCGCCCAACTGCTCCGTGAGCCGTTTGCAGTAGGTGAGTGGCGTGGGCCGCCCGGCAAAATCCCTGAGCAGGCCGGCCAACTCGGCCTGAAAAGCTGCGTCGGCCTTGGCAATGGCGTATTCGTTCTCCAACTCGACCAGCGCGGCCATCAGCGTCTCCGGCACATAGCGGCCACCGTAAACGCCAAAGCGCCCAGGGCGCGATTCGGATGGAACTGCGGGAAGAATGATCGATGCCATGTGGGCCTCCTGCGGGTTTTCTCGGAGATTGGGGAACATTTCAGTGTACAAGGAAGCAGCGAAGCCATCAGAACGAGTGTTTGTGGATCAGAGCAACAAATTCAGGGGCAATTTTGTTGTGTATAGACAGTAAGCGTTCCATGCCGCCATGCCTTGCGGCTTGCTCTTGCAGTTTTTGGACCACAACTTCCGGCGCAAGGTGGTACTGATGAACCAGGAATTCGTCGGGGCTTTGCGCCGTAATGTTCCAGGGCAATAGCGCGTCTTCCGGGAAGTCCTTCAGGTTGAACGTCACGATAGTTTGTGCGCCCGAGCGTACAGCGGCGGCAAGAACGTGGCGGTCCTTGGGATGGTTCGCCATGATTGGGATGAACGGCTCATAGCCCTCTGTCCAGGCATCCTCAAAGTGCTTGCGCAGTTCACTGACGAGGTACGCGGTCTGTTCTTGTGTCATGCCCAATTTGGTTTCGAGGGTTCGCGTAGTTTCAACAATAATCTCTTCGGACCAGCGCGGCAGATACAGACGAGGTGGCTCCGCGATGCGCAGCAATGTATCTCGGAGTGCCGCGTTTATAAGGACGCAAGCGTCCAAAATGACTTGGTAGTCAGGCATTATCCGTCCGGGAGCAACACCTTATCGTACAACCCGGCATCTTCTTCAAATTGAGCAATCCGGTTGATCGCATCCATCTTGTCCTGGTCCCGGTGCTGTTTGTAGGCCATCAGATCCTTCAGGTAGACCCGTCGATGGGTTCCCGTCCTGTGATAGCGCAGCTTGCCTGTTTCCAAAAGTTTGACGAAGAAAGGCCGCGAAACGCCGAGGAAATTGGCCGCCTCTTGCGTAGTCAGATCCTGCGTCACGGGCACGATCGAGATCGCCTTGCCCTCTTGCATCCCTCCAAGAATGCTCAGTAGAAGCGAGTAGACAGCATCGGGCAGCTCCAGGGCTGGTTCTCCGCCCTTGCCGACTAAAGAGGCTTTTCCCTCCTTTCGCATCAGCTTTTGGAGTTCCCGGAGCTGCTCCTGTTGAGCAATCGGAATTGAAATCGGATCAAGTATGGATGTGGTCATCGCGCCTCCAGAAGCGGGAAACGAGCCTCTATGGGTTGGATTATAAACGAAATAAACGAAACAGTCGAAATAATGATATCGTTTGAGGCGCTGCTTTTGACTTGGCCTGCTCTTGCTTCCGGATCAACTCGATCAGCGCGGCCATCAGCGTCTCGGGCACAGCGCGGCCACCGTAAACGCCAAAGCGCCCAGGGCGCGATTCGGATGGAACTGCCGGAGGAATGATCGATGCCATGTGGGCCTCCTGCGGTCTTTCCCGGAGATTGGGGAACACTTCAGTGTACTAGAGCGCATTTCAGAGGCCAGCTTTGTGTCAATGAATCGGGGCCTGTAATTCAACCGGCATTGTGTCAGAGCACGACTTCAGTCGTGCCGCAAAGACAGAAAGATGAACGCGGGCTTTCAGCCCCTGAGTGATTGCAACTGGCCTCCTCTATGCTATTTGTGAAATATGCTCTATATATTCTCGAACTGATTTGGACCTTCTTAATTTCCTAAGATCTTGTAGATCCAGACTACAAATAACCTTGAGCGCTGCATCTCGCCCAGCTTCAAACTCACGCACCTTGTTGATGAAATCCTGTTCTGTCGGGAGAGTTCCGTACTTTTCGTACCATCTTCGGACGAATAGGAGGATTGGTGCTATCTCGCCACTCTTGGTCTCATTGCATCCCCGTGGGCCAGCAGAACGCGGCTGTTTTCCGCAACATGGAAATACGGCATCCCAAGTGTAATCGCCATTGTCTTTTCGGTCTAACCCAGCTGCCGCTGTTGGAAGCGGCTTACCGCAGTAGAAGCATTGGTCAGAAGACACTATCGCGGCGTATTGCTGAAAGCTCAGATCCCACTTGTGTTTATTGAACTTGGCTTGAGAACGCCCCAAAGTGAACCTTCCGCCGAGTGTCCGCGATCGCCCCTTTGTATGCGAGTTTTCACACGACCTGCAGCGACCATATCCGGTGCTTGCTACGGAGAGCGAGGCGTTATCGAACGTCAACGTCACCTTGCATTGACTGCATTCGCCTTTCATTTTTCACCGTCCCTCAACTGCTGGGCATCCCACATCTCAATCTTGAGATGTGGGATTAAACCGCCTCATGTTGCCTTCTTCACCCGCAACGTCACGCGCAGCCCAGCGGTGGCGAGCATATTGACCAGCATGTCCAGGCCGAAGAGTTCGATTTTGCCGCGCATCAGGCCTTCTTCGCGTTTCGCTTCGCCTTTCCCGTCGCCTCCGAAGCAAGCAGAATCACCGGCTCCTGGTCGGGGAAGGTGGCAATCAGCGTCAGGTGGCCACCCATTGCCGCTACGGTGCGCTGCATCGTGGAGAGGCGCGGGTCCTTGCGCTTCTCCAGCCGCGAAATCTGCATCTGGCCGATGCCCAGAGCTTCGGCAACCGTCGCCTGGCTGATCTTGCGGCCCTTGCGCAGTTGCTGGAGGGTCATGCGGCGCTTCACTTTGGCAATCAATTCCTTCCCCTTTGCTTCGATTACCTGCTGCCGCTCAATTGGCAAAGAAGCAATCCAGTCATCCACCGATCTCAATCCGGGCATTTCACTTCCTCCATTTGTTTAAAGGCCGTCGAGGTGTTCCTTGTATCGCGCATCGGCTTTCTCGATCAACCGCTTGTAAAACTTTGCTTCGCTTACGCCTGATTTATCTGCGGCGACGAGCAGAATTGCGTTTCTTTGCGGGTTGAATGCAAAGGCAACCCGCCAGACACCGCCGTCAGCTCTGAAGCGAAGTTCCTTCATATTCGCGTACCGCGAACCGTTCAGCGTGTCTACGTCCGGCCGTCCCAAAGCCGGACCAAAGATCCGCAGCGGTGCGAGAGCGACGGCCAATGCATCCTGCACAGCATCCGACAACTCTTCGACCTCGGCATCGAACTTCGGGTGGAAGTAAGCGGACCAACTCACGGATAAATTATGCCATATAAAGCATTATGCGTAAATGAGCATTATTGAGTGGTGGGTTAGTAGTAAGATTGCGTTCCCTCAGAGGCTAAAGCCCGGTGATGTTGAGGGCGCTAGCGGCACGGCTGAAGCCGTGCCCTAATACAAAGATCAAGATTCTCAATAAGCTCCGAAGGCTTACTTCGGCTCAGCGCGTTCCTGGCCTTTTTCGTCTTTGTGGATGCGGAAGTATTCGAGCTGCTCCTGCTCCAGGCGTTTGGCTTGGTCGGCGAGGTCGTCGCCGGCCTCAATGGCCTCTTTGCGGGAGAGGTCGAAGCCGTGTTCGCCGGGCAGGGCGCGGAGAATCTCCTGCCAGTGGGGAGTGGCTTCGTTGAGGGGCTTGAGCGCGAGGCGGATATCGGCGTGGCGGTCGGAGTAGGTGTCGAGGTTCGAGCCTAACTCATCCAACAGCGCGGCAAAGTCCTTGAGTTCGTTGTCTATGCGCTGGACGCGGGCGGCGGAGTGAGCGCGGCTGGTCAGGCTCTTGAGCGAGTCGGCGTGTTCGTTGAGGTATTTGGTATAGAGCTTGACGCGCTCTACCGGATAGATGCCCGCTTCGCGAATCTCTTCAACCTGCGCGGAGGTGAGCGGCTCGCGCTTGTCCATCTGCGCGCAAAGGGGGAGGACGATGAGTTGAGCTGCGGCAAAGACGATCAGCAGAATCTTGAGCGGCATCCGATGGCGCCTCCTGGGACGGCTCTTATTGAAGCACAGCGATTGGGGTTTACGGAAGCCTTCGCCGGCCATGCGGATCGCACTGCCGGCGAGGGCCACGGCTGGCTCTTAGTTTTCGCAAGAGGCGTTGAAAATCACACCGGTCAGTTTAAGCCCCGCCGAGTTCAGCGTTCGGCTATAGCAGTAGCCGAAGGTGTCGCCTAAGACCTCAGTTTGCGAACTTTTGGTGTTGCTGATGCCGGTGAAATTGCCCGAAGAGTCGAAGTTGAGCGTGTCCTGGGCGGTGACAGTGTTGGATTCGTTGGAGGAATACTCGGAGTTCGTGCCCAGCCATTGCGTCGATCCAACAAGATACTGCTGGTCGGTCTGGGTGGTCACGGTCTCGCTGCCATTGGAGGCGAGGACGGCAGCGTAGTCCACGGTAAACGGATACGAATAATCGGTGTTCAGGGCTGTGGTGACGCCGTTGAGGGTGGTCGTGGAGCCTCCGGTGACCGAGGTAGACTGCACCACATTCTGCACATACTCGGTGGAATCGATGGTGAAGTATTGGACTTGCCGGAACTCCACATCCTCGTTGACCACGGTTTGCACCTTGCCGAGCGAGGTATTCACATAGCCGGTGATGGCGTAGGGGCGAGAGGATTCGATCGTGACGGTGCCATAGGCGTCGCCGTTGCCGCCGGAAGTGATGCCGTCGATCACCGTGGGAGTAGGTTCGGCGGGGAGGGTGTTTGAGACCAATTCGCCGGTAACGGTTTTCAGGAGGGGATCGGTGTAGACCAGCAGATTGGCGGCGACGAGGAAGTAACTGTTGGCGTTGAAGACCTGCAAGCCGACAGTGTGAGTTTTTCCGTTGGAGAGCAGGCTGGCGAAGGGTGTCAAGTCGACGCGGAAGGGCTTGAAATTGAGGGTCTGGACGCCGGGGATCGGCTCCCACATAAAGTAATCGATGCCACCGGTAAAGATCCAGGGGTAGACAGGGGCCACGCCTGCCGGTTTGCCGTCGATGGTGATCTCGGTTTCGCGGAAGCCGGTGTTGCCGTAGTCGTCGAGCAGTGTGGTGAGGTTGTTGGGGACACTGAAGTACCAGAACTCGTCGTTGGACTGGCCCTGGGCATAGACATCGAGATATGCCGAAGTGACATTGGTGGGCAGCGTGAGGGCCTGCGTATAGACGCTCGCGGAAGTATTCAGCGTGGCCGCGCCATTATCGCCGGGGACGCCGATAACCAGATTGGGAGTCTGCGGCGCGGGATATTCCGGGCCGGTCTGGAAGAAGATGAGATGGGCATCGGCATAGATGAGGCCGTTGTAGTCCGTGCCGTTATAGACGCCGACAAAGTTACCGAGAATGGCGGTTCCGGCCTGCGGAGACTCGAACACCGAAGTCAGATCGGTGACATCGCGCTCGACGCGCCAGGAAGGGCTGAGGTTGCTGCGCGGCTCGGCGGTGGTGCCGTAAAAGATATTCGCGCCGCCAAGATAAAACTGCGCGGTGCGATCGAACTGAGTTCCCTCGGTCACCGTGAAATCCGCCACGAAGATCACCTTGGACCAAGGGCCGGGGCAGCTTGCCGGAGGCGTATAGCTGTAATTTTTGGTGTTGTAGTCGGCGAATTCGAGGTTGGTGAACAACTGCACGGTGCAGGAACGGGTAGCGGGTTGCGGGACAGGCGGATCAGCGCTGGCTGTGTTGCTGGTGTGGATCATCGGAGCTTCAACGATCACCACCTGCGCATGCAAAGAGGCCGCGGCAAGGAGGGTGAACAGGAGCAGGGAGATGGCTTGTGGAACGCGAGAACCCAGGGAGAAAGCGAATACACGCATGGCAGTTGTCCTTTTCGTTAGGGTGATGAAGAGTTGAATACGGCTGAGGAGCGCTTGTCCGGAGCCTTCGAAGGAAGATATCGAGACTGGAACGAGCGTTTACGTCCGCACAGAACAATCATGAGAATTGTTGGAGAAACTCCAGGGACGAGTCGAGAAGTCCCATTCTTGAATTACCTTGATCAACAGGTTTTCCGCCATTGAAAAGGGGGCACAATGGGATGAAGCAAACCGCATACGAGCGGAAGACTGAACTGGAGATTGCATCGACGGTCGTGTGGTAAAACACAGTTCACTGCATATTCAGGATTACCGGGACGGCGCATCCTGCGTACACGGAGGGAGCCGCTTCAAGCGAAGTACCCGCGAGAGCGCCGTGTACGGAATTGTATCAACTTCGGGAACGAGTCAACTGGCCAGGATGGGGATCGCTGGGCCTTCCACAAGCGGTTTAACCACCGGCTTATCGGTTTTTACGTAAGCAATTTTGCCGGCCTCGACCTCTTCCTCGGCTATGCGGCAGGGTTTATTCGAGCTGCAGGAAATGAGGGCCGTGGAGCCGCTTTGCAACTGGCGGGCGCGGCGGGCAGCGACAAGCACCTTGCGGTAATTCGAATCGAATGAGGTCTCAATCGTCATCGGTCGTATCCTCGAAATTGAAAAACTCCTGGCCCGCGGGTCCAATACCGAAGGCCTCCAGCACCGGTTTGATGCGATCCTGCGAGTTGGCTAGACGGCAAGCCAGTGCAACCTCTAACACCCGGCTCGATCGGTAGGCAATCGGCTCACCGTTGCGGTAGAACCGTTCTACCAGCACAATGGCCTCCAGTTGCGCCACCGCCCGGTCCAGAATGTCGTTCACCAAAATATATTCGTAGCTGCGATAATTCTCAATCTCTTTTCGCGCCTCGCTCAGGCGGCGGATGACTTCTTTCTCATCCACCACCCCTTCGGCGCGGCTGCGATTGCGCAACCGGGTGCGCAAAACCCGTGGATTGGGGGGCATAACGAAGATGCTCACGGCCTCGGGCAGCGTGGAGCGTACTTGCGCCGCACCCTGCACATCAATATCCAGCAGCAGGTCGTGGCCGGCCTTGCGGGCTTCCTCAAGCGAGTGGCGCGCCGTGCCGTAATAGTTGCCAAAGACCTCGGCATGTTCCAGGAAGACCCCTTCGGCGATCATCTGCTCGAACTCGGCGCGGCTGGTGAAGTTGTACTCGCGGCCATTCTCCTCGGAGCCGCGGGGATGGCGGGTGGTCCAGGAGACGGCGAACTCTATGCCGGTAACCTGCTTACGCAACTCGCTGACCAGCGTGCTTTTGCCCGAACCCGAGGGCGCCGAAATGATGAAGAGAATGCCTGCCATGTTTGGTTCCTTTGGAACAGTTGTCAGTGGTCAGATGAAACTATCGGCAACCTGCGGGGGAAGTCAAGTCGTTTGAGCCTTTTGGTGTTCAATACTGTGCGGGCTTTCCCATCCACCCAATCACTGACTTCTGATTTTTTTTGTGTCCGGCTGCCGACTGTACGCAATCCACTGAAACTGCCCCCTGATCTCTGCCCCCTGTTCTCTGATCGTTTATTCGACATTCTGAATTTGTTCCCGCGTCTTTTCAATCTCTGCCTTCATGGCCAGTCCCAATTCGGTGATGCGAGTGCCTTTGCCGCCCACTCCGCCGGTTTTGGAGAGCAGGGTGTTGGCTTCGCGGTTCATCTCCTGAAGCAGGAAGTCGAGCTTTTTCCCCACCTCGCCGCCTGCGGTCAGCAGCTCGCGGAAGTGGCTGATGTGGGTGTGCATCCGGGCCAATTCTTCCGAAACATCGCTGCGCTCGACCAGCACGGCAACTTCTTCCAGCAACCGTTGGCGGTTGAAATCCGTTCCCACGGCCACTTCAAGGCGTTGAGTAAGCCGCTCCTGATAGCGCTTTTCAATCTCTGGACGCAGTTCCGAGACGCCATTCGTTGCCTCGGCGAGCCGGTTGAGAGTGCCGATCAGAATCGTTTCCAGCGACTCGCCTTCGCGGGCGCGCATCGTCTTCAACTGGTCGAGCAGAGGGCCGATCTGCTGGCGGACGCTTTCGGTCAACGCGGCCAGGTCTTCATCGCCGCTGGAGCGGTTATCGCTTTGCAAGGCTCCGGGCAGGCGCAGGATTGCATTCAAATCTGGCTCACCTGGGATGCTGAACTCCGTGCGCGCGGCATCAAAAGCAGCCATGTAACCGGCCACCAGCTCGCGGTTATAACCGGTAGTTTGCTGGGTGGTTCGGTCAACGGAGAGCGTTATATCCACGTGGCCGCGGATCAACTGTTCCTTGAGGGCGCGGCGCAGATCCATCTCCAGCTCGTCGAGTCCCGAGGGCAGGCGCAGTTGCACATCCAGGAAGCGGTGGTTCACGCTTTTGGCGCTCAGCGTGTAACTCAGCCGTTCGTCGACGCGGCCCTGTACCCGCGCAAATCCGGTCATTGAATGAATTGCCATACACTCTTCCTCAGCAGTACCCTGTTCTTGGATTCTGTTTCATAAATGATCTGGTATGTTGCAGGCAGTTCCCTCAGGGGCTGAAGCCCAACTTCATTGTGCGACTGTTTCGGCACGACTAAAGTCGTGCCCTTTCAAAACCTGACTTTCTTCGCAGGCTACTGCTCCGTTCGTCCCTGACAACTGTTCACTGCGTCTCCGGCATATCCATGAACTGTAGCTGATAAAGCCGCTGATAGGTTGGAGAGGCAGTCAGCAGCTCCTCGTGCGAGCCGATTGCTGTAATGCGTCCGTCTTCCAGCACTGCAATACGGTTGGCGCGGCGGATGGTTCCCAGGCGGTGCGCGATGACCACGACGGTGCGGTTCTGCATCAGGTTGGCCAGCGCGGCCTGCACCAGCGACTCGCTCTCAGCATCAAGCGCCGAAGTGGCCTCATCCAGAATCAGGATTGGCGAATCCTTGAGAATCGCCCGCGCAATCGCCAGCCTCTGGCGCTCGCCGCCCGAGAGCCGGAAGCCCTTCTCGCCGATGACCGTATCGTATCCCTGCGGCATGCGCAGGATGAAATCGTGGGCCAGGGCGTTGCGCGCCGCGGCTTCTACTACGTCCGCCTTGACCTCCGGCTGCCCATAAGCGATGTTATTGCGCACCGTGTCGTTGAAGAGAATCGTCTCCTGCGAGACCTGCGCGATTTGGCGGCGCACAGAGCCAAGGGTGCAGTCGCGCAGGTCGTGGCTGTCGATCAGAATTCGCCCTGAGGTTGCATCGAAGAAGCGCGGAATCAGGTTAACCAGCGTGGATTTGCCTGCGCCGCTGGGGCCGACCAGCGCCAACACTTCGCCGGTGCGGACTTCGAGATCGACATTGTGCAGAATCTGGTGCTCGCCCTCTTCGGTCGAGTAGCTGAAGCCAACGTCTTCAAATTGCAGCGACTTGGAAAACCCCTGCAACTTCTGCGCATGTGCCCGCTCTTTTACGTCGTCCTCGGTATCAAAAAAGCCGAAGATCGACGAGGAAGCGCCCATTGCCTGCTGAAAGCTGTTGTAGAAGTAGGCAAACTTGCGCACCGGGTCATAGAGCTTGAAGAGCAGGATCAGGAAGGCCCCGAAGATGCCCATCGTCATGCGCCCATGCTGAATCTCATTGCGGCCGATAAACAGGAACATCGCAATGGCCACCGCGCCGATAGTGTCCATCAACGGCGAGCTGATGGATTGGATGCGCACATTGCGCAGGTTGGCGCGGAAGAGCCGGCGCGCCGCTTTCTTGAAACGCAGAATCTCCCACAGCTCGGTGTTGAATGCCTTGACGATGCGGTTGCCGGTGACGGTTTCGTGCAGAATGTTCT
>CAZHKN010000035.1:0-25960 GCA_964532725.1 uncultured Occallatibacter sp.
AGTGCAATCGGTGTTCCCATCGGCATCGGCGGGGGCATCTTTCTGGCTGAGTTTGGGCGCGGAACCAAACTGGCCAATGCGGTGCGCTTCACCGCAGACGTGCTCAATGGTGTCCCTTCCATCGTGATGGGCGTGGCGATTTACGGACTGATCGTGAAGACCCACAGCCCGTTTCTGCCATTTTCAGGGCATTTTTCAGCCTTCTCTGGCGGCGCGGCGCTGGGCATC
Source organism: uncultured Occallatibacter sp. (assembly GCA_964532725.1). Taxonomy (GTDB): domain Bacteria; phylum Acidobacteriota; class Terriglobia; order Terriglobales; family Acidobacteriaceae; genus Telmatobacter. The sequence continues at coordinate 229 of CAZHKN010000035.1, forward strand.
ATGATGATTCCCACAGTCTGCCGGACCACCGAAGAGATGCTGCGCATGGTGCCTCACGCCGTGCGCGAAGCGGCGCTGGCGCTGGGCGTCTCCAACTGGCGTTCGGTGCTGTCAATTACCGTGAAGACCGCATCGCCGGGCATTATTACCGGCTGTATGCTGGCCTTCGCCCGCGTTGCGGGAGAGACGGCTCCGCTGCTATTTACTGCGTTGGGCAATGCCTTTTGGAGTTCGAGCCTCGACCGCCCGATTGCCGCGCTGCCATTGCAGATTTATATCTATGCGCTTTCTCCCTATGATGACCAGCACCGGCTGGCATGGGCGGGGGCGCTGGTGTTGATTGTGTTGATCGTGCTGGCGGTTTCCCTGGTGCGCTATGTGACCAGCCGCGGCGTTCTGAAGGGGGCAAGCTAAGTGGGCGTCGGCATCGAGGTCACAAACCTGAATGCGTGGTACGGCACCAATCACACGCTGCAGGATATCAATCTGAATATTCCGGCAAACCATGCTACCGCGCTGATTGGTCCTTCGGGCTGCGGCAAGAGCACCTTCGTCCGCTGCCTGAATCGCATGCACGAGACCAACCCCATCGCGCGCGTCACGGGCACGGTGCGCATTGGCGATATGGACATCTACGAAGAGGCAAAGCCGGTCGAAATCCGCCGCCGCGTAGGAATGGTCTTCCAGCGCCCCAACCCATTTCCCACGATGTCGATCTACGACAATGTGGCCGCGGGATTGAAGCTGAACGGCTATAGCAATCGCCAGAGCCTGGACGAAATTGTAGAGCGTTCGCTGAAAAACTCAGCCCTATGGGATGAGGTCAAGGACGACCTGAAGAAGAAATCCGGAGCGAGTCTTTCTGGCGGCCAGCAGCAGCGGTTGTGCATCGCGCGCGCTCTTGCGGTTGATCCGGAAGTGTTGCTGATGGACGAACCCGCTTCCGCGCTTGACCCAGTCTCGACATCGAAGATTGAAGACCTGATCTTTGAGTTGAAATCGCAGTACACGATTGTGATCGTGACCCACAATATGCAACAGGCCGCGCGCGTCGCGGAGAAGACCGGATTCTTCCTGAACGGCCGCATGGTCGAGTTTGACTCGACGCACAAGATATTTACTAACCCCAGTGACAAGCGGACGGAAGATTACATCACGGGCAGGTTCGGATGACGCGCATACGATTTCAACGCAGTCTCGAAGATTTGAAAGAGCAACTGCTGGTGATGGCCGGCCTCGCCGAGCAGGCCATCCAGCGCGCCATTGAGGCCTATCGTGTCCGCGATCTCTCGATCTGCGACCTTGTCGCGCGCAGCGAAATTGCCATCAACCGGCTGGAGCGCGATATTGACCAGGCCGCGCTTGATCTGCTGGCGATGGAGCAGCCGATGGCCATCGATCTGCGCTTTATTCTGAGCGTGATCAAAATCAATGCCGATCTGGAACGGGTGGGCGACGCAGCCAAGAGCATCAGCGAACGGGTGCGCAGCATGGATCAGATGTCGGTCGCAGAATTGCCTGTCGATATACCGCGCATGGCAGGCCTGGCCGCGGGGATGGTGCGCAAAAGCCTGCAAGCCTTCATTGAAGCCGATGCCGATATGGCGCGCTCGGTCCTCAGCATGGATGATGCGGTGGATACGATGAATCGCGCGGCCTATAAGTCATTGACCAAGGTGATGGAAGACGAGAGCCATATTGCGCCGCAGGCTTTGAATGCGTTGATGATCTGCCGCAGCCTGGAGCGCGTGGCCGACCATGCAACCAACATCGCCGAAGACGTGATTTTCTGGGTGCAGGGAGCGGATGTGCGCCACCACAAGAGCGTCACCGGCGGACGCGACCCGAACGCAAAAGGATAACTTAAAACATGAATCGAAAATGGCGTAGCAGGTTGAGATGTCCGTTACGCCATGTCTTTTTCTCCCGTGCAAGGAATGCTAGTTCACAGTGCAGGCTGTGCCGTTGAGTGAGAAAGACGTTGGCACCGCGTTTGTGGTTCCGTTCCAAGCGCTGTTGAAGCCTACTCCGGTGTAACTGCTTCCGGCGGAGATGGTTCCGTTGTAACTCTCGTTTTTCACGGTTACATTGGCCCGCTTTGGCTTTCAACTCCATTCCAGAGTGACGAGACTGTCTGGCCGTTGGCGAAGCTTCAGGGCAGGGTCCAACTGCTCAATGCCGCCCTGCTGTTGTTGACGATGGAGATCGTCGCTCCAAATGCGTTGAAGTTCTGTGGCGAGATCACGGAATCGAGGGTGCACGTAGCTCCCGCCGAAGCTGTGTTGACGGTGAGAGCTACGGTGGCGGTTGAGGTCAGTTGACGGTAATCGTGAAGCTCTGCGTGCTCTTGCAGGAACTGGCGTTGGTGTAAGTGGCGACGTAGGTGTTCGCTCCCGTGCTCAGCCGGATGCTGTTGATTTGGCGCGAGGTAGAGGTGAAGCCGTTGGGTCCAGTCCAGCTCCATGAACCGCCGCTAGTGGGTTGCGGCCCGAGATCGACTGCCGTGGTGGTGGAACTCACTGTCGCGGTGGATTCCTGTGTCCAGGTTGAACCGCCGTTGACGGAAACGAATGGGACAATCGTTGTGGGCGTGCAGGAACTGCCTGCCGGAATAAGAAGCCCCATTGCAGAGTAAGCGGGCACGGTGACTTTGAAGCTGCTGCCAAGGCCGCTGATAGAAGAACTGCTGATGCCGGTGTTGGCATTCAGGTTGCTGCCGGAGAAGTTGGCGCTGCCAAAGTTATATTGGGTTCCGGTGCTGGCAAGCGTAACCCCGGAGACGGCTACTGTGGCCGTCGTGCTGTTGCTGGGATCATCGTTGAGCAGGATAATTCCGGTCTGTCCATCGGCGCGCTTTACCGCATGAGCCCGGAGCAGGGAGTTAGAGGAGCTGGCGGCGACCATTGTGTCGCCGGGGCGGGCGATGGTGCTGCTCAGGCTTGCGCCATACCATGGGCCGTAAGGGGTGGTCCAATCCGTGCTGGTGGATTCAAGGAAGCCGTTGTGCAACTCTTGATATTCGACATTGGCAGCGCCATTTTCAATCCAGGTGAGGTAATCGTCGGCGGCAAAGAGGAAGGGGTAAACTCCTCCGGAAGTAGTGGCGCCGGGGCCAGACTCGGTGATGAGAATCTGGAGGGAGCTGCCGTTGCCAAGAGTGTAATACTTCGAAATGTCGGAACGGAGCTGGGAGACCTGCGATGGAATCCCCGACTGCGCAGCCAGTATCTGCGGAAGGGTGCCGCTCGGATAGTAATGCTCTATTACGAAGTCCAGCGTGAAGCCCGAGCCATTGAGACCGCTGGAGATTGCACTCAGGACATCCTGGTCCCAGTTCGGGTAAGTGCTCGCATCGCTCGCAAAGACGCCGCATTTGATATTCGGGTCAACAGCCTTCATAGCCTTGATGAATGCCGCGGCATTGGCGCCATACGCAGTGGGAGAGAGCGCCGAATTGCCGACGCGATCAGCCGCGGTTGTATCGGTGTCGTGCAGATCGTATTCCCAATCAAGGCTGGTGCTGTAATAGCCGTTGCCGTAAATCTCGTTGCCGATCTCCCAGTAGACGATGTCATAGTTGTTGGTGACATTGGCGTACTGGACCCAGGACGCGGCTTCACTGGGTTGAGCGCCACCGTTGTTGGTGAGATTGGAGCCGTAATTGACGGTGATGACAGCATGGCCACCTTCGGGAAGGACCAGATCGCTCATCCAGTTGTTGAAGGTATTTCCGCTGGCCAGATAGCCGCCGTCGTTCATTGTCTGGTCAGTGCCGCTGATGAAGTTGAAGATGTCGGCATAGGAGCCGCCGGGATAGCGGATCGCTGTAATACCGGCCGATTTTAGTTCGGCCGCCACCCCGCTGCTGATCAGGAAATTGTCGTAGACAGCGGTATCGACGCCATAGGCCTCAGGGCCGACGGTCGCCATTGTGGAACTGGCATTGACCGAGACGGAAGCGGTTGTTTGCGCTGAAGCAGCGATGGCTGTGAAGTACATCGCCATGGACAAGGCGAGAACTCCGCGGGCCGTTTGGCCAGAGAAGGGACGCCAGTTACAGGGATTCTTAAACATCGAATTGGAACGCATATATTCCTTTCTGAAACGAGGAGATTGATTCCGAGCGGTAGACCGGCCCGGCACAGGCTGAGGTTGCACTGCGCGTCTATGCGGCTGCGCAGCGGCGAGGCTTTGTCCTGCAGAGATGGGGAGCAGGTCAATCATTTTCATGCGTGGCGTAATCGTTTACATACAAGCGGAAAGGAGGGTAGGCGCAGCGTGTAAGCGTTGTCAATAGGAAATTTGTGACAGCGTGACCATAAGTGCAGAGCGGCAAGAATGCGGGCGGGGAAATTGCAGGCTAAATCACCCACCAATCGAAGGCCGACATGCGGGGGTAGTAAAGCCCGGCGCGCACGATTGCATCTTTTCCGCGCAGATTACGCAATATTGCCGCGTAACTCTGTAACTGCGGCGCGAAGAGGCTCCTTAGTTCCGGCAGGAATGGCACTGGGTTGAAGTTATCGCTGTGAGCGGTCTTGTAGTCGATGATCCACCAAGCGTCTTCGCCTTCTGTCAGCGGTGTATGCCCTGCGCGGAAGAGGCGGTCAACTTGGATTGTGCGGAGTGAGCCGGAGACAACGCCTGTGAAGCGGAGTTCACTGGCGGCTTCGGCGCGAGGAGAAAGAATCCACTGGCCAATTGGATCATGCGAGCATTTGATCGCCAGATCAAGAGCGCTGGCTGCAATTTCATCCGCATGCGATGAGGGGATACCAACGGCGCGAATGTTTGCATTGATGCGCGGCGTGAACTGCGGGAGAGCGGCGCGTGCTGTTTGCCAGTCGTTGGCTGTGCGGAGTTTGGAAAGTTCTTCGAGCAGTGTGTGAACGGCGGTGCCCAGCGCGCGGGAGCGCGGTCCGCCTTCATGGCGTTCATAAAGCGATATCCCATCGGACTGAATATTGATATGGTTATGTGTTTCGCTTTCACCAGTTCCCACATACGCCGGACCTGGGGCACCCATAGTTGTAGTTGAGCGATAAGTGGGAGGCAAGCGGCGCAATAAAGTTGGCTTTGTCTCGGAGGTGTGCGGCGACGGCATCTGAATGAGATTTGATTCGCTCGCGGCGGCGATGGACGCGATCTCCGATTCAGTAGCGGATTCGTCGCGACGGGCTTTCCAACGCTCGAATTGAGCGTGGGCTTCGGCTTCCAGCGCGGGCCATGCCGTGGCAAGGAGACTTTGCCTGGGTTCAACAAGGATCAACTCACCGTTAGCATCGGTCTTACAGGCCGGGCGCGCAAAGAAGTGCAGTTCCTCGCGTGCGCGGGTCGCGGCGACATAGAGAATGCGGCGCATCTCCTGCGTCTCGCGCTCGCGATAGATCCGGTCAACCCAGGCCTTGGCGATGCCGCGATCTGCTCCTTTGGATTGCCGGGGAGCGACGAGAAATTCAGTAATTTCGCCGGATTCATCCGGCTCTGCAAGGCCACGCTCTAACCAGGAAAGAAGATCGCTCCTGCCGCGCCCGCCGGCGGCCTGTAATTCAGGTACGATGACGACTTCAAATTCGAGCCCTTTGGATTTATGGATAGTCATCAACTGTACGCCGCAATCGCTGCTGGCATCGGGATCGGGCTGGGCGGTGAGCTGATTGAGCGCGGCATCGAAGCCGGGACTCAGCAGCGATTCTTCGCTGTTGGGCAACTGGTCGAGGAAACTCCAAAGCGCATCGAGATTGGCTTGCGCAGTTTGATCAACGCAAGAGTCGCCCCCTAGGCGCAGCCAGATTTGCTCAAGCCATGTGCCGAGGGTTACGGTTGGCTGCGCGGCGCGCAAAGAAGGGAATTGGCTCAACGCGTCGAGCACCCGTTGAGTAGCGGCCTGGCCGTCCTTGCTGAGCAGATGGCGGCGTTGGTTTAGTAGTTCCGGCACCGGCTGGGCAAGCATTTCGGCATCGTCGCTGCTGACCAATGTATGCAGGTCAGAGAGCGAGAGTCCGCACCAGGGAGCGCGCAATACGCCGAGAGCTGCAACACGGTCCATCGGGTTGAGCAGCGCTCGTGCCAGCGAGAGTGCATCCTGCACCTCGGGGCGAGCCGAAAGATTTTCTAACTCGACGGCGCGAAAAGGAATCTTCTTTTTCCCTAGGCTCTCAGCTTCGCTGTTTGCCTTGCGCAGGGCTTCGGCGATGGGGACCAGATGACTTTTGGCGCGGCCAAGAATCGCGATGCGATATTTTATTTCTTCGCCGAGTACACGGGCCGCAATTGCATCTTCGATCTTCTGCTGATGGTTTTGAATCTGCGCGACGATCGCAGCGATTTGTGCCGCGCGGGCTGCTTCGATATCTTCGTGGATGAGAGGATCTGTTGTCTTGCCAAAGGATATTTGAGGAACGAAGTTCAAATGAAGATTGGAACGGGGATGGATGTTTTCACATTGCTCACGCGCCGGCTCAGCGGAAGAAAATCTGATGCCGCTATGGTCGTCCGCGGAAAATATTTTGGCGAAGGTCTCGTTCAACTCTTCTACCAGTGCTGGTTCTGTGCGGAAGTTGGCGCGGAGAGCAACGGAGTCAGGCAGGAGCGGCTCGGCATCGGGGACTTCGAGGCCCAGATCGCGGACGCGGCTGAAGAGTTCAGTGTCTGCATCGCGGAAGAAATAGATGGACTGCATCGGGTCGCCGACCATGAAGCAGGTGCGGCCGGTGCGCTCGGGCCATGCTGCGATGAGGCTGGATAAAAGCTGGTGCTGACGGCGGCTGGTGTCCTGAAATTCATCGACAAGCAGATGGCGGATATCGCCGGCGATTACCAGTGCGGCATCGGTTGGCTCGCCGTCAGGGGTGCGCAGAATCTGCTGCGCGATTTGCGCGACCTCGGTGTAATCAACGGTTCCGGATTCGGCGAAGGCGATGCGCAGTTCGCCAGCGGCGTGGCGCAGCAATGTAAAGCAGGCGCGGATGATTTGCCAGTCTTCTTCTGTGTAACGGGCAGGAGGCAGCGTGCGGATGGAGGCAAGCGCGGATTCTAGTCCGGGGATGCTGCGCGCCTGCTCAATCAATGCGAGGAGTTGAGCTTTCTCGCGCTTGCGGTCCGCAGGAAAGCCGATACGGACGTTGACCTGCTTGCGAAACTCTCCCGCATCGGTGAGCAGCAGCTTTACGAGTTGAAGATGCGCTTGGCGCGCGGCTTCGATTTCATCGCCACCGTTGAACGGAGGAGTGGGGAACTCGGCGAGTTCAGCTAATTCTTGAAACTGCTTGCCTTCTTCATAGGAGCAGGCGAAGCGCGCCAACTGCAATGCTTCTTGGCGCGCGTTGGGAAGGTTGTTAAGCAAACGGCTGAGGGCAGTCAGCGTCGCATGGACAGAGCGGGCAAAGGGCCGTTCCAGCCGTCCGCGCAGGGCAGCTTCGTCTGGCTCACGGTCTAGGACAAATCCCTGCATCCAGCGGTCGCGCTTGGCGAGCATGTCGATCAATAGCTCCTCAAGCGAATGCCAATCGTTGTCGTGCCAGTTGAGCAACTCGGCGATGGAATCGCTCAGATTGCGATTGCTTTCATCGATCTGGCGCAACGTGGCGCGGGCGGCGCGGCGATAGAGATCGGCTGGCTGCTCTGCGATGTCAAGCGCTCCGCCAAGGCCGGAGAGCAGAGGCTGCTGCAGGGCCAGTTCGCGGCAGAAAGCGTCAATGGTGGTAACGCGGAGTTGCGCGGGGAGTTCGAGAAGGTTCCAGCCGAGCGCGCTGGAGCGATGCAAGACTTGTTGCGCACGAGGGTTGGAATCAGGCTTGCTTAGCTGATCGAGAATGCGGTTGCGCATCTCAGCTGCGGCGGCATTGGTAAAGGTAATGGCGACGACCTGGGCTGGTTCGTCTACTTCAGCAAGCAAGACAAGAAAACGTTCCGTGAGCAGAGTTGTTTTTCCCGAGCCGGCAGGGGCCTGAACAAGAACGGAGCGCGCAGGATCAAGTGCATGATAGCGTTCGAGCTGATCGGGAGGGACTGGTTTACTCATCGGCCTGCACCTCGCCGTCTGTTTCTGTACCTGCTGAATGTTGCTCGATGCGGCAGATGGTTTGCAGTCCGCAGCGTTCGCAGGTCTTTTCCGGGTCGCGCGGATTAACTTCAGCGTTGCCAGAGAGAAAATCACGGGCAAGCAGCTCGATGCAATTGCGCCAGTCGATGAGATCTTCTGCCTGGAGTAGATTGCGGACGAGGCTGTTGTGGCCTTTGAGTCCGGGCAGCAGCGTCGATGCGGGATCGCCGACGCGACCTGAGAATTCCATCTCACCGGCGCTCAATTTAGCAAAGACCAGGCCGCCCAGAAACTCTTCGAATCTCTCTTCAAGGGCGAATCCGGCGTAGAGTGGTAGCTGCACATTCTCCGGGCGGGGAAGATTCCAGACTTTGGGTGAGACCTGCCCGGTTTTGTAATCGATGACGAGCAGCGTGTTGTCGTTGAGCCGGTCAACGCGGTCGAGACGCAGATCGAGAGCAAGTCCTGCAATGGATTTGCTTGAGGCCAATTCCGTGCCTGCGACCTCGAAGGGGAAGCGAGTTGATTCGTACTTGAGCCACTCGGTGATAAGGCGAATGAGGCGCTGCTCTTCGAGTTCGAGATAGCGCTGCGGCATGCGCGCACGGAGCGGGGCAGTTATCTTTTCGCGGAAGGCGCTGCGTACATGCCCTTCGACAAATCGACGCAGGTCGCTGATCTGCTCCAGATCCGTATGAGAACGGATACCGCTCGGAGGGCCGGCCCAGACGGCGTGCAACGCTGCGTGGAGAAGTATGCCGCGCTGTGCCGGTGTGAATCCGGCCTCTGCGGGCTGCCAGTGCTCCGCGCCGAGCCGCGCTTTTGCAAAGGCCTGGAAGGGGCAGTTCGATTGCGCGGTGAGAACATCGGCTCCGCCATCGGCCCGGGAATGAGGAAAGGGAATCCGGCTGTGATCGGTATAGGCTTCTGTCAGCGGCGGCGAGGGTTTTGGCGCTGCGAACTCGTTCGGCAACGGTTGTTGCGGCCCAGCGATGGCAGCAACAAGGCGCGAGGGCTGGGCCTCTACGCCATTGCCCTGCTTTGCATAGCTGAAGTGGACTTCGGGCGCGGAGGCGAGGAGCCGCATGGTGATGGAGCGGGCCAGATCCCAATCGAGCTGGGCGGTGGCGTGGGGCATAGCGGCTTCGCGTTGCACGGAAACGGGAATCAACGGATGAAGTGACCCGGAGGCCGGCCAGGCATCTTCGCTCACGCCGAGAAACCAGATTGCATCGGCGGTGAGACCGGCGGATTCGGCTGGGCCGGCGATCTGGATGGGTGCATTGCGGGATTCAGGTGCGAAGAGCGTTTCACTAAGGGCGCGCGCGAGCCAATCGAGAAATGTCGGCCAGGGAATGCGGCGGCCATCAAAGCCCAGTGTGCCGCATTGCTCAACGGCCTGCTGCCAGCTGCGCAGTGCCTGGAACTCGGCGCTCGATAACGGGCGCGGGCCGGGCCAGCGGAGAGTTGCCAGCAGGCGGGGGACGAGTGCCGTCCAGTCGAGCGGTGTGCGGGGGATGCGCTTTGAAGATTCGAGAAGCTGCTGGGCGGTTTTTGCCCGCACGGCCCAGAGATCAGGGAGGGATTTGGCAGCTTGATTTGTATTGAGAAACTCAGTGAGGGTCCATTGGGGTTGCTCCAGACCTTTGCGACGCAGCATGCGCATGTAGCTTTGCAGCGCTAGAGACTCCTGTTCGGATGCGGCAAGCTGACCTGTAGAAAGCAGCCAGTCGATTTCGGATTCGGAGAGCGAGCTGTCAAGCCAGCGCAAGGCCAGAAGCGCTGCTTTCGTCAGTGCGATTTTGCTGAGCGGAAGGCCCAGAGAAAACTCGAAGAGCTGAGTGTCGTTTGAGTTGAGCGAGCCGGTGAATTTGAGGAATGTGCGTTCGATTTCGCCGCGGCGCTGGCTTGCGTCCTGGGTGATGACGAGAATCGTTGCGTTGGGTTTTGCAGTTAAGCGCTGGTTGGCCCAGAGCGCGCAGGCTTCAAGCTCAGTTTGCTCGTCGGGCGCTTCGTGAAAGTGGATCTTGGCGGCTTGTTTACCGAGCGCAATCTGTTGCCATTCGCCCCAGGCGTCGAAGAGTTCGCGCTGGAGAGGGAGCAGGCGGTCGAACCCGGCCAAAAGCAGCGGCGGGCGGGGCATGGTTTCTGCTTCAAGCAGGGGGATCAGCTCAACCGGCAGGCGGCTTTCGCTGCGCAGATTCTCTTTTTGGCAGATTGTATCGAAGGTCGTCAACCAGCCGCTGAAAGCTTCCGCATCCTGCTGCCATGCGCTCCGGGCACTTTCGCGCAGATACCGGGGCGCGAAGAGGGAGAGGCGCTCCTGCGCTTCCATTGCCAGAGCGGCCAGCCGCTGGCGCGGTCCATCAAGAAGAGTGGCCAGATGCCTGCTGCTGCCGACTGTCTCGGCCCAGAGGGACTGCTCCTGCGCTGTGTTGAGCACCAGGCGTCCGTCGTGGGTGTGCGCCAGCCACGCAGCGCGAACGAAGCTCTTCCAGTCCTGTATGTTGGGCGCAGGCCAAGCGGTAAGTCCCTCGGCACGGCGGGCTTGATGGAATGCGGCGGTGACGGCGCGAGTGGCACGGTCGCTGGCCGTAACCAGCAGACCGCCAGAGCGCAACCATGCGTCGATCTGATTGTCCGGCATCTTGCCCCCTTTCAGGGTTATACGCTGCCGGGTTGAGTCGATGCCATTCTGGAAATCTATAACAGTGCGGATGCGTGGATAGAAGATAAACAGGAATGAGATTTCCACCCGTCGAGAGACCGCGCTGGAACGATACAATCCCCTTTAGGCACCCTCTGGATTTGAGCGGGCCGATGGAGCGAGTCGAGCGATGGGTTATCAGGTTCTGGCCAGAAAATATCGTCCGCAGCGTTTTGCCGATGTGGCGGGGCAGGACCACGTCACGCGGACGCTGATGAATGCGCTGAGCCAGAACCGGATTGCGCACGGGTACATTTTTTCGGGCCATCGGGGAATCGGCAAGACGACTATCGCCCGCATTGTCGCCCAGGCGCTGAACTGCCGCACGGAAGTGGGCAGCACCGCGCGCCCGACACCGGAGCCGTGCGGGGTTTGCGACTCTTGCATAGAGGTGCGGCAGGGCAATGCAGTGGACGTGATTGAGATTGACGCGGCCACCAATCGCGGTATTGATGAGATACGCGAGCTGCGGGATGCGGCGCGCTACTCGCCGGCCCGCGACCGCTACAAGATTTACATTCTCGACGAGGCTCATCAGATTACCGACGCGGCCTTTAACGCGCTGCTCAAGACCCTGGAAGAGCCGCCGGCGCATGTGATCTTCATGATGGCGACTACGGAGCCGGAAAACATTCCGCAGACGATCCGTTCGCGCTGCCAGCACTTCAGTTTTCATGCGGTCAAATTCGACGACATTCTGGCGCAGTTGAAGATGATTGCGGGTCTCGAAGAGGTTGAGGCCGAAGAGGCCGCGCTGGCGCTGCTGGCCGAAGCCGGCGATGGGTCGATGCGCGACGCGCTCTCGATTATGGACCAGGCGATTGCCTCGGCGCCGCTGGAAAATGGCAAGGCGGTGCTGTCAGCGGCGCAGATTCGCGAGCTGATGGGTTCGGTGCCCAATGCGGTCTTTGAGCGGCTGCTGGAGGCTGTGGCTGCGGGCCAAAGCGCCGAGCTGATGGAGCAGTTGAATCTGCTGGTCAATGCGGGGCACAGTCCATCGTCGTTGGCGCGGCAGATGGTGCGCTACCTGCGCAATTCTCTGATGGCCAAGTTGGGCGGCGAGCAGACGGAGCTGCTGCAAATCAGTGGCGATGAACGGGCGCGGGCTGCGCGGACAGCGCTGCTGTTTACCGAAGAAGAATTGACGCGGAATCTGCAGATCGTGCTGCGGACATTCGATGATTTGAATTACCGGCAGGAGCAGCGCTTCCATCTTGAACTGGGGCTGCTGAAGCTGGTTCATGCGCAGCGGTTGCTGCCGATTGAGGAGTTGCTCAGCAGTGTTTCGAGTGGGGTGGCACAGCGCAGCTCGGCTCCAATTGGGACTTTGCGTCCGTCAGCGCCAATTTCGCGGTCTGCGAGTAGTCCCGTGCCGAGTGTGCCGCCTTCTACCGCAGAAACCCCAGCGCCATCCCCACTTTCGCCTTTTGGATCAAGCGGCGGCAGTTGGAGTTCCGGGCCTAGCCTCAAACAGAGCGCACAAGACGGCCCGTTGGCGACGATGGAGCGGCCAGTGATTCAGTCTGTTACCCCATCTGTCGCTGGGAGGGCAAGCGCATCTCCCACTGCGCCGCAGAGCATTTCCGCGCCGTTTGCAGTTGACAGCAGCACGCCCGGTGTCCCAACGAAAAGCTATGCTGAGATCGAAAGCATTCCAGACAAAGCCTCAGAAGCTACAAAACAGCCAATCAGCATTCCTGGCACTGACTCAATACGGAATGCAGTGACTGCGGCGCTCAATGCGGCAGGGCATGTTTCAGCGGCGCAGTTGCTGGGTGCTGGAAACTGGATTCTTGATGTGACGAGCCTGCGGATTGAAGTAGCCGCAATGGGCAAGAAGATGCTCAGTCTTACGATAAATGCGGCGGCGGAGAAGATTATTCGCCAGGAGTTGCAGCGGCTGGGTGCGCCGGCGCGGTTTATGGTTGTTCCGGGAGAAGGCGGTGCGCAGGTTGCGGCTCAGGCAGCGCCCCCTGCGAGCGGCAGCATTCAGGAGGCGGCCCTGGCCAATCCGCTGGTCGAGCGAGCGCGGGAGATCTTCAAGGCCGAGGTGCGCAGCGTCGTCGATCTGCGCGAGAAGTAACTGAGCGGCGCTGGTTCCTGGTACGGCGAGAAGGAGAAACGATGATCAATCCACTCAAGATTCCAGAAATGCTCTCCCAGGCCAACCAGATGCAGGAAGAGTTGCAGCGCAGGATGGCACAGACAGTGGTCGAGGGCCAAAGCGGCGGCGGCGCAGTGGCGGCGACGATGAACGGCAAAAAGCAATTGCTGAAGATACAGATTGACCCGGCAGCGGTTGTCGGACTCTCCGGTCCGCAGCCCGATGTTGAAATGCTGGAGAACCTGATTGTTGCAGCGGTGAATGAGGCCGGACGCAAGGCCGATGAAGCGATTCAGTCCGGTGTGCAGGGAATGCTGGGCGGGTTGAAGCTGCCGGGGCTAAGCTGAGGGTTTAGCTCAGTCAACGAGCTTAAATAGCAAAGGAGGTCATCAATGGTTGCCACGGAGATGAATCGTAGAAAGTTTATGCAAATGGGGGCAGTAGCCGGCGCTGCGGCGCTCACTCCGCGATGGATGAGTGCGCAGGCTATTCCTGATCGCGTACTGCAAGGGCGCGAGGCCGCGTCGCACGCGCAGATAACGACAATGAAGCTCTACGACAATATGTATCTGTTGAGCAATGGCATTGGTGGCAACATGGCTCTGCAAACAGGGCCTGAGGGCAACCTGCTCGTCGATGCCAACTTCTCTACTGCAGTGGCGAAGATTCGCGAGGCCATCGGTGTTGTGAGCCATGACGCACCCGATGCGCTGATCAACACGCATTGGCATTATGACCATACGGACGGCAACGAGAGCCTCCACGCCGCCGGATTCAGCATCTATGCACATCGCAAAACTCGAGAGCGGATGGCGACGGCGCAAACTATCCCGTTCTTCCATATCGTGATGCCGGCATCGCCTGTAGCTGCATTGCCTGCCATCACATTCGATGATGCCCTGCACCTATGGCACAACGGCGACTCGCTCGACCTGGTGCATTATGATCCGGCACATACCGATACCGACATCTATATTCACTTCCACAATGCCAATGTTCTACATGCCGGAGATACGTGGTTTAACGGCGTGTATCCGTTTATCGACGAAGCCACCGGGGGCAAGATAGGCGGAATGATTTCGGCGGCGGAAAAGTCGCTTGCTGTGGCGGACGACAAAACGAAGATCATCCCTGGCCACGGGCCAGTGGGATCGAAGGCAGACTTGCAGAGATTTCACGACATGCTGGCTGCGATTCGCGACAAGGTTGCCGCTCTCAAGAACTCAGGGGCAAGTGAACAGGAAGCCGTTGCTAAGAAGCCTACTGCGGAGTTTGATGCTGTTTGGGGCAAGGGCTTTGTGACTGGCGATATGTTTACCGGTATCGTTTATCGGACTCTGTAGGATGTCTTTTTCTCGGAGGCAAAGACTATGAGCCGCTATGCCGAGCCGATGGCCCGGCTGATTGAAGAGTTGAAGAAGCTGCCCGGAGTGGGCACCAAGAGCGCCCAGCGCTTTGCCTTCCATATTCTCCGTTCCACCGATGCCGATGCAGCGGCACTGGCCGAGGCTGTGCGCGGATTGAAGGCCAGCCTGCGGCTCTGTTCCATCTGCAACAACGTGACGGATGTCGATCCCTGCGCCTACTGCTCCAGCCCTACGCGCAATCAGCGATTGGTTTGCGTGGTTGAAGAGCCGACGAGCATTGCGGCGATTGAACGGACACGCGGCGGACAGTCCGGTTCAATGGGCGGCTACCAGGGGGTTTACCATGTGCTGCATGGAACGCTCTCGCCACTGCATGGCGTTGGCCCAGACCAGTTGCGCACCGCGACACTGCTGGCACGCGTGGAGCGGGGCGAGATAGACGAAGTAATTCTGGCTACCAGTCCGACGCTCGAAGGCGAGGCGACGGCAAGTTGGCTGGCGACTGCGCTGCGCAAGGCACAGGTGCGGATTACCCGCATTGCGACTGGAGTTCCCGCAGGCAGTGATATTGAATATGCCGATGAAGTAACGATGTCGCGGGCGATGGAAGGCCGGCGGGATATTTAGAGCAGTCTTTCAATCAAACCACTCTCGCATGCAGTATCTCTGATAAGAGTTTTCGAGACAGAACACATTTTCTGCAAGCGATGGGGCAATCGGTTGCGATTGCCCCATCCGCATCTAGACGTTTCTAGTGGATGATGACCACGTTCATGCTCCACGGAGGTAGAGTCAGAGACAGCGG
Source organism: uncultured Occallatibacter sp. (assembly GCA_964532725.1). Lineage (GTDB taxonomy): Bacteria > Acidobacteriota > Terriglobia > Terriglobales > Acidobacteriaceae > Telmatobacter. The sequence goes on from CAZHKN010000035.1 coordinate 15,256, forward strand.
CAATGTTGGCGAATTAATGGTTGTAGTTGTCGGTCCGGCCCAGGTATCGGTTCCAACCGGGTCGGGGATGGTGCCGGTCGGCGAACCGGACAAGTCGTAGATCGCCTTGTCGTAGGTTTCGACGGTGGCGCTTGTCGCTGTCGTCTGGCCGGAGAGCGTGACTACGACCGGCTCGCTGGCAGTCTCGTTGCGGTTGAAGAGCACCAGCGCCGTGCCGCCGCTATGGGTAGCGGCATAGGCAACCACATCGGTTGTATCGCCGGTGACGGTTGGTGTCAGCACATTTTCTCCGTTGACGGCCACGTTGCTGAAGAGCTGGAAGGCGCGCGCTGTTGGCAGCAGGATTCCTGGCGCTAATGTTTCAGCGGTGCATTGGTAGTAATCGGTCAGGCCGTCGGAGAAGATCATGTAGCCGCCGAAGTCCTGCCAGCCGTAGAGCGAACTGGCGAAGTTAGCGCCGAAGCTGGCGTCGGCGCAACCGCCGTAGGCGATCCACCAGGTCATGCGCGTGACTCCGTCGTTCATCAATTCGCCCAGTACCTGACCGGCGTACAAGGCTTGCGTGATGGACATGGATTGTTTGCCGGGAGTGCCGTATGGCCCGCCAATCTCGCCGACGTAGATGGGCGTGTTGGGCGTACCCCACTCTGCCAGTTCCGCCCGGATAGCGTTGATGTTCGTGGTCAACTTCTGTGCATCCTGCTCGATGAGGGTCGCATCGTTTTCCTGACCAGGAGCCTCCGGATAGTAGTGGTATTCGACGAAGTCATAAAAGCCCTTCGCGTTGGTGAGCACGGTGTTGTCCCAGCCGCCGGCGGTGTTGTCCAAGTCCACGACTACGCCGACTAGTGTGTTCGGCGAGGCTGCCTTGATGGCGTTGTAGAAGCCGCTGCTGCCAATCATTGAGGCTGCATAGGTTGCTGGGTTGTTCGCTGGAGAGTGCAGGTCTTCTTCCCAGGTAGCTCCATAGACCTCATTGCCAACGGTCATGTGGCTCACCGTGACGCCGAGCGAGAGTGCGTCGGCTACCCATGCAGCCGCCTCGCTGGGCAAACCGCCTCCGTTGCAGGTTGGATTCGTGCCGTAGTCCGCGGTCAGCGCCACATCAACGCCCGCCGGGAGGACGATGCCATTGACGAAGTTCGCAAACACATCATTGGTATCGGGTGTGCCTCCACCGAAGGGCGCATTCTGGCAATTGGTATTGGTCTGCCAGTGATAGACGTCGGACCAGGAGCCGCCGGGCCAGCGAACCGACTTGATGCCGGCAGTCTGGAAGGAGTCGACGATGACATTGCCGTTTTGGACAATGTCATACCAGGCAGCCATATCCATACCCAGAATCTGATTGCTGACGGCGATGCCTTTGGTGGTTGTGTTCACAGCCACTGTCGAATAGCCGCCGACATTCAGCCCGATGGAGGTGCTTGCAGTTGCACTGCCCGAGGTTCCGGTAATGTTCACCGTTGTTAACGCAGCGGGCAGAGAAGCGGCAGCGGTAAAGGTGACTACGCTTGAGCCGGTTGCGGGGTTGGCGCCGAAGGCGGCAGTTACGCCGGCCGGCAGGTTGGATGCGGCAAGCGTTACGCTGCCGGTAAATCCGCCAAAGTCCGATACCGAGATGGCGTCGGTGCTGCTGCTTCCCTGGTTCAGCGTCAAAGGAGATTCAGCAGCGCCTAGCGTAAACCCACTGCCGCCAGCGGCGCTGCAGGTTGTGCCGTTGATGGCGAAGTTTGTCGGCTGTGCGTTGGCGACGGTGTTCCAGGATGCGTTGAATCCGACCGATGCATTGCTGCCGCCAGCGGCGATTGCTGCATCGTAAGGCTCGGCGACGATGGAGACATTGGCACCGGTCTGGGTGAGCACGCCGCCCCAGAGATTGGTGATCACCTGACCATCAGGGTAAGTCCAGGTCAGTGTCCAGTTGGTCCATGCGGTTGTTCCGGTGTTGTTGATGGTGATGGCTCCGCCGAAGTAGCCAGTCGTGCCCGATACGCTCTGCCCTGAAGCGGTGTAGACAATGCTGCATGCCATGCCGGTTGCGGGAGTGATGGTGAGCGCAAAGGTGGTGGATGCTGTCTGCGTGCCGGAGGTTCCTGTGACGGTGACCGTCGAGGTTCCCGCCGCGACGCTGCTGGCCGCTGTCAATGTGAGAACGCTGGACGAAGTGGCCGGGTTGGTGGCAAAGGCGGCGGTAACGCCGGTGGGCAGGCCGGATGCGGCCAGCATGACTGAGCCGGTGAACGTGCCAGTGTCAGTGATACTAATGGTGGCTGGGCCGCTGGAGCCTGCCGCGATGGAGAGCGCGGGTACCGCCGGAGTAAGCACGAAGTTCGCTGATCCCGAGCCAGCCGTCACGGTTAGCGCGATGGTGGTGGAAGCAGTGAGTGTGCCGGATGTTCCGGTGATAGTGATGGTGCTTACCCCTGCGGCTGCGGTGCTGGCTACAACAAAGATAATCCCGCTGGTTCCGGTGGTGGGATTGGCGTCAAGCGATGCGGTAACGCCGGTGGGCAGGCCGGAGATGGCCAGTGTTACGGCGCCCGTGAACCCGTTTGCGTCGAGCACGTTAATGGTGTCGCTGACGCTAGTGCTCTGTGCAGTAGACAACGTTGCTGCCGAAGCCCACAGCGAGAAGCTGCCCGCTGTTGATGTCACTGCCAACGAGATGTGGGTGGTCGCGGTGAGCGTGCCGGATGTGCCGGTGATAGTCACTGAAGATGTTCCGGCAGTGGCCGTGCTGGCGGCGGTGAAGGTGATGATGCTGGCGCCCGTTGTAGGATTGGTGCCGAAGGCCGCAGTGACGCCGGTGGGCAGGCCAGTAGCTGCCAGCGTAACGCTGCCGGCGAAGCCGCCAATCGGGGTTACTGTGATGGTGTCAGTCCCAGTGCTGCCCGTAGCGATGGAGAGCGAAGCCGCCGAGGGCGCAAGGGTGAAACCGGCCGCGGAGGCAATAGTCAAAGCAATTGCCGTGGTCGCTGTCAGCGTACCGGATGTGCAGGTAATGGTGAGGTTGCTGACACCTATGGCTGCGGTGCTGGCGGCAGTCACAGTGAGTAAGCTGGAAGTGTTGAATGGATTGGTGCCGAAGGATGCAGTTACACCGGCCGGCAAGCCGGAAATGCTGCATGTTATGCTGCCGGTGAATCCGTTCAGGTCTGTTGCGGTGATGGTATCTGTTCCGCTGGAATTAGGCGCCAGAGTGAGCGCGGCGGCAGAGGGCGCAACCGTGAAGGCGGGGCCGGCGGTAATCGTGACCGCAATGGTGGTGGTCGAGGTCAGAGAGCCGGAGGTTCCGGTGATAGTGACCGTAGAGGTTCCAACAGGTGCTGTAATACTGGCGGAGAGTGTAAGCACGCTGGTGGTTGCGGTGGGGTTAGTGGCAAACGAGGCAGTTACACCCGTCGGCAGGCCAGATGCAGAAAGAGTTACAGATCCGGCAAACGGGCTGACATCGGCGACCGTGATGGTAACAGTGCAACTGCCGCCTTGCGGCATGGTGCAGGTAGTCAGTGAAGGCTTGATCGTGAAGCTGCCCGATGAAGAGACCACTGTGAGAGGCATGGTGGTGGTTGCGGTGGTCGTGCCGGAGGTTCCGGTGAGAGTGACAGAGTAACTTCCAGCCACGGCTGTCGCGGTGGCGGAGCATGTGAGTACACTGCTGGTTGTGGCCGGATTTGTGCCAAATGTACACGTTACGCCGGTGGGCAGGCCGGTGATCGCCAAGGTGACATTGCCAGTGAATCCGCCTGTATCGGAAATCGTAATGGTGTCAGTGGAACTCTGTCCCTGAGTTACAGACAATAAGGAGGCAGGAGCAAGCGTGAAGCTTGGCTTGGCCGTTACTGTCAGAGCTATTGTGGTGGATGCTGTCAGTGAGCCTGAGGTTCCAGTTATGGTTGCGGTTGACGTTCCAGCAGTTGCCGTCGAGCTGGCTGCGAATGTAACTACGCTTGCGCCTGTAGTCGGGTTGGTTCCGAAGGTCGCGGTCACTCCTGCAGGCAATCCGCTGGCTGCCAGAGTTACACTGCCCGCGAAGGGACTTACATCGGTGACGGTAATTGTGTCCGTGCCGCTTGCGCCCTGTGCAATCGACAAAGCGCCGGCAGAAGGCTTCAGCGTGAAGTTGCCAAGGCTGGCTGCGCCGCAGGTGACGCCATTGACAGCGAATGAAGTGGGAACCGCGTTAGTTGTGCCATTCCATGTGCCGTTGAATCCGATCCCGGTGAGACTGCCGCCGGCGGCTACGCTGCCGTTATAGGGTTCGTTGGTTACCGTAACTGCGGCGCCGCTCTGGGCTTCGATGCCATTCCAGAGCTGCGAAACCGTCTGTCCATTGGCAAAGCTCCAGGTTAACGTCCAATTGGTCCACGCGGTTGTTCCGGTATTCTGAATGGTAAGCGCGGCGCCGAATTGGCTGGTATTCTGCGGTGAAATTGTATAAATAACATTGCAAGCCGCCTGGGCGGAGGCGCGGGGCGCAGCAAAAGTTATCAAGAATGCCGCGAGTACTGACAGGTACCCGGTCAGCCGGCGGACGACAACTCGCCGGCAAGGGGGATTGATCTTCTGAGACATGGTTTCTCCTTGTACATCAAACCGCCCGCCAGCACCCGGGCGGATGTAAGCGTTTTCGACGAATGATGCCGGTATCAGAGTTCTATCCCGCAAGCCTGAGCGGTAGTCTACTGGCCTGCGAAGAGAGCTGAAACGAATTGTCGAATACATCAAAAGGTGAATAGACAAAAAGAGAATGAACCGGAGATGACTGCTATAAACCCGGTCCTGCTATTAACAATTGGCTCTGAGACGAGCGCGAAACGTTTTCAGAGCGGAGCTTCACCGAGGGAACAAACAAAATATGAAATCAATCATTGTTTCCAAAAAGCCTGCCGCCGATTTGCAGCAGTCTCTGTGAGCATTTCCATGCATTTTTTGTTTTGATACGAACGCGGAGAGGATGCTAAAACGTTTGATCAAAAGAAGTCAAGCTAGAAGTTTGAATGCAGGGGCACACTAAAGTAATCCATGACCTCGCGCCAATGCACTCAGTGAGTTGCTTGCACAGGGAACCATGCGGGCAGGGAAGTGTTTTGAGCAGCAACGTTGGGCGATGCTCGACTACAGGGTTGCGAGGCTTTGCTATTGAACGGCATATCGGCATCTTCTACAGGAACATGCGGCAGACACCTCTATCTTCCCGAGAGGTGACTGCCGCGCACTTTCCCTTGACCCGACCCGGATAGCACAGGAGTCCCTAATTTACGGTAACGCTGAATGTGGTCGTCGGCGAAGACGAAACAGCAGGACTCCCGGTTCCGGTTATGGTGAAGGTATAGGTTCCGGCGGTCGTTCCTCCAGCGGAGTTTCCTTGTGGCGCATTCCAGAAGTTTCCGCAACCGGACAGTGCGCCCAGCGCAACCATCACCACGAACGCGCCAAGCATCGCTCGCCAACTTCGCCGGCGCGCCGGTATCCCCAGAAAGATCACGAGCGCAAGCAGCGAACCGCCGCCCATGACCGTCCATCTCCCGTGGCTGTTGCCGTTCGGCTGCGGAGAAACGAGCAAGGCGGTGGTGGCCGCAGTGGTAGTGACGGTCATCGTAGTTGTGCCGGTGGTCGCAGTCGAACTCAACGTCACCGTCGAATTCGTGATGGAGCAAGTGGGATTGTCTACTGTGGCCGAAGGGCTGGACGAAGTCAACGCGCAGGCCAGCGTCACGGTCCCCGCGTAGCCATTCGTTGCATCTACCGTGAGAGTCGAAGTGGCCGACGTTCCTGGTGTCACGGCAGCCGGTGTAGTGGCCGATAGCGTGAATGTAACGGCAGAAGTGGCTGCCGTTACCGTAACCGTCGCCGTGCCTGTCGCCGAGGCATAGTTGGTGTCTCCGCTGTAGGTCACAGTCAACGTGTCAGTTCCGGCAGAGAGGCTGTTGGCTGGAATGCTGAAGGTGTACGCTCCGGACGAAAGGGTCTCAGCAGTCGAGGTATACCCTCCTCCAGACAACGTCACGGTTCCGGTCGGTGTGGCTCCGCTACTGGATGAGGAAGCCACAGTTACCGGTACGCTTAAAGAGCTACTAGCACTCAGCGTGGTCTGGGCCGGAGCCACTGTTACGGTGGCCGCCCCGTTTGCCGTTACCGTAACAGTCGCCGTGCCTGTCGTCGAGGCATAGTTGGTGTCTCCGCTGTAGGTCACAGTCAACGTGTCAGTTCCGGCAGAGAGGCTGTTGGCTGGAATGCTGAAGGTGTACGCTCCGGACGAAAGGGTCTCAGCAGTCGAGGTATACCCTCCTCCAGACAACGTCACGGTTCCGGTCGGTGTGGCTCCGCTACTGGATGAGGAAGCCACAGTCACTGGTACGCTTAAAGCGCTACTAGCACTCAGCGTGGTCTGGGCCGGGGTAACCGTCACCGTGGCTTTTTCGTTGCCGATTGTGATCGGCCAGCCGTTCACCACGTTGGCCACATTCATAGATCCCAGGCCTGTGGCTTCGTCATATCCCACGCCCGCGCCATAACTCGGCAGAATGCCGATCAGATCTCCAGAGTAGAGCACCGAGCAGTTGGGCGATTGGATGCCAGTTTGCGGAGGATTGCCTTCTGTTGCGCCATAGTCGCACGGCATGGCATTGGTGCCCGTGTCGATGTCGTTGAAGTAGCAGCCGGTACTGTTAGCCTTTACGCTCTCCGCGCTGCAATTGGAGTACGTCTGATTGGCGGCCAGCTTGTACAGTTCGGCATTGGGGCTTCCCTGTGCCGTTCCGGCCTTCTGGTTGATCAACGCCATGACGCCGGACATGGTAGCTGTGGAGACTGAAGTCCCGCCGACCTCCTGCTCAAACGGCTCGCTCGTTGTGGAATAACTGCAAGGAGCATTGTTTGTATTGAGAGCGGAGACGCAGATCAGGTACGCGCTGCTTGACAGGAATCCGTCCGAGCCGAAAAAAGAAATGTCAGGAATGTCGCGTACGCCGTCGCTGGGAATGCCGGCAACACCGGCCTGCCAACTGGGTTTCGGCCATCCGTCCTGAACCAGTGAAATAGAACCATTCGCAGCGCCGGTGCTGGTGGTGGTGGAGAGGCAACTGGATACGTCAGCGCCATCGTTGGCGACGCAGCCGCTTGCACCGCCACCGGTTCCCACCGTATCAACATAGAAGGAGAGATCAACTCCGTAGCTGTTATCAATAGCCGACCAATAGTTGTAAACAAAGTTGCAGGCAGTCTCGGCATCCGTGACGCCTGCAACGCTATAGAAGGTCGCTTGCGACTCCAGAAATGCAATCCCCAGCGGGCCTGCGCAGGTGTCGTTCCAGGGGACTTCCGGCACGTAGCCGATAGCGCTGGAGCCATTGCCGGCGTTGGTCGAGTTCCAGTACGGCGCGGCGGCGCATTCAGTGGTGGATGACTGAGAGCACCAGTTGAAATCGGTGCCGCCTACGGCGGTATTGAAAGGTGTAGACGCCAACCCGCTTACCGAAAGGCCAAATTGCGCGGAATAGGGATTGCCGATTGCATCGCCCCCGTCATCACACTCCGGTGAACCCGCGTCTCCCGAAGCTACGAAGACAGCAATTCCTTCAGAAGATGCTGTCTGCCAGAGATTGTAGTACTCGACATTGCCGGCGGTGCCGTTGGCGAGTTCGCACTCGCCGTAGCTTACGTTCATGATGCTTGCAGTGTCGTTGTCTACGATATATCTTTCTGAATCGTAAAGATTATCGTCTGACGAAGAGGCTGGATAGGATGCCACCAATACGATGTTTGCGCCTTTGGCGATCGATCCGGCCCACTCAACATCCAGAGTGTTTTCCATCAGGTCGTTGATGATGCAAGGAGGCGGGTTGGCTTCCGTGCCAGGATCTGTGCAAACCGTGAGCGGCTGGCTGTTGCCGGAGACCATCGTGAATTGGTTCGCTGAGTAAGTTGGCAGTCCAAAGTTGCTGCGGAAGGTTGCTACGTCGTTCTGGCCATTCGAACCCGAGACATTTATGCCTGCGTTGATTGCGCTGGTGCCTGCAATGGCGACGGTTTGGCCGGTTCCATCGATTGGGGAACTCGCATTCCATAATGGAAGAATGTTATAGATAGTGGCAAAGTCGTATGGAGTAACATCCTCAACCAGATAAGCGGAACTCCCACCACTGGCAGGCACACTGATTCCGAATTCCGGCCTGGCAGTTTCAGTCTTGTGAGCGAAGCTTGCTGCGGAATCGCCGGCGCGCTGCCAATGTCCTGTTGCGGAGTCTCTCTTAACGTTGCTTCCTAACCGGTGCTGGGGCCGCGCAAAGAAGTTGTGGAGCGACTTCACGCCTACCACAACCTGCGCCAGCGCTGCTGGTATCATGGGGTCGCTGATGTTGCCGATATGATGAACGCCCTTCACTTCCAGGTTATGGATCTCGGTGTGAAAGGTGTTCTCAACCTCTGCCGCGGTTCCGCTGAAGCGGATCGACATTCGATCCTTGGTCACTTGAGCGATGGAGAACCCATGCCCGGTCAGCCAAGTAGAGATCGTTGCGATGTCGGCCTCAGAAGGACCAAAATCGGCGCCCACTTGCTCTGGCGTGAGCCAACGATGAAAATTGGGTGAGTTAGGGTCGTACTGGCTGGCCACCATTTTGTCGAAGGCGTCCTGTTGTTCTGGAGAGCGGCTCAATACCAGAATCAAATCGCTCATGGGCAGGTCAGGACTCACGCGACCCCGGTCATTCTTTGCAGTGGCAAGGGGGTGAGTGTTTCCTCGTAATGTTATAAGATTACTTTCGTCGACCGGATTGAGAATCCGTATCGTGGGCGCAACTGCCTGGGCCATGGCCACCGCTTCGAAAAGCAATGCACCGCTCAAGGCTAGAAGATGGAGGGAGTGCGTCAGACGCATAAGTCTTCTCCTCGACGTTCTTGCGACGTCAGAAACTGTTTCTCCGGAAGTCGTAAGTAGTTGATGCTTAATTTGATATATTGCAGTCGAAACATCAGTTTAGCATTGCGAACCCAAAAGTCAATAACGAGGGGGAAAATTAACCAAGGACGATGCATAAAAATGTCCTTAGCTCTTAATCTACACTGAGTCGGAAATCGATCAATAAAGAGAGGGACAACTGCCTGAAGTATTTTGCCGACTCACGCGATCCTCGTATAGTGCGGAACCGTGAACACTAGCTGGAAGAGGTTCAATCGTCATTGCGGTGCGACTGAATCGAGCGATTCGTCAACATTGGAGCACCAATAACAGCCTGCCTGGTGGCTTGATCTAGGTTTTGCCAAGGCCAGGACCAAGGACGAGCCGTCATGCGGCGCAAACTTTCTTCCTGCTTAAGCGCTCTGCGCTCAACCTACCCAAACAGGAAACAACCTTGAAGCGGGGCATCAAGAAAAAATAGGCTCAAAGTTGCTGATATTGATACGCGTCAGCCCTAAAAAACTATCGAAGCACGCTCTACATTTGTCGCGGAGAAAGCAACTCGTTTTCCACAGAGTTATATTCGGTCATAACTTCCCCATCTTGACATGCTGATTCCCCCTAGCCATACTGACTGGGCATTGTGAACTGAAGTAAACATTTAATCGCGCTAAAGTAACAAGGAATTACTTCACCTTGTTAGGCTGGCGCGAGGATGTATAACCGTGCGCATTTTTCCTTCTTGGACACAAATGGTCCTGCGCGCAATGTCTCCTCCGGTCGTCATCCTGTTGACGGTCGATCATGCGGCAACGTTCGGTGTTTGCCAGTCTCTCCAGGGAACGGCAAGCAACCTCACTCCACTGCTAATCAACAAGACTCCACTCCACTGATAACCAACAAAAGGAGAATGTCCTTGAAATCCGTCCCCCGATCTCTCATCGCCTTGTGTCTGACATCGTTCTGCCTCCTGGCCACGTCGAATCTCGCTGACGCGCAAATCACACCTACGACGCCACCCTCGTTTCAAGCCACCTCGTCGCCTGTGTTTCCCAAGTACAAGGTCATGGGCGTGGTCTATGCGCCGCCGGGTTCGGCCAGCAACGTCACCTATGGCAATAGCAACCTGGTTGGGTCAACGGATACCATGTCAACCTCTAACTCAAGCACGAATACTGTGAAAGTCTCAGTTACGGCGGGATTCGGGATTCCATTGCTTTTTAGTGCAACCGCCACATACGACTTCAGTGATTCTTGGACTGAATCCAGTGAGTTTAGCAACTCCATTGCCATCCAGACAACGACAGGCAACTCCATTGCCACCATGGGACCGATCAGCTCTTCCCTGGGTGTTGATCACGACAACGATGTCATCTATATATGGCTAAATCCGGTCTTGACAGGCAGCGCAACAGGTGTAACTCCGGGTAGCAGTCTCACGTGGACTGGTTTGGCATCAAACTCATGCGATCCGAATGATCCTTCCGCCCCGCTGACAGTCAGTCAAGCTGTGAACGGCTGCGACCCCAATCAATACCCCTATCCGGATATCGTTGGAATTCCGGTCTGGTGTCTGAAGAATCCCTACTCTCCGCTTCAGGGATGCGCGCAATGGATTCCCTATACCTCGCGCTCCTGGGATACTTCTACTTGGTCGAGCGATCCTTATACACATCTTCCGACAGGTCCTGGGCTGACTATGCGCGACTACGCGGATATCCTCCAGGCCGACCCCTTTGTGACCGTGAACGGCAATGATGTCAACGTCTGCCATCCGACCTACGGGCCCAGCGTCGATCC
>CAZHKN010000036.1:0-25607 GCA_964532725.1 uncultured Occallatibacter sp.
ATCTCGACCTGCGCCGCTACGGCAGCGTGCCGCACTCGGGCTTCGGCATGGGCATCGAGCGCGCTGTGGCGTGGATTTGCGGACTCGACCACGTGCGGGAGACGATTCCGTTTGCGCGGACGCTGCATCGGATTTATCCGTAGAATATCTCGGATGTTTCTTACTGGGTTACATTCGCAGCAGAACAAAACTGGGTGCCCCATCCATGCGACGTACTTGTTTTTGTCGCATGGGTGGGATAGCAGGCACCAACCTTCAAAAACTAAAACACGAAATAAATTATGAAATCACCGCAATCTTAGCGCGTTTACCCACCCGAACCGTGAGTTGCAGCGGAGCAGACTCAGTGGGTCCAGGCATACCTGTCCGGGTGTAGTATCGACTCCTCACCTCATCATCATTGATAGTCAGACCAGTTATCTTTTCCCCATCGATAGAGACCGCGCCATTTTTTATCAGCCTGCTTGCCTCCGTAGCAGAGGCCAATCCCAGTTCTCGAATGAGCTTGACGACGGAGTAAATGTCAACTGCACCACCTGAATGCCATTTACGACGAGTCAATTCATCAGCCATGCCCTGCTCGAGTTCTTGTTCTCCCTGTTCCTCCTGCAACGCTTGAGAAAAGGCAACACGGATCTTGCTGGCTTCCACGTGGACCGATTCAATGTCACCAGCCACTATCTTCTGCTGAAACATCCGCGCCCAATTTTCATCCGCGCGCGCAGCCTCATCCGCCCCGTGAAAACCGCCCGTAATCGTCCGCGCCAGATTTTTCTTGGCCTCCATCGGATGCAGCTTGCCCGTAGCAACTTCCTCCTTAAGCGCATCCACTTCCGACTGCTTCAAATCGGTCAGGAAAACAAAATACTTCCACATCAACTCATCGTTGATGCTCATCAGCTTGCCGTACATCTCGGCGGGTGGCTCGTTAATTCCGATAGCATTGCCCAGCGATTTCGACATCTTCTGCACGCCGTCCAGGCCTTCGAGAATCGGCGTCATCAGCACGATCTGCGGCTTCTGCCCATAGTGCCGCTGCAACTCGCGCCCGCAGCCCAGGTTGAAGCGCTGATCCGTCCCGCCCAGCTCCACATCGGCCTCAAGCGCCACCGAGTCGTATCCCTGCATTACCGGATACAGAAACTCATGCATGCTGATCGGCTGCTCGGCCTGGAAGCGCTTGTGAAACTCGTCCCGCTCCAGCATCTGCGACACCGTAAAGTGCGCCGTCAGCCGAATCGTCCCCTCAAACCCCAGCTTGTCCAGCCATTCCGAGTTGTACCGCACCTCGGTCCGCTCCCTGTCCAGAATCTTGAAGGCCTGGTCCAGATACGTCTTCGCGTTCACATCAATCTGCTCGCGGCTCAGCGGCTTGCGCGTCACGTTCTTGCCCGTCGGATCGCCGATCAGCGCGGTAAAGTCGCCGACGAGAAAAATCACCGTATGTCCCAACTGCTGAAAGTGGCGCAGCTTGCGCATCAGCACCGTGTGTCCCAGGTGCAAATCGGGCGCAGTTGGATCAAACCCCGCCTTCACGCGCAGCGGCCGCCCCGTCTTGCGGCTCTCTTCCAGCCGCTCCCGCAAATCGCTCACGCGGATAATCTCCGCCGCGCCCTTCTGCAGCAAATCCATCTGTTCGTCTACAGCAATAAACTCGCTCATGCCGTCTTTCAGTATAAAGTCCGGTAGCGGCGCTCGCGTCCACGCCAGCCCGGCTGCGGATTATTGATGCAATTCCAGCTCCTCCAATGGCATGATGGAAAGCAACAATTCTTTCGGGAGCAAGCGCGAGGCTGAATGGCGGGGAAAGAAAAAGGTGCGGAAACTCGGGTCGGAGCCAAGGATAAGATTCTGTTTATCGCGCCATGGCTAATAGTAGTCGGAGGAATATTTCTCTCCGCTATGCACTGGACCCCTCCAATCTCTAAAACCTGGAAGGGATTTCCCTCATATGAAGTGATAACAAGGACCGTCACCGGCTTTCTATGGCTTGGCCTCACTCTACTCGTGGTGTGGCGCAACCGGCGCAAGCATGTACAGGGCAAGGCAGAGCCGGGCAAAGTAGCCATCTGGGTTGCAGAATTGGAAGGAGATGATAAGGAGGGTACGCATCGAACACACATTATTCGGACACTAAGATGGGAGCTCGGGGAGTCCGTTCAAATTCTGCGCGCCGGGATCGAACTCCATGTCGACGAGAAAGGCAATGTTGAAGATGATGCATACGCCGCCAACCATAAAGGCCAAAGGTATCTTAATGCCAACGGTAATAATGGTGACCTGCTCATCTGGGGACGGGTCATAAAGGAAGAAAAGCTCGTTGAACTCCGCTTCGCATCACCGGCTCACGATGGCGCGGAGCAAAAGAGGTTTACATTTACGGAGAAAATGCTCCTCGCGCAGGACTTCGGCCCGGAACTGGCCGCGGCCCTAGCTGCCATTGCCGCACAACTGGCGTTGCCAGCAAATGAAACGGGTAGGTATGTTGCCGATGCGCTAATCCCCGTTGCCGAAAGACTTGGCAAAATTGTCGCCAATCTCCCCGCCTCGATGGGACCAGACCAGCGTGGGCTATTAGAGCGCTCCTATGCAGATGCAGAACGTGCGATTGGCGAGCAGCGCGGCGACTCGGAAGCACTTGAGAGGGCAATTGCAGCATACCAAGACGCACTCAAGGAGCACACACGGGAACGGGTTCCTCTCGACTGGGCAATGATTCAAAACAACCTCGGCCTCGCACTCTTCAGGCTCGGTGAACGCGAGAGCGGCAAGGATAAATTGGAAGCGGCGGTTACAGCCTACCGCGAGGCGCTCAAGATAAGGACGCGGGAGAAGGTGCCGTTCCAATGGGCCGCGACCCAAAACAACCTCGGCAATGCGTTCTTGAGACTAGGCGAGCGCGAGAGCGGGACCGAAAGCCTAGAAGCTGCGGTTGCAGCCTACCGCGAGGCGCTCAAGATAAGGACGCGAGAGAAGGTTCCACTCGAATGGGCCGGGACGCAAAACAACCTTGGCCTTGCGCTTAGAGTACTCGGCGAACGCGAGGGCGGCACAGAACTCCTGAAAGCCGCAGTCGCAGCCTACCGCGAAGCGCTCAAGGAATGGACGCGGGAGAAGGTGCCGCTCGACTGGGCTATGACCCAGAACAACCTCGGCAATGTGCTCTCAGAACTCGGCGCGCGCGAAGATGGAACAGAACGCCTGGAAGCCGCTGTCGCGGCCTTCCGCGAGGCGCTCAAGGAACGGACTCGGGAGAAGGTGCCGCTCGACTGGGCGATTACACAAAACAACCTTGGCAACGCGCTTTCGATACTCGGCGGGCGCGAGGGCGGGACAGAACGCCTGGAAGCCGCCGTCGCGGCCTTCCGCGAGGCGCTCAAGGAACGGACTCGGGAGAAGGTGCCGCTCGACTGGGCGATTACACAAAACAACCTTGGCAACGCCCTATCGAGGCTTGGTGGACGCGAAGGCGGTGCTGAACGCCTAGAAGAGGCAGCTGATGCTTACCGTTTGGCGCTCGAGCTGTTTACCCATGATGGGGCTCCGCTCCAGTGGGCCATGACGCAGAACAATCTCGACAAAGCACTATCGAGACTCCGAGAGCGTGAGGGTAGCACAGATCGACTGGTCGATCTTCTCCAATCTTCGGGACCCATCGCACTAAATGAGCTAGTTATGCGCATGCGCGGAGGGCCGCAAGAAGCAGTATCTGTGCTAAGGAAGATTCATAGTGAGGGGAGCATCTCGATTTCGGGACCTCTAACAGAAAGAATTCTCAGTTCCAAGGGTGACAAAGAACAGAGTGCTAGAGCTTCAGGTTTAGCAATTCTCACCGACGAAGAAATTATGGGAGCATCCGACACATTTATCGAGCCATCAGCAGCTAGCTTGCGGAGGTTGCTTGCCAGATGATAAGCCCGTTGTCGACAAGCGCATTGGATCTCTCAGTTATCAGCGGGGCAATGCTTGCATTGCTTTTTGCTTCTGTAACGGTGCTTTATGATTGCCACATCTCAATTCAAGGGATAATGAAGCGGATGCCTATGCCGATCTACCGTGAACCTCCCGCTCTTGCGCTTGCCCTAGGATGCGGTCTAGTTGCGGCGACAGCTTTCTTCTTCACTGACGGTAAGGGAGACACATTGGTCGATTCGGTTCTCGGCCTCAGGCAAGAGAACCCGCTCTTGCGGGGGATATGCGTTGGACTGACTGTGCTGGTACTGATACGAAGCAAGATATTGAGCTTTAAGGGCGCGGAGATCGGTGGCGAAATTGCCTACAACTCAGGCAGGGTTTGGGTGATGCAATCCCTCAATAGAAAATGGGTCAAATCCAAGAACAAATTCGTGACTAGGAACCTGACATTAGCTCTCGGTATTTCCTATTTTGAGAATAAGCTATTAGAGGGGGTCCGGGCGAATATTCAATTACATCCGGAAGAATATAGAAGATTTGTCGAGAATCAGATTGCAAATGTTGTTCACAGTAGGCCTTCCGGCAAAGTTGACTCTGAGAGTTTTGAATGGCAAGTCTACTATAGTGCTCTGATCAAACTTGCACTCGACTATGCCGGGTCGGACGCATTTGACGGATTCACACAGTTCAGATAGAGATTCATTAAGTTGCGACCAGGCCTCTGATCTTAAGGCTTCGAAACTGCTACTCCACCCACGGATCAAGCAGTTTCACCGGCGTCCCGCGCACATCGCGGATATTCCGAGTCACCAGCGTCAGGTCATGCAGCACGGCAGTCGCAGCCAGCAGCGTATCTACAACGGGCCTGGGCCGGTCACCGGACAAGTCTCCCCATAACTTCGCCGTCGCCGCGTCCACGCCGATCAGCCGGTCGGCAAAACTCTGCTCCAATCCATCCACCCATGTTGCGAGCCGCGAGGCAGCCAGCGGGTCAGGGTCCTTGAGCCTCTTTGCGGCAATGCCTTTGCGCAACTCGCCCAGCGTCAGCACGCTGATAAACAGCGCCGAAGACTCCGCAGCTTCAAGAAACCGAATCACGCCCCTATCGGGGTTGGGCTTGCGCGTCTCACTCAACAGATTCGTATCCAGCAGGTAGGCGACGCGCCCGCTCATAGCTCAATCTCGCGCCCAGTGTCGCGGCTCGGCTCAATCTCAAAGCCCTCCACCTTCGGCCCGCCCAGCAGATACGCTTTGAAGTCGGGCTTGTGCGCAACCAGGCTGCGATAGTCGCTGATCGAGAGCAGCACCGCGCGCTCGGCTCCATGCCGCGTAATAATCTGCGGACCCTTCACCTGCGCTTCTTCAATTACTTCGCTGAGTCGGGTTTTCGCCTGTTGAAGCTGCCAGAGCGCCATCTGTATATTCTCCTATTTCAATCGTAATTTTAGTTGTTCTAGTTGAAAATAATCAAGAGTTGCTCAGGAAATACACGCAAGAAAGAACCGAAAATGCTGCCCGAACCGCCCTGCAAATCGACAGAATCCGCCCTCTCAAAAACCGGCCTTTTCTCGCCCCGCAAACCGGCAAATTTTTCCCGAAGATTCTTTTGACTTCGCAGCCGAGTTCTGTCAGAATTCGCGGCAAGATTGGAGACTTCCCCGATGCCTTCTGGAAATTTCAATGCAGCCACCACTGCTACACCCCCACTGTCCGTTGCCCAGTTCTACTCGAACCAGACCCCTCCTCCCGGCTCAGTCGGCCTCTGCCTCTCCGGCGGAGGATCGCGCGCCCTGACTGCCGGAATGGGGCAGTTGCAGGCGCTGAGCACCCTCCCCCTCAGCAGCGCCAACGCCAGCATGTTGTCGCAGGTTAAAGCCCTCTCTACCGTCTCCGGCGGTTCCTGGCTGGGGGTTCCCTACCAGTTCCTGCCCTCCGGCGGCCCGTCGGACAGCGCCTTTCTCGGCACTTACAACACGAGCATCGGCTCTGCGACCCCGGCGCAACTGGCCACGCTCTCGACGCAGAGCGCGGCCTACCCGATCACCAACGAGTTCTTCGGGCCGGTTTTTCTCGCCCTGCAGGCCGTCGTTTTCTACGGGCTGGGCGTGCCGACAGACCTGCTCTGGCAGACCATCATCGGGGTCAACATCCTGTCTCCGGTCAACCTGTACAGCTTTGGCTCCAACGCGCAGCCGAATGACATGTTCTCCTTCGATGCGGCAACTCTCAGTTCCCAGGTCACTGGCCCGAATCCGCCGCTGAGCGGCGAGACAGCTTATCTGGTGGCCAGCGCCGCAGGCCGCACGCCCCGTCCTTACTATGTCTGCAATATGGGCATGCATGTAAACGTGCCAGGGAGCACGGTTCAGCCGCTTGTCCCGGTGCAAGCCACGCCATTTATCACCGGCATCTTCGGAACTCCCTCTCCCAATGTCACCGACGCCAACGGACTGCCGCCGGGCGGCGGCGGCGTTACTTCGTTTGCCTTTAACTCCAGCCTGGTCTCAGCCAGCGGAAGCACTGCCGTTGTTAACCAGGCACGGCAGTGGTCGCTGACCGACATTGCCGGCACCAGCAGCGCGTTTTTCGCCGACCTGCTGAAGAACCAACTTAAGATATGGGAGAACAACCCAATCGAGTTCCTGGAGACTCTGGCCCGTTACGC
The DNA here is from genome assembly GCA_964532725.1 of uncultured Occallatibacter sp. Taxonomy (GTDB): domain Bacteria; phylum Acidobacteriota; class Terriglobia; order Terriglobales; family Acidobacteriaceae; genus Telmatobacter. The sequence goes on from CAZHKN010000036.1 coordinate 6,581, forward strand.
GGTAGAGATCTACGACTGGATCAAGAGTCACCTGCCTAGCGCACTCCATGCGGAGGCCAACGCCCACGTTGCAAGAATGCTTGCCGCTCCGCAGGCGGAAGCACTGTCCTTCCAGATTCCCAATCCGGAGGATCTGATTCCGCAGTACGGATATTGGCCGGTGCTGAATCCAACCGTTGTCGCCAATCCCGTGCTGGACACTTTTGCCGATGGCGGCAGCCTGGAAAACACCGGCGTCAACGCGCTGCTGGCGTACTCCGATATCAAAGGGCTGATTTCATGCGTGAATTCGCAACAGCCATTGGTCGGGGGCCTGTTTGGCGTCTCCGATGGAAAAGGCGGCTACATTCCCGGCACGTACATCGTCGTCGATGACGCGATTCCCCCGCTCTTCGGGTATCAACCGTATGGGGCCGGCGGCCTGGGCCAGACCTCCGGATACCAGCTCTATGTGGGCGGCAGCTTTGTCGATCCCAATAACGCAGCATATGCCAACAATCAGGTCTTTCCGTCTGCGTCCTTCCCTGCGCTGCTGCAAGGCCTTTGGGCCGCGGCCAACAACGGGGGAAACAACGCCGCGCCGGCGATCTTTACACAGACGCTCAGCGTGCTGCCCAACAAGTGGTTCGGCGTGGCAGGAAATACTCAGGTAACGGCTGTCTGGTGCTATCTCAACTACTGCGCGGGATGGATGAACCAATTCAGCAATAACCCGGCAGTGACTCAGATCATCAATAACGAAATCGCCCAATCGGGTTTTCCGAACTATCAGACGCTCAATACCAACCTCAACGCAACCCAGGTCAATCTGATGTCCAACCTGGCTGCATGGATGATTGTTCAGGAAGAGACCACCAATAAGACATTCTCGACGCTCTTCAACAATGCATCGTCCGCAGAGACGCATTCTGAAGCCGATGTTTTCGCATCGCAAACGTAGGCGGGAAAACTAAACGTAAACAGGCGGTGAGCCGGCAAACAGGCCACCGCCTATTTTGCGCCGATGCGTCCGCGCAGCCGCGTCAACACATTGGGCGGCACCAGCCCGGCAACATCTCCGCCGAAGCTAACCACTTCCTTCACCATCCGTGAGCTGACGAACGAATAGCGCCCTGCCGGCTGCAGAAAGACCGTCTCGACATCCGGAGCCAGCCGCCGATTCATCAGCGCCATCTGGAATTCATGCTCGTAGTCGGAGATAGCGCGGATGCCGCGCAGCACAGCCGTTGCGCCCAGTTCACGGGCGAAGTCCACCATCATGCCGTCAAAGGTGGCAACGGAAACATTCTCCAGCGCGCTGGTTGACTCGCGCAGCATAGTTACCCGCTCTTCTACAGTGAAGAGAGGATTCTTGACAGGATTATTGAGAATGGCGACGGTGAGATGCTCAAAAAGCCTGGCCCCGCGCTGGATCAGGTCTATGTGACCGTTGGTAGGCGGATCAAACGTGCCGGGATAGAGGGCCTTTGCGCTCATCGGTATCTCTATGCGGATTCTAGCAGCGCACGACGGCGCGGCCTGGCCTGAATCCCGCGTTGTGAACTGCATCCCTGGCAGTTCTTCCGAATAAACTATCTTCTATGAGATCCGTCGGATTCGATGCGATAGCGACTGCCCATGCCCGTGTACTGATCCTTGGCACGTTGCCGGGCGTCAAGTCACTGGAGCAGGCTGAATACTACGCCCATCCGCGCAATAGCTTCTGGTGGATCATGGGGGAGCTGGCCGGCGCCGGACCCGATTTGACTTACCAGCATCGTCTTCAGCATCTCAAACACAGCGGCATTGCGCTCTGGGATGTCTGCCATGCCGCCAAGCGCGCCGGAAGCAGCGATGCAAATATCCTGATTGAAACCGTGCAGCCGAATAATTTCAACGCATTTCTGAGCTGTCATCCGCGCATTGAAATGATCTGCTTCAACGGCCAAGAGGCGGAAAAGCTATTCCGCCGAATGGTTTTGCCCTTGCGCGCCGGCATCCACGCCATTCCGCAGAGGACGCTTCCCTCCACTAGCCCAGCCTATGCCGGGATCACTCGTGAAGAAAAACTGTCGCGCTGGCGAGAAGTGCTAGCGCCGTTCATTCATCCCAGTTTGAGATAAGCGGAATTAGTGCCCCAGGCCTGCACTCTCAGACCTGGGAGTATAGCCAGATGCGAGTTTTATCCCTTGCGCCCGCGCACAGCTTCCTTGGCTTCGGTCGGGCCGGCAACTGGTACCGGAGGAACATCCGCGCTGGCGACGGCAATGCCTAGTTTCTTACGCAGTTCGGTGTCCATTTTGGCAAAGATCTCTTTGTTTTCCTTGAGGAAGGTGCGGGTATTCTCGCGGCCCTGGCCAATGCGCTCCCCGGCATAGCTATACCATGCACCGGATTTCTCCACGATGTTATTGGCCACGGCGAGATCGAGGACATCGCCCTCGCGGCTGATCCCCTCGCCGTACAAAATGTCGAACTCCGCCTCACGGAAGGGCGCGGCCACCTTGTTCTTGACGATCTTGACCTTGGTGCGCGAACCGGTCACCGTGTCGCCTTCCTTCACAGCGGCGATGCGGCGAATGTCTACGCGCACCGAGGAGTAAAACTTCAGCGCGCGGCCGCCGGTCGTTGTTTCGGGATTGCCGAACATGACGCCGATCTTCTCGCGCAGCTGATTGATGAAGATCAGCGCGGTGCGTGACTTCGAGACTGTGCCGGTGAGCTTGCGCAGCGCCTGCGACATCAGACGCGCCTGCAGACCCATGTGCGAATCGCCCATCTCACCGTCGAGTTCGGCCTTGGGAACCAGCGCGGCAACGGAGTCGACTACCAGCACATCAATCGCGCCGCTGCGAACCAGCGCCTCGGTAATCTCCAGCGCCTGCTCGCCGCTGTCCGGCTGCGAGACCAGCAAATTGTCCGTATCCACGCCCAGCTTTTTCGCATAGCCAGGGTCGAGCGCGTGCTCGGCATCCACAAAGGCCGCCAGGCCGCCCAGCCGTTGCGCCTCCGCGATGATTTGCAGCGTGATCGTTGTCTTGCCCGAGGACTCAGGGCCAAAAATCTCAATCACGCGCCCGCGCGGCACTCCGCCTACGCCCAGCGCCGCATCGAAGCTGATGGAGCCGGTGGAGATGACCGCAATGGGTAGCAGCGCCTCCTTGGAACCGAGCCGGACAATCGACCCTTTACCAAACTGTTTTTCGATCTGTGAAAGGGCAAGTTCTACGGCTTTGGCGCGTTCCTCGGCAATGGCCATCAGTCAATCTCCTTGGGGGCAATCCAGGCCGTCGCACTCCGAAATTGGGTGAGTGAGAATCGAATTCCTGGAAGGCGTTTCGATGGGATTGTAGCAGGGCTGGACAGAGATTGATAGGAAAAAATAGCGAAGATTCGGCGAACATCGTTTATTATTAGGAAATCTCTTTTATTAGAATCACTTACGCTGTTCTGCCGGCAACTCAACTATTCATTGCTCCAGACGTGCGAAAGTCGAAATCGCCTAGCAGGACTCGCTGAGAAATCTCGTCAAAAATCCGCAAATGATAAGATTTTAGCCAACGAGGGACAGGTCAATGGCGGATCAACCATCCAACGGTCAGCAGTACGGTCCGGGAATCACGCGAATCTCCGTGACTGGATTCAAGTCCCTGGCAACCAAGACCGACGTGGAGATTCGGCCTCTGACGGTCCTGGCGGGCGCGAATAGTTCCGGCAAATCGAGCTTGATGGAGCCGTTGCTGTTGATGAAGCAAACCTTGGAGAGCGACGTCAATCCAGCTGGCCCGTTCAAGTTGTCAGGGCCGTACACCAAATACACAGAATCGAAGCAGTTTCTTTCGTCTCCAGAACTGCTTGGCGACTCTTGCCAGCGTCTCGTCATTGATTTTGAAATTGACGGGCAGAAGACGGCTGGATTTACGTTCGCGGCTGATCCAAATGGGTCCTTTGCTATTGATGAGAGCCGGGGATCGCGATTTGGAATGGAAAATTCCTTATCATGGACGATAAAGCATGATTCCTCCGCCGCAGAGATACGCTCGCTCGATTTTCCGTGGGATTATTCGGGCAGCACGAAAGGGCTATTCGATTATCACGCGGAAAGATACCGGTTCTACTTACGCATTAAGGCTTCCAAGTCACACGCGTCTGATTCGTGGTCGCAATCGCATGAATTTTTTGAAACCATGCTCTTGAACAAAGAGATTCGCAGGCTGATTCATGTTCCTGGGCTTCGTGGAGACCAACATCGCGAGTGGTGGTTGGCGGAAGTTTCAGCTATAAGCGTATTCGAAGGACTGTTTGAAGGCTATGTGCCAAGCCTCATTGATTCATGGCAACAATCCGAGGATCGACAGTCGATAACAAACCTGAGCACATCGCTGACATTCCTCGGTTTGGCATCAGGTGTAGCAACCGAAAGATTGAACGAGTCAAAGGTTGAGGTTCGGGTACCGAGAACCTTTAATTCTGATAAAGGCGATTTTGTAAATCTTGCCGACGTCGGATTGGCTGTTTCAACCGTTCTTCCGGTATTGGTTGCATTGATTCAGGCTGAACCTGGCCAGTTGGTCTACATTGAGCAGCCGGAACTTCATTTGCATCCGAAGGCGCAAGTCCTTATCGCTCAGCTTCTGGCACAAGCCGCCAACCGCGGAGTCCGCCTAGTAATCGAGACGCATAGCTCCCTGCTGCTACGCGGAATTCTGACCGAGATTGCCAAGGATAAAATCTCCAGCGATAAGGTGATTCTGCACTGGTTCGAGCGCGACAAGGAGACTGGGCTTTCCACTGTAACACCAGCTAAGCCCGATTCCGCGGGTAGGGTCGGCGATTGGCCTGAGGACTTCGGCGATGTCGAGCTTGGCTCTGACAATGAATACCTCAACGCTGTTGAGAAAAAGCTCTTTGCTGGAGTCAAATGAGCCTGAATGGCGGCAAGCAGCTAGTGATCGACGCTTGCGTCGCGACCAGTTGCAGCAGCGGCGAGATTTTCGATCCTCAGCCCGCCAATGTGGGCATTCACTGCCGGAATTCCCTGATCGCCATCTCCACTAGCGGGCACACCGCCGTATTCAACCGGAAACTGCTCAAAGAATGGAACGACCATCCCAGCCGGTTTTCCCAGCGCTGGCTGGGTGAGATGGTTTTGACCGGAAAGATACTTCCGGACGCAGAAGGGGACGAACACTCCTCTTTGCTGGAGCGTGCCTGTACGGCCCTGACTACGGAAAAGGAGGCGTTTGCCAAGGACTTTCATCTGGTACGAAGCGCTTTGGCAACCGGCCAACTGATTGTTTCCATCGAAAGACGCTTTCCACAAATCGTCTCGGTTGCGTCGAAAGCAGTTTTAGAGTTCAGGCAGCTGTACTACGCAAACCCGGACGTCGAAGGCGATCCGTGTATCGTTTGGATCAAGGATGGCGCTGAAAAGATCGAAGATCGCCGCATCGATGTCTGGGCCGCAAAAGTTCGCCGAGGCGGATAGCTGTCTGACCAGCGGTTGAGTTGCCGCGAAGGTCAAACCGCATACGCCCCAATCCGCGTCTCCCGGCTGGTCAGCGAGTCGCACTCCCGGTCCAGCGTCTCGTAGCGGGTGTCGTGGTCTTTGCGGAAGGCGCGGAAGGCCTCTTCGCTCTCCCAGCGGTCGATAGTCAGGTAGTTGCCGGGCACGTATGCATCGCGCAGCAGCTCGGTTCCCAGGTAGTTCGGCGAGGAGCGGAAAAGCTGCGCCCACGCTCCTTCCGGCCCGTAAGCGGCCTCAAAGGCGGCGACCTTCTCCTCGGCAATCTCGAACTGCCAGACAACGACGAACATGCGGCTCCCCCGGTTGCCTTTATGGTATCGCAAAGACTGCTGTCGCTTCTCGTCCCTCGGCACAACCGGCATTCCTTGAAAGAACCGCGAACATCACTGAGCAACAAAATCTGGAAAACTGCTCTGCCGGTTTGCGCCAAATTAACCGTAACTGCGGTATTATGAGCGCAGGAGATCGTTGCTATGACCACTGAAACCGAAGCCCTTGCGCCTGTCGAAGAGTCTTCTAGTGCATTGCGCGTGATCGGATGGTGTTCGGTGGGAGTGGCCGCTCTGGCCCTGGGCATCTATCTGGGCCGCGAACTGCGCAGCCGCTATAAATTCAAGCGCCGCACCCCGTATGACTTCTACTCGAACGCCGGCGAGCAGCACGCCAGCGAGTTCGGCATGGGGATTTAAAATAATTCCGTCATTTCCAACTTCTATCCTCTGCTCAGCTTCACAGACAACCTGGTGTGGCAGCATAAAACTCATAGCATCACGGTGAGCGGCAGTTTCTATCGCGAGCGGGATCACTACTGGAACCCGCCGCTGGGCTACGACAATGTGGTCATAGGCATCAGCGGCGGCGATCCGGGACTCAATGTATTCAGCACCACCAATCCAGCGCTGGCTACCTCCAACGGCATCCAGCTTAGCGAAATGCAGGCCTACTATGCGCTACTCAGTGGCGACCTTCTCACTATAGCGGGGAGCCGCCCTCTGAACCCACAAACGCAGGGCTGTGGGGACCAACCGGCCAGAATAATGCCTTTAGTCCGGCTCTTTCTAGGGCGACGCGGATCCCTCCTACTGTACCCACGGCCATGCGTATGCTCCGTGGAATGTTCGCCCTCAGCCCAATATCGGTTTCGCATGGACGCCGATGGTGAGCGGAGGCTGGCTTGGCAAATTGGTAGGCGGCAGCGATACCGTCATCCGGGCGGGTTATTCCCTGCGCCGCTATACGCCGCAGTATCAGGATTTCTGGACCTATGCCTCGGATTACGGATCGTTCTTTTACCCGAACTACAGCATCATGGCCGGCAACAGTTCGACGACGGGCTATTACCCCGGCGGCAGACTGCACTACAACGACTACCAAACAAAGGACACAGCTTACACGGCTGTTCCATACCTGATATCGCCCGCCAGTTGCTTGTCACAGATCAGCGAGGGTTCGCAGGCATGGCAGGCGGCCATCGCTGGCATGGACTCGCATATTGCCCAGCCTTACATCCAGTCATGGAATGTGGGCATTCAGCGCAAGCTGGGGCAGTTCTATGCGCTCGAAGTGCGCTATGTGGGCAACCGCGCCATTCATTCCTGGATTGCGGAGAATCTGAACGAGGTGAACATCTTCGAGAATGGATTCCTGGCGCAGTTCAAGTCGGCCCAGCAAGCTTTGATAAAGAATGGCGGAAATTCCTTCCAGGGAGCGGCCAGTTCGACGCCGATTTTCGATACCGCATTTGAAGACAATTCGACCGGCGGATATACCTGCGGCGGGTTCATCTATAACCTGCAGCATAGGCAGGTAGGCAGCATGGCGGGCAGCATCGCATCGCGCTTCGGAGCGACCAGCAATTACTTCTGCAACCTGGTTTCAACCAGCTTCACTCCCTGCTCCAATGTTCTCGGCTACAGCGGAAACGGAGGACAGTATCCGATCAATTTCCTCCAGGCCAATCCATACGCGGCAGGAACCGGGGTAGGCTATCTAACCGCTGCCGGCTACTCGAACTACAACTCGATGCAGATCGAGTTTCGCCAGCAGAACTGGCACGGCATGGAGCTCAATGCCAACTACTTGGATAACACAGCTCTGGTGAAGATGGTCTCTTGTCTGCCTCGCTTCCAGCTACTGGACGCGGCAGAGTTTTTTAAGCCCGCAGCGTAGGGGAATCGCGCGGGTCAATAAATCCTGAATCGAATACATGAGCCGACCAAATCATTGCTAGAATCGATCATGATAGCTGAATGCGGAACGCTTTGATTACTTATCAAGTTTGGCCATGGGACAGCATTTTCGATCGGGTATAGAAAATGCACTGGTTAGGAGAGAGTGGATAGGGATGACACCTTCAGCGACGAAAGAAGTCAAGAGTTTGAAGAAGCGGTCGACCAAGGCTGAACACGGGACAAGCGTTGATACGGCATTCCAGCGGGTTCGCGATCTGATCGTTCACGGCAACCTTGCGCCGGGCAGTTGGATTGTCGAAGGCGATCTGTGCGAGCACCTGAATATGAGCCGCACTCCAGTGCGTGGCGCGCTCTATCTGCTGCAGCGCGAAGGCTACATTCTCGAGTACCGCAATGGCAGCAAGTCGCGGATGATCGTGGCTCCGCTGACCAAGGAAGACGCCAACGAGCTGTATCCGATTATTGGCCGCATTGAAGGCTTGTCCGGACGCCGCGCAGCCGCATTGCCGCAGTCTGATCGGGACGAACTGGCGGTCCGACTGAAGCAGATCAATGAAAAGCTCGACAAGATTGCGCGCGATCGCACCTACAACGGCCCGGATATCTTCGACCTGGACAACGAGTTCCATCGCCTGCTGGTGAAGGCCGGCTCGGGGCCGCGGCTGACCACGCTGCATCGCGCCATTGAGCCGCAGACGGAGCGCTATTGGCGTCTGTATGCCAGCTCAATCATCAACGAGCTGCATGTTTCAGTCAGTGAGCACGAGGAGATTATCGCCGCGGTGCTGGAGGGCGATCCAGACCGGCTGGAGCGCGCGCTTTGCGTCAATTGGGAAAATGGCTGCAAGCGGCTGGCGCATGTGATCGATCTCTTCGGTGAGCGGGGAAGCTGGTAGGGATATTCCTTGCGCAGCGGATGAGTTATCGATTTCCCAGGTCCCCAAAAGCGAGGGACCTGGGGCACCCACTTCATTGCGCCAGCAATGATAATCCAGAGAGTTATTGCGACAGCGGTTCGCGTGTGGCGATGCCATCGATCAGGCGCAGAATGCCCAGCGGATTGGCTGCTTGCAATTCGGCGGGAACCAGGGCGTCAGGAAAGCCCTGATAGCAGACCGGGCGGACGAAGCGGAAGATAGACTGGGTGCCAACGGATGTAAAGCGCGCGTCCGAGGTCGCCGGATAGGGTCCGCCATGCACCATGGCGTGTGAGACCTCGACCCCGGTTGGAAAGCCGTTGAAGAGCAGACGTCCGGCTTTTTGCGTGAGGATGCGAACCAGTTCAGGCTGCGCGGCTAGCTCTTGTTCGGTGCCGGCGATGGTCGCGGTCAGATGGCCGTCGAGCGCCTCGGCTGCGCGGAGAAAATCCGCCGTCGATGGGCACCGAACCAGCAGCGTGGTGGGGCCGAAGATCTCCTCAGAGAGCGTCGGTTGGTTGAGGAACCCGCTCAGCGTTGTGACGAAGAGTTGTGCATTGGCGGGGCAGGCTGGCGCTGAGTCCGGGATGGGCGCCTTTGCGGCCAGCGCGGCCTGATGGACGCGCTCGGTTGACGAGCGTGTGTAATCCCGCGCGATGCCGGGTGTAAGCAGCGTATAGGGCTGGGCCTGCGCAACCAGTTCGCTGAGTTTTTTGATGAACTGGGCGGTCTCCGGCGCTTCCGGTAGGAAGACGATTCCCGGCTTGGTGCAGAACTGGCCCGCGCCGAGCGTGAAGGAGTTGAAGAGGTTTTTGGCCAGCAACTGCGCATCGTTCGAGAGCGCACCGGGCAGAACAAAGATTGGATTGCCGCTGGACATCTCGGTGAAGCAGGGGATTGGGTGCGGACGTGCGGCGGCTATGTCCATGAGTGCGCGGCCGCCGCTGAGGGAGCCGGTAAAGGTGACAGCCTGGACCAGCGGATGGCGCACCAGCGCGCCGCCGGTCGCGACGCCTGAACCGTACAGCAGAGAGAAGACGCCTTCGGGCAATCCTTGGGCGGCGACAGACTGTAGGATGGCAGCGGCCACCAGCTCGCTGGTTCCGGGGTGCGCTGAGTGGGCTTTGACGATGACCGGGCATCCGGCGGCCAGCGCGGCGGCTGTGTCGCCTCCGGCAACGGAAAAGGCCAGCGGAAAGTTGCTTGAGCCAAAGACAACCACAGGCCCGATTGGACGCAGCATCGAGCGCAGAGTGGGCCGGGGTTGCGGCTGGCGATCCGGCAGCGGGGAGTCAATGCGCGCATCCACCCAGTCGCCTTCTTCGACGATGGAAGCGAAGAGGCGGAGCTGGCCGGTGGTGCGCGCCACTTCGCCGAGCAGCCGGGGCATAGGCAATGCCGTTTCCAGGTGGGCGCGCCCGGCAATCGGCTCGCGCATCTCATCGATAGTGCCGGCAATGCGCCGCAGGAATGCTGCGCGGGCCTTGCCGCTGGTTACGGAAAAGACAGCAAATGCGCTGTCCGCCAGCTCCACGGCCCGATTTACCTCATCAGCCGAGACGGAGGCGTAGACGGGGGCCAGATGCTCGCCCGTGGCAGGATTGATGGCCTGAATCGGCGCTCCTGCTAGCGCGCCCCGTCCGTTGCCAATGAAAGATTGTCCAGTGAGAGTCATCTTTGGTTCTCCGTATTACAGTTCGTCTTACAAATTAGAACGCGTAAGACGTGCTGGCCACCGCGACTGACGGGCGGTTCGCCTGAGCGAACTGGACTGCGGCGCGAATCTCCGCCAACTCATTTTCGACCGGCTCCATGCGCGGTGCGCGAACGCGGGCCGAGCCGATGCCGGCCTCCTGCTCCACCTGTTTGATGTACTGGATGAACTTTGGAATCGTGTCCATGCGCAAGAGAGGCAGGAACCAGCGGTAGAGTTCGAAGGCTTCCTCGGTCTTGCCTTCACTGGCCAGATTGAATAGGTCCACAGACTCGCGGGGATAGGCATTGACCAGCCCGGCGATCCAGCCCACCGCACCGGCGTTGATGCCTTCCACAATCGCATCATCGACGCCGACCAGCACCGAGAGCCGGTCGCCGAGCAGAGCGCGAATTGCCGTTACGCGACGCACGTCGGTGGAAGACTCCTTGACGGCTTCGAGGTTGGGAAACTCTGCGGCGAGTTCGGCAATCTGCTCGGGCAGAAAATCGACTCCGTAGGCTACGGGGTTGTTGTACAACATGCCAGGAAGCGGCGTTGCCTGAAGAATAGCGGCAACATGCGCCTTGTTCTCTCGCCAATCGCCTTTGTAGACGTAGGGAGGCAGGATCATCAGGCCGGAGCAACCTGCGGTGAGGGCCGCGTGGGCTGTGTCCACGGCTTCGGCGGTCGAAAGCGCGGAGACGGCTGCAACCACCGGAGCCTTGCCGCTGAGCGCCGCGACCACGGTCTCAAGTACATCGGACTTCTCCTCAAGCGTCAGCGTCGAAGCCTCGCCCAGCGAGCCCAGACAGACGATTCCGGTGCAGCCGTTTTCAATGAGCCATTGCGCATGGCGGGCAACCGCGGGGTGGTCCACGGTGAAGTCCGGTGCGAAGGCGGTAGTCATGGCGGGTAAAACGCCGGTCCAGTTCATGGTTTCTCCAATGATTTAGATGAATGCGGTGAAGAGATGGCCGCGAGGCCGAAGCGGGCAGGCAGATACGGCTCCGGCGCGATGGCCGGCTCTGTGCCGGTGAATGCGCAGGCCAGCAGCTCGGCGGTAGCGAGAGAAGTCGTGATGCCCAGTCCCTCGTGCCCTGCGGCAAGCCAGAGGGTCGGATCGCCGGGAACAGGGCCGATCAGCGGCAACTTGTCTGGAGTGGCGGCGCGAAAGCCGGTCCAAACGCGGATGGCGGCGAGGCTGGCAATCGCGGGCATGTACAGCGCAGCGCGGGCCAGCATCGCGCTTAGGATGTGCTGGTCGGTCTCGGAGTGCTCGGCTCCATACTGGCGTGACGAGCCGATGAGCAACTGGCCGGTGGAGCGCGGCTGCACGTTGAAGGCCACTGAATCGGCCTTAGTGCTGTGTGCGCTTTTCAGATAGCCCAGTTCGACGAGCTGATGACGCACAAAGCCCGGATAGCGGTCGGTGATGACCAGATGTCCCTTGCGCTTGCGGATCGGCAACTCTGGCCAGAGGGAAACGGCCTCCGCGCCGAGGGCATGAATGAGTTTTTCGGCGTGCAGTTCGGTGCCGTCGTCGAGCAGGATGCGACCTTCTCCGATGGAACGGACGGCGCGGCCAACGATCAGGCGAGCCCCCAACTTTTCCGCGCGGCGGGCGAGCTCGAGAGCCACCACCGGGGGATAGACGGCTGAATCTTCCGGCACCAGCAGCCCGCCGATCAATCCAGGGGCCAGATTCGGCTCTTCGGCGGCCAGTTCAGCGGCGGTCAGAAGTTGGCAGGGTACGCCGCGCTCGCTGTACAGAGCTTGCTTGCGTTCGGCCCCGGCCATCTCTTCGGCGTCGGCGGCTATCCAGAGCGTACCGACGGGGCGATGCTCGGCTGATGGCGGTATTTCGAGGCGGCTCCAAAGCTGCTGCGAGTAGCGGGTGAGCGCGAACTGGGCGTCGGAGTCATCCATGACCACTACATGGCCCATGCCTGCCGCGGTGGCTCCGCTGCCCAGCACATCGCGCTCGACCAGCACCACGCTCAACCCGCGCTGGGCGCAGGCGAGGGCGCAGGCGCAGCCGACAATGCCGCCCCCGGCGATGGCTACATCGTAGGCGTGCGCCGTACTCATTCCGCTAATTCCCCACAGTGCGCAATGCCGTTGCGGAAGGGATCGTCGGGCTGGAAGATCAGCGAGGACTCCGCGGTCACATAGGCCGAACCGGTGATGTAGGGCAGAATCCGGTCTCCGGCCAGCTCCACGCGGCCGGTAAAGACGGTGTCGAGGATGCCTTCCTGCCGCCACAACTGGCCGGGCGAAAGCTTGCCGTCGGCAACCAGGCAGGCCATCTTCGCCGAAGTGCCGGTTCCGCACGGGGAGCGGTCGTATTCCTTGCCGGGGCAGAGCACGAAGTTGCGGCTTTGATTGGCCGGGTTGTGGGCCGCGGTAAACAGCTCAATATGGTCAATCTCCGCGCCGTTGGCTCCGGTAATGCCCTGAGCGGTCAACGCCTGACGCACCTGCCAGGTAAAAGCCGTCAACTGCGGTTCGTAGTCGAGGGTCAGCGTGAAGGGATGTTCCTCGATGAGGAAAAACCAGTTGCCGCCCCAGGCCACATCGCCGTGAACCACGCCGTAGCCGGTGAGTTCGACCGGCACACGCGCGCGGTAGCGATAGGAATCCACGTTGGAGATGGTGATCTCGTTGTTCTCATCGAGCGTCACAGAAATATCGCCGACCGGAGTCTCGAGCAAATGCACTCCCGGAACGATGCGGCCCAGATACGCAAGCGTGGCGGTGACGCCGATAGCGCCGTGGCCGCACATGCCCAGGTAGCCTGCATTGTTGAAAAAAATGACGCCGGTGGCCGCAGCTGGATCGACCGGCTCGATGAGCAGCGCGCCGACCAGCACCTCGGAGCCGCGCGGTTCGCAGAGTACGGCGCGGCGGAAGATATCGTGCTCTGCGCGCAGTTTCTCCAGGCGTCCGGCCAGTGGGCCGACCCCAAGATGCGGACCGCCGGAGAGCACACAACGGGTCGGCTCGCCACCGGTGTGCGAGTCAACCACTTCGATACGAAGCGGCAGGGAAGAATTACGCATAAAATTGTCTACAAAATTGCATACGTTGATGCGATTTTACCTTGAAACCCATATTCTGCAACCGGAAAGGTCTGCAAAACCGGGAATAAAACCTGATTTACGTGTGAAACAATGGAGGAAATCGGAATCTGAAAAACCAGACTTCGCCGCAGAGCGTGTTTTCAGAATGATGTAGAGCTGTCGAAAAAGGTTTCTGTTTTTTTGGTTTTCCGCAATGCATTCATTTTCGTATACTATGAATTCTGACAGCCAGCACAGCCCTCTGCTGATAGAGTTTTCGCCCAGGAGACTTCCCTTGACGCTGCCGCATTCGCGCCTCGTTTTCCGTGCTCTTCTCTGCTGTTGTACTGCGCTGCTTACCTGCTTTCCTGCCTTGCTGGCCGCTGCGGTGCCTTCCCAGCCCAACGCTGGTTCCGGCAACCCGGTCCAGGTGCTGATCGAGCGCTATTCGACGGATCACGACCTGCTCACAAACGTCTATAACGATCCGCTGTCGCCGGTTACGCGAGAGCGGATGGGCCGCTTCATTGTGGAAACGCGTAAGCAGTTGGCCGGGGTTCGCTTCGAGTCGCTGGACCAGGAGGGCAAGGCGGACTATTTGCTGCTGGCCAACCACCTGACCCGCGAAGAGCACCTGCTGGCGCTCGAAGAGGCGCAATGGAAGCAGGTTGAACCGCTGCTGCCGGTGGCGGCGGAGATCTTCGCGCTGGAGGGTGAGCGCCGGGCAATTGCGCCGCCCGACGGCGAGAGAATCGCGCTGCGGCTGAACGCGATGACCGCAAAGCTGGCGTCTGCCCGCAAGGATCTCGAAGCGCGCCCAGCCAACGCGCGCCCCAGCCGCATTGACGCCTGGCGGGCAGCGGAAGATCTGGATGAGTTGCACGATCAACTGCATCGCTGGTTTGAGTTTTACAACGGCTACGACCCCCGGTTTTCCTGGTGGGCGGCGCAGCCGTACAAGCAGTTGGACGGGGCCTTGAAGGACTATGCGGCCTTTCTGCGGGAGAAGATGGCCGGGGTTGCGCCCGACGATAAGGCTACGGTGATTGGAATGCCGGTGGGACGGCAGGCGCTGGTTGACCAGCTCGCGGGCGAGATGATTCCGTATTCGCCGGAGGAGTTGATTGCCATGGCCCGGGAGCAGATGGCATGGTGCCAGCAGCAGATGCGCGCGGCCAGCCGCGAGATGGGCTACGGCGACGACTGGCATAAGGCGCTCGAAAAGGTGAAGAGCGAGTATGTGGAGCCGGGCCGGCAGCCGCAGTTGATCCACGACCTGGCCGTGGAGGGCGCGGACTTTGCCGAGAAGAACAATCTGGTGACCGTGCCGGCGTTGGCTCGTGAGGGCTGGCGTATGGAGATGATGACGCCCGAGCGGCAGTTGGTGAACCCCTTCTTTACCGGCGGAGATACGATCAGCGTCAGCTATCCCACGGACACAATGACCATCGATCAGCGACTGATGAGCATGAGGGGCAACAATATCGGCTTCGCCCACGCAACGGTCTTCCACGAGCTGATCCCCGGCCATTGGCTGCAGGAGTACTCGACGGCCCGCTACCGGCCCTACCGACAGCTCTTCTCTACCGGCTTCTGGGTGGAGGGCAACGCTCTTTATTGGGAGATGACCTTCTGGGATCGCGGCTTCGACCGCACGCCGGAAGAGCGGGTTGGCGCGTTGTTCTGGCGGATGCACCGCTGCGCCCGCATCATCTTCTCACTCAGCTTCCACCTGGAGCAGATGACTCCGGAACAGGCTATCGATTATCTGGTCAATGAGGTGGGGCACGAGCGCGACAATGCGGTGGCCGAGGTGCGGCGCTCCTTCAACGGCAGCTACGACCCGCTCTATCAGTCGGCTTACCTGGTGGGCGGGATGCAATTCCGCGCCCTGCGCCGCGAACTGGTGGAGAGCGGACGGATGACCGACCGCGAGTTCAACGACGCTGTACTGCACGAGAACATGATGCCGGTGGAGATGCTGCGGGCGATCCTGGAGCAGAAGCCGCTCACTCCGGATTGGAAGCCAAGCTGGCGATTCTTGGATGCGCAAGCTGGAAAATAAGTAATTTCATCGGCAGGAGGAGAGAATTTCTCATGCGTAGCTTCGCGTCTATCCAGAAATTCGCGGAATTGTACTCATCTCTTAGACAGCGGTGAAGAGGCGTTTGGTTGATCCAGGAGCCGAAGCGCTCCGTGCGAGGATGCTGATGCGGTATTTTGCAACGACAAATTGCGCGGCTGCGTTGCTGGCTCTGGCGGCTTCAACTGCCGCGGCCCAGTTCTACCCCGCCGGGCGCGCCCCGCAACTTGGGCCGCTCTTCGATCAGGGAGTGGCGCGCTACCAGACGCCGGAGCTGAAGCTGGTCTTGATGCGCTCTTCGGGAACGGTCGCTGAGCTGGAAGCCAAACAGGCGACTGCGTCAGGCGACCAGGGTAGACTAGGCGGACGAGGCAGGCCGGGCCGACAATCGCAGGATTACGACTTTACTCCCTTCGATCACCTGGCCGAGCGCTCGGTGAATGGATATTTTCATCTGGGCGACCTGAACCTGCGCCTGCGCCGCGAGGGGCAGACGGAGTGGAGCGGCTATTCGACGGCTCTCGACAGGCATCCGGTGATCTCGCTGCCGGTTGAACAGGGAGAGCTGGAGCGCGACAACCTGGCTCCCACGCTGCCCGGGGATTTCCCGCTGCAGGTGACGCGCAGTTGGGCGGTCGTGGATGGCAAGCTGGCTCTGCGCTTTACGCTGCACAATCCCAGCAACCATCCTATCGAAGTGGGCGCGCTGGGGATTCCGCTGGTCTTCAATAACCTGATTACCGGCAAGTCGCTGGAGGATGCACATGCGCTGTGCAACTTCTCTGATCCTTCTATCGCGTTGGACGGCGGCTATGTGCAGGTGACGCGTCTGGACGGGCATGGGCCGGCGCTGGTTGTCGTTCCCGAGGGCAAAACTCCGCTCGAAGCCTATCGGCCATTGGATCAGGTAGACAGGCGGCCCGGCGGAGACGAGCTATTCAAGGAAAAGACGCCGCGGATGCAGACCTTCGAGGGCTTCTACGAGTGGATGGCAGCCTCGGCGGCGTATCAGCAGAACGAGTGGAAGGGCGTGGAAGAGTGGAATCCGGCGACGAGCTTTGTGATTGCGCCGGGAGAAGAGCGCACAGTTGGGCTACGCTTTCTGGTGGCGGAGTCGATTCGCTCGATTGAGAAAACCCTTGCGGAGAACGGCCGTCCGGTCGCGGTGGGCGTGCCGGGCTATGTGCTCCCCGAGGATATCGACGCAAGCCTCTTTTTGAAGTATGGAAAACCGGTCGAGAAGATCGAAGTCGAGCCGAAGGGCGCAATCGAAATCACCCCCGCCGCTGCGACCGAGCACGGCTGGCAGCGCTACACGCTGCGTGGTCGAGCCTGGGGACGGGCGCGGCTGACAATCACTTACGGTGACGACACTGTGCAGACGGTGCAATATCGCGTGATCAAGCCGGAGGCCGAGGCGGTTGACGATCTGGGGCATTTCCTCTTCACCAAGCAGTGGTTTGACGTCAAAGACGATCCCTTTCACCGTAATCCTTCGATCATCAGCTACGACCGCGAGGCCAATGCACAGGTTACGCAGGACCAGCGCGCCTGGATTGCCGGCCTGAGCGACGAGGCTGGCGCGGGTTCGTGGCTGGCCGCGGCGATGAAAGAGTACGGACGCTCTGACAAACAGCAGGTCGAGCAGTTGGAGGAGTTTGTTGACGGTGTGCTGTGGGGCGGAATCCAGTACAAGGATGGCGAGAAGAAGTTCGGTGTGCGACGTAGTCTTTTTTACTATCAACCGGACAAGCTGCCGGCCGGCTTCTACCGCAAGGAGATTGACTGGACCACCTGGGAGAGCTGGACGAAGGAAGACAGCGAGGGCGTCTGGCGTTCGTACAATTACCCGCATGTGGTGGCGGCTTACTGGGCGCTCTATCGCATCGCCCGCAACCATCAGGGGCTGGCGACGCATCACGACGCCAACTGGTATCTGAACCAAGCCTACGAAACGATCTTGGCGATGACGCACTTTGCCGAAGGCCAGTCGGGGTTGGGGCAGATGGAAGGCAGCGTCTTTGTGGGCGTACTCGACGATCTGCGCCGGGAGCAGATGACCGTACAGGCCGACAAGCTGGAAGCTGCGATGCGCAGTCGGGCCGAGAGCTGGAAGCATGAATTGTATCCCTTCGGCAGCGAGATGCCGTGGGACTCGACTGGGCAGGAAGAGGTCTATGCCTGGAGCCGGCGCTTCGGCATGGACGACAAAGCGCAGGTGACGCTGGACGCCATTACCGGCTACATGCCAACGATTCCCAACTGGGGGTACAACGGCAACGCGCGGCGCTACTGGGATTTCTTGTATGGCGGCAAATACCCGCGCCTGGAGCGGCAACTGCACCACTACGGATCTGGGCTGAACGCGATTCCGGTGCTGGATGCGTACCGCCGCGATCCCAAGGATTTGTACCTGCTGCGCGTGGGTTTTGGCGGCAACATGGGCGCGCTCAGCGGCATCGATCAGGAAGGCTTTGCCTCAGCGGCCTTCCATAGCTACCCGGACAAGATGCAGTTTGACCCGTACAGTGGCGACTACGGCCCGAACTTTTTCGGCCATGCATGGGCAACGGGGACGTACGTCGCACAGGATGCCGAGTTCGGCTGGCTGGCCTTTGGTGGCAACGTGAGCGCTACGGAGAAGGCTATACTTGTTGAGCCGCGCGACAGCTTCCGCCAGCGTGTCTTCTGGGCGCCGCTGGGCCTGTGGCTCACGCTCGACTGCGGCCGCTTTGAGAAGATCATCTACGACAAGCAGAGCGGAGAATTAGAAGTACATCTCGAAGCTGCCGATGCGTACACTGACCATGCACTGCTACGCATTGAACAAACCGCCCAGACTGCAACGGCCGGTCCGCTTGCGCCGCTTCAGGAGCTGCGGATGGAGCGCGGAGCCTACCGGATTCCGCTCGGAAAAACAACTGTCAGCGTGCGCCTGGGAGCAGCGAAAACCGCCCCGGCAAAGGAGACGAAATGAGCGATAAACTGCAATCACGCAGAGGTTTTTTGCGTAACTCGGCGCTGGCCGCCACTGGCGCAGCCCTCCTGCCACACTCTCTCCGGGCGCTCGGCCAGGATGCTGTCGTCGATCTGCCAAAAGCCATCAACCATGTGGGCAATGAGAAGGTCGCATGGAAGGCAAAGCCCTTCCCCATGGAGCAGGTGCGACTGTTGCCCGGTTTTCTCAAAGACATGCAGGAGCGCGACCGCGTGTACCTCTATATGTTGCCCAATGACCGGCTGGCGCACAGCTTCCGGCTAACTGCGGGCAAGCCCTCGACCACTCAACCGCTGGGCGGATGGGAAGCGCCTGATTGTGAGCTGCGCGGCCATCTCGCGGGCGGCCATTATCTCTCCGCCTGCGCGCTGATGTATGCCTCAACCGGCGATGAATCGCTGCGCCTGAAGGCCGAAGCGCTTGTGGGCATCTTGGCCGAGTGCCAGCAGCCGAATGGCTACCTGGGCGCGTATCCGGAGAGCGCCTACGACAAGCTGAAGAAGCACGATCCGATATGGGCGCCCTTCTACACCTATCACAAGATCATGGCCGGCCATCTGGACATGTACACGCACT
>CAZHKN010000037.1:0-16052 GCA_964532725.1 uncultured Occallatibacter sp.
GTGAGTACCTCCATAGTTTTTAACTGGATTAACTCGGGTCGAGCCCGAGTCCGATGAAGGTTCCGGTTGTGGGTTGGCCGCTCGATTCACCCTCACGCCGAGTCTCATCTCCCGCGAGTGAAGGTGAAGACCCATTCGCCGTATCATCCAGAGTTACACCGGAGAGAAAGACCTTGGCGGCAGGCTGCTCACTGAACTCGGTCTGCCTTTGTTCGACGTTTTCATCGCTCGCAATGCCGAAAGGGAAATCGCTTACATTCCGTATGGCGACGCGCGAGGAGTGCTCGGAGCATTGACTACGGAGCGCGCAGCACGATGAAGCAGAAACCAAAGTCGGTAGCCTCGCAGCTCCGCTTATCGATCGATAGCGAGGTGGTGCGACAAATTCGGCAGCATGGCCGCTCCTCCACCAAGGCAGAGGTTTGCGGCGTGCTTATCGGACACGATCGGGCGGGGGTAGTTGAAGTCGAGGCTTGCATTACCGGACTGAATGCCGAACAGGCAGGCGCCCATGTCACCTTCACGCAGGACACATGGGAGCACATCTACCTCATCAAGGAACGGGAATATCCTGAGTCGCTCATTGTCGGCTGGTACCACTCCCACCCCGGATTTGGCGTGTTTCTGTCGGATCACGACACCTTCATCCACAAGAACTTCTTCTCTTCGGCGCAGCAGGTGGCCTGGGTTTACGATCCGCACTCGGATGAGGAGGGCTGTTTCGGCTGGGTGGGGGAAAGGCTCCAGCGGCTTGCCAAAATCACATTGGCGGATGAACGAGGCGGCGAGGGGGCGGGCGAGACTGGGAAGCCCGAGCCGCTGCTGACGGACACCGGCGAGGATGAATTCGCTGCAGATTCCAGCAACAAGAACCTGCCCGAGCCGCCGCTCAGCGAAGGCCAGGCGTTGCTTCGAACCGGGTTTACCCTTTTAACCTATGCCTCCACGCTGCTGATCGGCTTTTTCGTCTGCTGGTTCTTGTTTCCGCATTTTGTTCCGGTGCCGGTTGACGCGCGCACCGGCCAGATTCTTTATGGCGCACCGGCTGCCGTTCCCAGCGAAGGCCAGAACGGCGCGGCATCCGGCAAGGGGGACAATCCTGCCGGCCAGAGCGCCAGCCCAGCTTCGCAGCCCACCACTCCGGCTCCGCCGCCGCAGGGCGGGAAAGGGAAACCATGACCACCAATACTCCTCAGGGGGGAATCAAAATTACGCTGGACGATCTGGCCAGCGTTCATGTGCCGGAGAGTTTGGCCGTGCCGATTGCGCCAGCGGAGCCGGGCACCCGTTCGTATGGAACCGTCACCGAAGCATCCGGGCTTGCTCCGGAGATTGCGGCGGAACGCGGAAGCATCTTCTTGCAGGGGTGGTTTTACCTGGGAGCCGCAGGATTGCTGGGAGCGCTGGCCGGTTGGGGGATCTGCGAACCGGGGTTTGTAGATGGACCCGGTTCTCATTGGGGAAACTGGCTCCTGGTGCCGCTGCTTGTGGCGCTGATGACGCTCGGTTTCGGCATTGCGGAGAGCGTTGTGGAACGGTCGGCAAAGAAGGCGCTGATCCGGGCGGCGCTCGCGCTGCCCCTGGGCCTGCTTCTGGGACTGGTCTTTCATTTCATGGCCAATATTGTCTTCGCTCTGGGGATGGCGATTATTTCGCAACTGGGCGTTCAGTCTTACCGCAATCCGGCCTTCTGGGTTGTCCGCGCCATTGCCTGGGCGGTCTTTGGCGTGGCCGGCGGACTGGTTTATGGGATTGTGGGCCAGTCCTACAAGAAGGGTAAGTTCGGCGTACTCGGCGGCATTCTGGGCGCAGGCATCGGCGGAGTACTCTTTGACCCCATTTCCATGGCAACCGGCGGACCGAGCGGCGTACTCAGCAGGGCCGTGGGCTTTGCCATCTTTGGCCTGGCCACCGGCGCGATGATGGGAGTTGTGGAGAGCGCACTGAAGGATCGCTGGTTCTATGTCGCGGGCGGTCCCCTGGCCGGCAAGCAGTTCATCCTTTACAAGCCGCAGACCTCGATCGGCAGCGATCAACAATCGGACATTTACCTCTTCAAGGATCCAACGATTCTGCCTTCCCATGCCGTGCTCTACAGCAATGGAGCACGCATGACGCTGCGCGCCACCGGTCCGGTTTTCGTCTCCGGCTCGCCGGTCTCCACCCGTGTGCTGCTCGATGGCGACCTGGTGCAGATCGGGCGCTACAGCTTCCGCTATAAGGAGAAGACCCGCTGATGAGCGAAGCTGTGTGTCCCTACTGCCGCGGAGCAATCGTACCGGAGGAAGCCGAGCCGGTGCTCTGCCCCGGATGCTCGACGCCGCACCACGCGGACTGCTTTGAAGAGAATGGAGGCTGCACGGTCTTTGGTTGCAGCGCCGCGCCGCCAGCGGAACCAAAATTGACCATCGGCGCGCCCGACCTGCAAGCTGCCGTGCCCGACGCGCCTGCACCCCCTGCGGCCGCTGTGCCTGCCCCACCACCACCCCCTCCTCTGCTGGCATCGGCAGGCGGAGCAAGCTCTGGCTTTGTACCTGTTCCAACACCCGCGGCAGCCCCGCTGTTCAGCTCATTGGGGTATGGCACAGCCCAATTCCTTCCTCCTCAATCGCCCAACCCGCCTTTCCTTCCGTACCATGTGCCGATCGATACGCGGGTTTCCACGCGGAACCGGACGACCTTTCTGCTGCTGGGCGTACTGCTGGGCGCATTCGGCGCGCATAGCTTCTATGCCGGCTCCACGAGGAAGGGATTCATTCAACTGGGAATCACGGTATTGACTTTTGGCTTCGCCGGCATGATGGTCTGGATCTGGGCCATCATCGACATCTGCACCATCAGCAAAGACAACGAAGGAATTCCATTCCGCAACTAGAAAGGACACGCGATGAACTATCGCATCAAGCGCGGCGACCAGGAGTTTGGACCTTACAGCCTGGCCGACCTGCAACGGTATGTGCAAACCGGCCATGTCGGCATCGAAGACCTGGCCCAAAGCGAGGGAATGAGTGAATGGATTCCCGTATCGCAGGTGTTGGGCGATATTCCGGTGCCGCCCGCGCCGCAGATGGACGCCTACGGTGGAATGGGAGCCTATGACCCGAACGCGCGGCAGATTGTGCCCCTGCCGCCCAATCTGCATTGGGGCTGGCTGCTGTTGCTCAATGTGCTCACTCGCTCCTACTTCAACATTATTTGGGCATTCATCCAGGCAAACTGGGCGCGCAAGCTCTCGGGCAAGAACAGCGCGCTCGTGCTCATTTCCATGTATCCGGCAGGGGTCATCTGTGGCGGAGTGGCAATTGGGTTAGCAAAGGTGGAAGATATGTCAGGCTTAGCCGGATTTGGCGGGCTACTGGTCTTTGCCGGCCTTATTTGCATGGTCTTCGGCACCTTCCAAATTCGCAGCGCGATGGAAGACTACTACAACTCTGTCGAGAACATCGGTCTCGTCCTCGGCCCGGTGATGACCTTTTTCTTTGGCATTATCTACCTCCAGTACCATATCAATCGCATTGCCCGCTGGAAGAAGACCGGCTCGCTCTCCTAAAGCGAAAGGAAAGGCAGGAATCCATGGCTTCTCCACGCACCCGCAGGCTACTCGTCGATGCCGAGTCGATCCGCAAGCGCCTGGCCGGCTGGCCGTTGATTGAAATCAGCGGCGCGGCCGGTATTCCGCCTGAGATTTACCGCTTCACCTATCGCATCAAAGGACTCTACGTCGATCCGACCGGCAATATCCTGGAACGCGATACGCACATCCTCGAAGTGAATCTCTCGCTCGGCTATCCCCGGCGCGCGCCGCAATGCCGCATGCTGACCCCAGTCTTTCATCCCAACTTCGATGACGCCACGGTGTGCATCGGGGATTTCTGGGCAGCCTCGGAAGGGCTTGACGACCTGGTGATTCGCATTGGCCGGATGATCGCCTACCAGGAATACAACACCAAGAGTCCGCTCAATGGGCTGGCCGCAAAGTGGGCCGCGCAAAACGCTCCTCTGCTGCCGATCGACGCGCGCGGGATTGCGCCACCGAGCCGCGAGGATGGCGAGAGGCAGGTGCTGAACCCAGAAGCAGCCCTCTCGGCATTCGCAATAGAGACGGCTCGACAGGTCATTGCCGCACAGGAAGCGGCGATGGAAGCTCTCCCGGATTCATCGCCTGATCCTTGGGCTGAGAAGATCGTGATTCAATCGTGATACTCAGTTTTCAATCTGATGCTGTAATGCATTTGTCTGGATTTGAGCGGTTCTCCAATACGTGTGCTCTTGCGGTCTTTGGCGGCTACAGTCGCAGAACGCCAAAAGCAGATTTCAGTGCAGGAAAAAGCGCGGACCCGAAGGCCCGCGCTGTAGGAAAAGACATTCTGTTGTTTTAGAACTCGGCACGCACCGAGACCTGGCCGGTACGCGCGCCGCCAAAGTCCGAGCTGATGGCGCCGGTGATGAGGCCGAACTTTGTGGAGCTGAGATCCATGTTCGGATCACCCAGGTTGGTGTGGTTGAGGATGTTGGTAAAGGTTCCTTCTGCCTTGATCTTGAAGCGCTCGGTGACAGCGAAGGTCTTGTTCAATCCTGAGGAAAGATTGAAGAGTCCAGGACCCTCGACCGAACCGACCTGGCTGTTGCCGAAGCGTCCGATGGGATTTGGAACCTTGTAAATGACCCCGTTGATCATTTCGCAATCGGTGCAGATTGTTGTTCCCGCCGCGTTGGTGACGGTAGCCCCTGAGTTACCAGTGGCGCAAGCATTGCCCGGAGCCCAGTGGGGATCGCCGGGGCAGGCGAATGCCGCGGCGTTGGTCCAGCTATAACGATTCTTGCCGGCTGGATTGACAGGGATACCGGAAAGCTGGTCAGGATGCTGGTTGCGGTGTCCTGGATCCCAGCCAGTAGCGGTCGCGTTCAGCCCGGAGCCGGTACCCGAGGGGTCGCCCTGTCCATTGGGGAAGTAGGGCGTCTCATAGGGGCCGGTCTGCGCAGTCAGAATCGACGAGAAGCGCCAGCCGCCCACGATCAGATCGGCAGCGCGCGACATCGCTGAACCGTACGTCTTGCCGCGGCCAAACGGAAGATCATAGAGCAGCGTCGTGTTCCAGCGTATCCTGCGGGTTCCGTAGACATTGCCGAAGTCCACATGCCGGTTGAGGATAGAGGTCGCGCGCTGGCCACCACCCTCGCCGCCAAAGCCCGTTCCGGCCGGTCCCTGATCGTCGGCCAGAGCCTTGGCCCAGGTAAGTCCGGAGTTGTATTCCAGGCCATGCTGGAGGCGATGGCTGGCTTCCACCTGCAACGAGTTGTAGCTCTCGTTCGATCCGGTGGCGCGGGTGTTGATGCGTCCCCAGTTGGGGAAGAGCCGGGCGGAGAAGGGCTGATTGTAGGCCGAGACGGAGGAGGAATACGGTAGCGTGTTCTCATCCGGCGCCCAAACCAGTTGGTGAGTCTCAGAGCCAATATAGGAGAAGCGCACGGCGTATCCCGAGCCTAAATCGTTTTCGACGCCCAGCGACCACTGCTCGGTGTAGGGATCCTTCCAGTTGGTGCTGTTGGCAGTGCCGAAGTAGTCTGTGCCGTAGCCGCCCACGCCTGCCGCACCGCCCGCGCCGGCATAGATTGTAGGCCATTGGTAGCCGATTGCATGGGTCGCCGGATTGTAGGTGTTGTTAAACTGCTGGGTCTGTGCCTGCACGGTGCCAGTGAGCGAGTAGAAGCTGGAGCCGAGCATGTTGATGTTGTAGATGCCATAGCCGCCGCGCACCGCCATCTTGCCATTGCCAAAGGGGCGATAGGCAAAACCGAAGCGGGGCATGAAGCGCAGATGCGGATACTTTTTGAGACCTGCCGGGTAACCAGCGGCGTCGTTGCCCAACACCTGCATGCAGGGCGCGCCGTTGACAGTGGCGCTGTTGGTTGCGTTCAAGCCATCGGGATCGCACGCATTGGCAGCCGCCAGAAAGCTCTGCGCCAGCAGAGCCTGTTTCCCTGTCGGGTAAATTACCTTGCCCGCTCCTGCTACGCTGGGGTCGAAGTTGCCGATGTCGCCGTACTTGTCCGAATAGCCGGGGTGCAGCTCGTAGCGGACGCCGTAGGAAAGCGTCAGTTGCTGATTGACTCGCCACTCGTCCTGGCCAAAGAAATGGTAGTGCGAAGAGATGCCGTCATTGTCCTCCTTGACCACGTCGTAGAAGGTGGCATCGGGAATGCCCAGCAGGAAGTCGGCGAAGTCCACGCCGGTAAATGCGCCCTGGCTGGCGGTACCATCGGTGAAGGCATACGTACCATAATTATCGGAGCCGTTGAAGCCTAGCGGCGTAATTGCCTCCAGCGTCTGGATATCCCCGCCGAATTTCAGCGTGTGACGTCCCTTGGTCCAGATCAGCACGTCGCTGTAATCGTAGGTGAAAGACTTTGTCAGGCCCGTAAGGCGGTCGGCGTTCAGGCTCTGGAGGTTGTGGAAGTCCATCTCCGGAATGCCGTTATAGAAGAGATTCTGCAATCCCTGCCAGCCCTGTGAATTCGTCCATGCCGTGCCGTTGAAGCTATCACTGGTGCCCGAGGTGTAAAGAGTGAATCCGAAACCGCCTTCGTTGATCAGGTTAGGCGAAATCGTCCAGTTGGTGTCAACCTTCAGCGCCCGGTTCTGGTCGGTATTCAACTGCGAAGGAACAAGCAGAATCTCCGGTGAAGTCGTGGGGAAGTTCTTCCAGGTAAATTTGCCCCACAGCAGGAATTTCTGGTTGGAGCCGAAATATTGGTCGCCGCGCACGTCGAACTGATCGGAGTGGCCGCTGGCATCCACATTGGCCTGGTAGTTGGCTACGCCGTTGTCGATGTAGGTTGTCGGGTCGCCGACATTTGGGTCAGGGTAAAACTGCTTGAGCGCGCTCAGAGCGATAGGACTCAAAGGATCCGTGATCTTTGTTCCATAGCTGCCGCCGGTGTGGGGATCATTGATACCGGTGAAGGTGTTATTGCCATTCTTATCTGGAACCACATACTTCGAGAAGTCTCCCTGCTTCATCAATGTGCTGGGGACAACCTCAGAGATGGTCTGCTGGGCGGGATGCCTCCAGCCTTCGTAGGCTCCGAAAAAGAAGCTCTTGTTGTGACCGTTATAGAGGTGAGGAATAACCACCGGGCCGCCCACGCTGCCGCCGAAGGTGTTGCCGGTAACACTGGGCTTGGTGGTGGTGATTGGGAACGTATATGCAATGGCGTCGAAAGCGGAGTTCTGGTAATACCAGAAGCCGGAGCCGTGCAGAGCGTTTGCGCCGCCCTTGGTCGTCACCACGATCTGTCCCGGATTACCGAATTCCGCATTGGCCAGCACACCGTCGGCGCGAATCTCGGAGATCGATTCCGTCGAAGGAAAGGCGTCACCGATGAAGTTGCCTCCGGTCGCGCTCTTGGTTGTGACGCCGTCTACAGTTACATCTACCTGATAGGGCAACGCGCCTTGCAAAGAGATACCAGAGCTATCGGCCTGTACGCCGGGCAACGCGCTGAAGATATTTGCCGCGCTGGTGCCGGTGAAGCTGGCGCGGGTGTTCACGGGCAGGTTGTTCGCGTCGTCGGTGGTGAAGGCGCCGCTGATCGTCGGCGAGTCGGTTTCGATGGCGCTCACCGTATCGCCGGAGACAGTGACTTCCTGCTGCACCGTACCCACGGCCAGACTGACATCCAGGCGAAGTTCCTGACGAACCGCCAGAACCACGCCGGTTGCCGACCACTTTTCAAAATTCGGCGCAGCGACAGCCAACGCGTAGTGGCCAGCTTTGACATCCTGAAAGCGATAGTCGCCCACTGCGTTCGACTTAGCGACACGGACCGTGCCCTCATCGGTATTGGTCAGTGTCACGGTCGCGGCGGGAACCATGGCTCCTGCCGAATCCTTGACGGCGCCGACGATGGAACCCTGTGTGGATTGAGCGCGGCCCTGTGTGCAAGCCACGACAAGCAGCAAGCCAAGAATTGCCCATGGCTGCCGCAGGAAGCGTTGCAGGGGAATGCCGGTGAATCGGAACATATCACTGTCTCCTGAAATTGATACAAGTCAGAGGTGAAGTTGCGTTGGACAGAATCTATGAAATGCGGATGAGACCCTACTGCTCGGAACGCGTCGAGCATGATCAGGCGGTGGATCAATCACAACGGTCAATCGCTGGACTCTCGTTGTGGATGATCCTCCTTCTTCGCTACTGGCGGCTCCGCAAGCACTGGGGTGATGCTGCAGAGATTGTCGTTTTTGCCAGAGCTTTTGCTTTAGGCTATTGAGTTAGCGTTACAGTATGGAGTGAATCAGGTTACAAATCATTGAAAAGCTCCCCAAGCGTGGACCGAGCCTGTGGATAATTCCGCCTCATAAACTGTTGCGGTCCAACGGATTGCTCAATCCTCATCTTTTGGCTTGCGCAGCCTGCTCCCGGATTTTTCAACCTCTTTGCGGATCTCGTCTGCATCGTCCACATCGTGCAGGGCCGCGGCCTCGGCTTTGGTCTTCGGCTTGGCGAAACGCGCCTTAGCCGGGTCAAAGATGCGCGGGTCTGCTGCGCGCAGGGCGAACGACTGCAAGGTTGGTTGCGACGCGAAGATGCCGCCGATCTCACCTGCCAGCGCGTCTTCCAGGTTCATTGCCCCCAGGCCGAGCAGCTCGTCAATGGTGCGAGTGATCGATCCCATACTGGCGTGTTCGTGCGAGACCGAGCCGTGCTTGACCCACGGACTGGCCACCAGCAGAATACTGCGGTGGGCATCGACGTGATCCACACCGCCCTGCGCATCATCTTCGGTGACAAAGAGCGCCGAGTCCTTCCAGATGGATGTCTTCGAGAGATAAGCGACGATTTTTCCCAGCGCCAGATCGTTGTCGGCAACAAATGAGGCGCGAACCGGATAACCGTCCGCAGGGCGCGGCTCCGCAGTGTGGTCGTTGGGCAGGCGAATGACGATCAGCGCGGGAACCCTGCCGGCAGCCAGCTTCAGTTTGAAATCCCGCTCGAACTCGTCGGCGCGGAACTGATCGGGAATGCCCAGATTGAAGGTGGGATAGCGGCGGTCGGTTGATGAGAAAACCGGATTGGGCAGAGGCGAGTTGAGAAACAAGCGCTGACCTTCCGGCGCGCTGCCGTCCATCTCGTCATTGCCTTCTACTTCCAGGCCTTCGCCGTAATTCAGCAACCCCTTGCCGCTGGCCGCAATATGCTCCCAAAGCGAACCGAATTGCGGCTCATCCTCGGGCATTGGCGCGTCTGCGCCGCCGAACAACGCTCTGCGGCCCGGCTGCGGCGATCCGGGGAAATCATGCCGCCTGCCGCCATACCCTGACGTCCACGCGGTATTGAAGAACGGCGTGGGATTGATGCCCATTACCCAACGATGCCCATCCGCCGAGACATCGCTATCGACAAAGAAGTTATCGCTGATGGCAAACTGGCTGGCCAACGCGTGCAAGTTCGGCGTGACCTTGAGATGCGTCAGGTCTTTGATTTCTTCGGCCCAGCCGTCAACTCCATAGCGAGCCAACGAGGGATCGCCATTGGCTCCAGCGACATCGCCCAGGACTTCATCGTACGTGCGATTCTCGCGGATCACCAGAAAGCAGTGCTTCAAACGCGGCAGGGAAGGACGATTCGCAATGGCCGCGGTGTTGGCTTGAATCACCGTTTGCGTCAACGCTGCCGCATCTGGAAGGCCGCTCAATAAAATTGCGCTCAGGCTGCCCAACTCCAGTGATCCTACGTATGTAGGCGCGCTCGGATCGTGGAGCTTGCCGGCATTTGGCCCCGCGCCCTTCCCTTTCGTGTTCACCGCATACAGTGTCTTTCCATCAGGAGAGAGAGCGACGGCAGATGGATTCCAGCCGACAGGGATGTGCTCGATCACCCGCATGCTCGCTGCATCGATCACGCTGATTGCATCGATGCCGGACTCAGCGACATAGACTCGCCCATCGCGCACGGCTACGCCGCTGGGCATCACTCCGCGCAGAGGACGCCCTTGCGCATCCAGAAAGCGTGGGCCTGTAAACGGGGTTAGCGCAAGCTCGCCCAGCAAGCGGCTTCCATCCGCGCTGACTTTGGCGAGAGAGTCTTCGTGGCTCAGCGCAATATAGACTGCGTCCGCATTCGCCGCGACACCGCTGGGCGCTGCGCCTCCGACCGTCTGACCGCGCGCCTCGGTGATTTTTTCGCCGAGCCGCAGCTTGGCGGTAATCGCCGGATGCGCGCGGTCGCTCATGTCATAGGTCCACAGTGAGCTGCCACGCAGCGAGTTCTCATCGCCGAGGCCGGCGATCTGCTTGCCTTCAACCAGCGCACCTTCGCGCGCAGCTTTCGATGGATAGCCGAAGGGCGGGAAGTGCAACCCTGTTCCCAGCGGATCTTGAGCGCTTGTGCCGGGAATCGTCGTGTACTCAAAGAGTCCGGTGTTGGTTACATAGAGCCGCTTTCCATCCGGTGAAAGCGCGAGTCCAAAGGGATAACTGCCGGTAGGAATTTCGGCAATCCGTTCCAACTTCATTGCATCGAGAATTACGACTCGCCAGTTGCCTTGATCCAAAGCGTAGAGCGTCTTTCCATCGGCGGAAACCACCAGCGTCGCAGCAAAGCTACCGCTCGCGTCTTTTGAGCCTGCAATCGGCCCATCGAGCGAAACCTCGCCGGCTACCTTCCAGTCGCTGGCGCCATAGGCGCGAATCTTGCCTGAGTCTCCGGTCGCCTCATAGAGCAACGCCCCGTCCGGCGAGTAAGCCAAGCCTGCATGAACCTCAACCGCAGGGTCGTTTTCTCTGCCAACGGGAAAACGGCGGACCGCCGGAGTCGCTCCATCGGGGACGCTGATTACGTTAAGCGCAAATGGAAAGCCGATGGATGGAACAGCGATTTCATGGCCATCCGGGCGGACTGCCAACGCAAATGGATACGGCGCCACAGGAATCCAGTTGCCGGCCGGGTGAATCTCACGTCCATTCGGCAGAACGGCAGTGACGCCGCTTTGAGCGGGCAGGAACGCCGCGGCAGATAGAAGGGTGACGCAGAAGATGGAGGGAATAACTCGAAGGCGGATCATCCATCCCAGTTTGCACCGGGAAGATGAATATCAGGTTGCAAAAAGGCTCCTGAGGAATTCAGGCTCAGTTTCTTTCGCATTGATTGGGAATAAATATTGCCGCAATGCCAGGGAATTCAGGCGGCGATGCCGAACTCCATCAGGATCTCTCGAATGGCTACTGACGCGGCCTTCGCGGTCTCTTCGGAGATGCTCATCCGGATGGGCTGAGAGGGGTCGATGGTGATTGCATAGAGCACTACTTCCGGCCCTCCGCCCTGAATATAAAAAATGTCGAGCAAGTCTTTGACGCCAATGTCGTGCGCGGTGAGCGTGGGCGGATAATCGCGCGAGAAGCGGGGCATGGTGCGGGTAACGGTTCCCACGGGATTGCCGTCGGACGCCGCGTCAATCATGATGACGCGGCCCACGCTCTGCATCGGCTCCAATAGCGTAAAGCCGCCGGTGCCGCCGTCCAGGCACTCGATGTGGTCACTCAGCTGGTGTTGAGCCAACCGCTGCTCCACAGCGCGCACCACATGAACGCCCACGCCCTCATCGCCCATGAGGATGTTGCCCAAGCCAAGGATCAGCGTCTTTTGCAAGCTATTTTGCACTCTTCTCCCGTTCGAACTTCCATCCACCAATGATCGAAGAGACTGTGCCGCGACCTTCGATGTAGTCATGATAGAACGCAAGATACACGTGAACGATGACGAACGTGACAAAGAACCACAGGAAGAGATGATGCCAGAAGCGCACGCCGAATTCGCCGCCCATCAGAGGCACAATCCACACAAACAGGCGCGGCATCCACGAATTGCTCATGCTGGAGTAGAGCGCGAAGCCGGTGATCGTCTGCGCCACGAATGCCAGAAAGGTGAAGAAGTAAATCAGTCCCGCCAGAGCATTGTGCCCAGTGGAGATCGGCCCGTGCAGCTTGGTTTCCAGCACATCGGCTTTGATCACATCGACTATCTCCTGCCGCTGCGTGGGCTTGAGCGGGAAGAAGGCGCTCCACTTGGCATACTTGTTGCCTACAAATCCCCAATAGAGCCGCGCCAGAAAGTTGAAGACGTAAACGAAGGCGCAAAGGAAGTGGATGAAACGTACCCAGCCGAACCAATACTGCTGATAGGCTTCAGCTGCATAGAAGGCTCGAATCGGCGCGCCGATCAGGTAGCCGGTGACGCACAGCGCGACCAGCGCCACCGCGTTGATCCAGTGATAGACACGCACCGGCAGTTCCCAGACATACACCCGCCGATACTCGACCGGAATCGCTTCCGGTATCACGCTGCCTGCGCCAATAGCCACGCTCGAATTTGGATTGCTCATCGCGTTTACTCGAAAGAAACCTGGTGAAGGTGCTTGCCCTGCGGATCGTACAGATGCACGGCGCAGGCCAGGCACGGATCAAAGGAATGGAGGGTGCGAATAATTTCCACCGGCTGCTCAAGGTTGGCCACGGGCGTGCCGATCAGCGCTGCCTCAAAGGACGAGCGCTGCTGCTTGGCATCGCGTGGCGAACCGTTCCATGTGGTCGGCACAACGAGCTGATAGTTATCGATTGCGCCATTCTTGATCTTGATCCAGTGGGCCAACGCGCCGCGCGGAGCCTCGGTCAGGCCGACGCCTTCCGCTTCCGCAGGCCAGCTCTTCGGCTCCCAGCGCTCGTTGTTGAAGGTGGAAACCTCGTTGATCTTCACGCGCTCCATCAACTGGCCGTAGAACTCCTTGAGCCAGATCATGGCCAGCGCCGCGTCCAGCCCGCGCGCCGCGGTGCGGCCCAGCGTGGAGAAGAGCGCGCCCACCGGTACGTTCAGCTTGCCAAGAGTGTCTTTCACCAGCTCCTGCACGTCTGTGCGTCCGGAAGCATAGGCCACAATCAGCCGTGACAATGGACCCACTTCCATCGGCTGTTCCTTCCAGCGCGGAGTCTTCAAGAACGAGTATTTCTGCTGGCCTTCGAGCGTTTCAAAAGGCGGCTTGGGCCCGGTATAGTTCAGCTTGGTTTCGCCGGCCCAGGGATGGATGCCGACGCCGTCTCCACCTTCATAGCTGTACCAGGAGCTGGCGATATATTCCTTGATCTCTTCGGAATCGGTTGCATTCACCGGATGCACGGTAGTGAGGTCTCGATTGAGCACTACGCCACGCGGATACTTGAAGGCCTCCGGCTTGCCGTAACCTTGCGTCGGGAATTCTCCGTAGCAGAGATAGTTCTTCAAGCCGCCGCCGTAGTTGGCCCAGTCCTTGTAGAAGCTGGCGACGACCAGCAGATCGGGAATATAGACCTGATTGACGAACTCATCGGCCTGGCTGATCAGCCGCGCTACCAGGTTGAGGCGTTCGGAGTTTATGGCCGCGACTTCGTTCATGTTGATGGAGCATGGAACTCCGCCGACGAGATAATTGGGATGTGGATTCTTGCCGCCGAAGACCGCATGGATCTTGACGATTTCTTTCTGCCACTCCAACGCATCGAGATAATGCGCCACCGCGATCAGGTTTACCTCGGGCGGCAGCTTGTAGGCCGGATGCCCCCAATAACCGTTAGCGAAGATGCCGAGGCCACTTGCGGCAAAAGCCTTAATCTTGTCCTGCACGGCGGAAAAATATGCGGGCGTATTCTTATCCCACTTAGAGAACGAGCCGGCCAGATCGGCGGCCTTCTTCGGGTCGGCCTTGAGCGCATTGACGATGTCCACCCAGTCCAACGCATGCAGGTGATAGAAGTGAACCACATGGTCCTGCACATATTGCGTGGCCATCATGATGTTGCGGATCAGCTCGGCGGTCGGCGGAACAGTAATGCCCAGAGCGCTCTCGACGGCGCGGACGCTGGTGAGCGCATGAACCGATGTGCAGACGCCACAGACGCGCTCGACGATGGCCCATGCGTCGCGCGGGTCGCGGCCGATGAGAATCTTTTCGAGGCCGCGCACCATGGTGCCTGAACTGAATGCGTCTGTAATGACGCCGTTTTCCACCACTGCTTCGACGCGCAGGTGGCCTTCAATGCGAGTTACCGGATCGACAACAACGCGTGTCATAACTCCTCACAACTCCTTTTGATCTTCAGCGTGCACTTCCGCAATCACGCTGCGTTTGCGTATGTTGGTGACCACCGCGTGCGCCGCCACTCCTGCCAGCGTGGCAACGCCGACCGCAGTACCCAGCGTGTCTGCTGTACTCTCGATGCCGAAGCCTGGGAAGCTGGCCAGATGCTGATAGAACGGGCCGTTGTCCCAGAAGCCCTCTTCGCTGCAGCCGATGCAACCGTGGCCGGATTGGATGGGATAACTCGTGCCTTCATTCCACTTGACCACCGAACAGGCGTTATAAGTCACCGGCCCTCGGCAGCCCATCTTGTAAAGGCAATAGCCTTTGCGCGCATTCTCGTCGTCGAAGCTTTCGACAAACAGGCCCGCATCGTAGTTAGGCCGGCGGTAGCAGGTGTCGTGAACACGGCGTCCGTAAAACTCCTTGGGCCGGCCCAGACTGTCGAGCGCGGGAAGCTGCCCCAGCACCAGCAGATGAGTAACCACGGCCATCATCACATCGGCAATCGGCGGGCAGCCGGGCACGTTGATCACCGGCTTATCAATCAGCTTGTGAATCGGCGTGGCTCCGGTGGGATTGGGCTTGGCCGCCTGTACGCAGCCGTTTGATGCGCAACTGCCCCAGGCAACAACGGCCGCCGCGTCCTTTGCCACGGTCTGCAGAATCGATTCCGCTGTCTTGCCGCCGATCATGCAGTAGACGCCGTCCGCGCCTGTGGGCACCGCGCCCTCGACCAGCACAATGTACTTGCCCTTGTTGTTCGCGATGGTGTCGTTCAGGCATTTCTCGGCCTGAAAACCGGAGGCCGCCATCAGCGTCTCGGTATAGTTCAACGACATCACATCGAGCAGCGCATCCACCACGATGGGGTGAGAGGCTCGGATGAACGACTCGCTGCAACAGGTACACTCCTGAAAGTGCAGCCATACGACAGCCGGTTTTTCTTTCTTCTCGAAGACTGAAGCGACCTGGGCCGCGCCGGTTTTTCCCAACCCGGCCATGATTGCTGCCGCTGTGCAGAACTGAAGAAAATCCCTGCGGCTATAGCCCTTCTGCTGCATTGAATTCCAAATGGATTGCCCCATGCTAACCTCGCTCGAAGTGCATGCATCGCCGGAACCGTCCCACTGAGACGAAAGTCCGTCTCAGGTTCGTCCCTGGTTCGCCGATGGATGAATCGGAAGGTACTTGCGCGAAAGCACACCCTGCTGTGCGCTGCGTCACAATTGTTACTTTTGCCGAATTTGCCTTATATTTTGCGTTTTTCGCGGCAATTATCGCGCAGACAAGCAGCGCGATCTCAGAGCCTCGCGGCTGCCGTTGTGACAGAACTCAACATGCCCGGCCTAGGCTCTCCAGCGTTCGGTGATTTGTATCACATCCACGAGTACTTTCAGGAACCTAATATCGGCCCATTCGAGGTAACGTAAGGTGTGTCTGGCAATTCCCGGCAAGTTGTTGGAGAAATCCGAAGAGAACGGACTTCTGCGCGGACGCGTCGAATTCGGCGGAGTGGTGCGCGAGGCATGTTTTGATTTTCTTCCGGAAGCGGAGCCGGGCGATTATGTATTGGTGCATGTCGGCTTCGCGATCACACGCATTGACGAAGAAGAAGCGCTGACCACCCTGGCTTATCTCAGGGAACTGGGCAGCCTGCAGGAAGAACTCGGTACAGAAGAACTCAATACTGCGGAGGCGGGCCATCAAGCACCTTGACGAGTACCGCGACGAGAAGCTTGCCAATGCGCTGGTTGCGCGCCTCAAACGCACCGCGCGCAAGCCCTGGGTGCTGATGGAGGTCTGCGGCGGCCAGACGCACACACTGGTTCGCTACGGCATCGACGGACTGCTGCCGGCGGGCATGGAGATGATTCACGGACCCGGCTGCCCGGTCTGCGTTACGCCGCTTGAAACCATCGACAAAGCAATCGCGCTGGCGG
>CAZHKN010000037.1:16062-25138 GCA_964532725.1 uncultured Occallatibacter sp.
AGGGCGTCATTCTTGCTTCTTACGGGGATATGCTGCGCGTGCCCGGCTCCGTGACAGACCTGCTCCACGTCAAGGCGAAGGGCGGCGACGTGCGCATGGTCTACTCGCCGCTTGACGCATTGAAGCTGGCGAAGGAGAACCCAGCGCGCGAAGTGGTCTTCTTCGGCATCGGATTTGAAACCACCGCTCCGCCCAATGCGGCCGCGGTGTGGCAGGCGGCTCGGCAAGGGATCAACAATTTTTCGCTGCTGGCCTCGCATGTGCTGGTTCCACCTGCGTTGAGGGCGTTGCTGAGCGATCCAGGCAACCGCGTTCAGGGACTCATTGCTCCCGGCCATGTCTGCTCGATCGTAGGCTTGGATGAATACCACAAGATTGCGCGCGAGTTCCATCTTCCGATTGTGGTCGGCGGCTTTGAACCTGTCGACCTGTTGGAAGCGATAGCAATGCTGGCCGATCAGCTTGAAGAAGGCCGCGCCGAGGTCGAGAATCAATACTCCCGCTCAGTGCGTATGGATGGAAATCCGCTGGCCCAGCGGATGCTGGCCGATGTGCTTGAAGTCTGCGACCGCAAGTGGCGTGGGCTAGGCGAGATTCCATTGAGCGGCCTGAAGGTGCGTGCTAAATATGCTGCATGGGATGCGGAGGCAAAGTTTGGCTTGGTAGAGAATTCGGTTGAAGAGCCAAAGGAATGCATCAGTGCGCTGATTCTGCAAGGGCGTAAAAAACCACCGGAGTGTTCCGCCTTTGGCGTTCGCTGTACGCCGGACCGGCCGCTGGGCGCGCCGATGGTATCGAGCGAGGGGGCCTGCGCCGCCTACTATCAATATCGCCGTTATGAAGCCGGGCGCGAGCTTGCGGGAGGCGTGCGATGAGCGTACTTGCGTGTCCGCTTCCCTTCACTGCCGATGAGTTCATCGTGCTGGGCCACGGCTCGGGCGGACGTCTCTCCGCGCGCTTGATGGAAGATGTATTTCTGCCCGCCTTTCGCAATCCTGCGCTGGAGCGCGGCGACGATCAGGGTGTCTTCGACGCGCCCGCGGGCCGCATGGCGATGTCTACTGATTCATACGTTGTAAAGCCACTGTTTTTCCCTGGCGGCAACATTGGCGAACTCGCCGTCTACGGCACTGTCAACGATTTGGCCGTTGGCGGAGCAACGTCGAAATATCTCAGTGTTGGATTCATCCTTGAAGAGGGTCTGCCGCTTGATCTGCTGCGCCGGATTGTTGACTCGATGAGCAATGCAGCGCAGCGATGCGGCGTTGAGATTATTACCGGCGACACCAAGGTGGTTGAAAAGAGCAGCGGCGATCAGGTTTTTATCAACACGGCCGGTGTCGGGTTTATTCCCAACGGCGTTGACTACTCAGCAGCGCATGTAAGGCCCGGAGACAAGATTGTTTTGAGTGGATCGCTGGGTGAGCACGGCATCACGATTCTCACTCAACGCGAGGGGCTTGAACTGGGCGGCGAACTGCGCTCCGATGCCGCGCCACTGCATGAACTCTGCGCCGCGGTGAGCTCTGCCGCACCGGGGCTGCATGCGATGCGCGACTTGACCCGCGGCGGCTTGAGTTCCGCGCTGAACGAGATTGCGCAACGGAGCCAGACAGGGATTGTGATTGACGAACGTGCGATTCCTGTGCGCGAAGATGTGCGCGGAGCCTGCGAGCTTTTTGGCCTCGATCCGCTCTATGTGGCCAACGAAGGCAAGATGATTGCGTTCGTGCCTGAAGCAGAAGCCGAGACCGCTGTGGCCGCGATGCGGGCCAATGAATATGGCGCGCAAGCGCGCATCATCGGCCAGGTCACTGCGAAACACCCGAAGATGGTTACGATGCGCACTTTGCTGGGCACGGAAAGAATCGTTGATATGCTGGCGCAAGACCAACTGCCGCGGATCTGTTAAGCAACTGTGAGGGTACCCGAGCCATGCACGAATTATCCATCGCCGAATCGATTCTTGATGCAGTGCGCACAGAGCTGAGGGCATACCCAGGGGCTGCCCCCGTTCGCATCGGAGTGAAGGTTGGCGTACTGGCCGCAGTGGATGTGGAGGCGTTGCGCTTCTGTTTCGAGATCGCGGTCGCCGGTAGCAACTGGCCACGCCTCAAACTGGACGCTCGGGTGATTCCCGGCACGGTCATCTGCCTGGCCTGCGGACATCGAATGATTGCTGAAAGCACCGTCACTGACTGTACACTTTGCCACTCGGCACAAACTGTTTTAGACGGCTCAGATGAGCTGGAACTGGATGCATTGGAGGTAGAACTGGATGAGCACAACAGAGCAAATCTCGCTCAGACAGAAAGTGCTGCTTGAGAATCAGAGGATCGCGACCAGCCTGCGCGCGCGCTATGACAACGCGCATCTGCTGTGCCTGAACCTGATCTCTTCGCCCGGCTCGGGCAAGACGGCGCTGCTGGAGAAGACGCTGGAAACACTTGGCCAGGCGACTCCCCGCCTGCGCGCAGCCGTGTTGACCGGCGATATCCAAACCGACAATGATGCCCGCCGTCTGGCCCGCTACGGCTACCCGGTAAAGCAGATCACGACCGGCGGCACCTGCCATCTGGACGGCACGATGATTGAGCGGGCGCTCGCCGATTGGGATCTCAATGAGATTGATATTCTCTTTATCGAGAACGTGGGCAACCTTGTCTGCCCTTCGAGCTATGATCTCGGCGAACACTCCAAGATCGTGCTGCTTTCCGTCACCGAGGGCGAAGATAAACCGCTCAAGTATCCTTCGATCTTTTTCAAGTCGTCGCTCTTCTTGATGACCAAGGTAGACCTGCTGGGCCTGGTTCCATTCGATGCCGATGAGGCTGAGCGCAATGCCCGCCGCATTCATCCGGAGATGGAGATCATCCGCTCTTCGGCCACGCGCGATGGCGGAGTCGATGCTTGGTTTGCATGGCTGCAAAGCAGGCTGGCTGCAGTGCGTGAAGGCGCTTATGCAGGCGCAAGCCACGGCTGAGGAGAGACCCTTGTCTACCACCGGCGGAGAGAATCAATTACGCTCCCGTCGCAGGATTCGTGTGCGCGGCGTTGTGCAGGGTGTCGGCTATCGCCCTTTCGTTTACAGGCTTGCGACGGAGGAGCAGATCAGCGGTTGGGTCGGCAATGACAGCGAAGGCGTTGTAATTGAGGCCGAAGGAACCACTGACCGCATTGATCGTTTTGTTCAACGCCTGAAAGCAGAATGGCCGCCGCTGGCGCGGGTTGATTCTGTTGATTGGGAAGAGGCCGCTCCGCTTGGTGAAAGTGGTTTCTTCATCCATGCCAGCCACCACGGCGGCAACGCCCGCACCGGCATTCCCGCCGACGCAGCAACCTGCGACGATTGCCAACGTGAACTCAATGACCTCGCAGACCGGCGTTACGGCTACGCTTTTCTGAATTGCACAAACTGCGGTCCGCGCTTCACGATTACCCGTAGCGTTCCCTACGACCGGCCGCAGACATCAATGGCCAGCTTCACAATGTGTCCCGCCTGCCAACGGGAGTACGACGCCCCGCTGAACCGGAGATTCCACGCGCAGCCCAATGCCTGCCCGGCCTGCGGCCCGGCTCTTCAATTTGTCGCAGCGGCTAACGGAACTGCGCAGTCCAAAATACAGAACCCGCTTACGGAAACAATCCACAGGCTCGCGCGCGGCGAGATCATCGCCATCAAGGGCGTTGGCGGATTTCACCTCGCAGTTGACGCCACCAATGAGCACGCGGTTCAACTTTTGCGCCAACGCAAACACCGCGCCGGAAAGCCCTTCGCCGTGATGGTGAAAGACCTTGCTGCGGTTAGGCGACTGTGCGAAGTCAGCGACGCAGAAAGCCATTTGCTCACTGGTCCGGAGCGCCCAATTGTTTTGCTGCGTAAGCGCAATTTGACTGCTCTTGCACCCAGTGTCGCTCCAGGCATCCCCTGGCTGGGAGTTTTTCTGCCCTATGCGCCGCTGCATCATCTGCTCTTTGCCAGTGGCCAACTCGCCGCTCTGGTGATGACCAGCGCCAATCTCTCCGATGAGCCAATCTGCATCGATAACAGCGAGGCCCGCGAACGTCTCGACGGCATCGCCGACGGCTTCTTGATGCACAACCGCGAGATACTCCAGCGCTGCGATGACTCGGTGATGGCTATTGTCGAGGGTTTGCCGCAGGTGATTCGGCGGGCGCGCGGCTATGTTCCGTTGCCTGTAGCGCTGCCGGTTTCTGCTCCTCCGCTGCTCGCAGTCGGTGGCCAGATGAAATCTGTCTTGACGCTTGCGCGCGGTGTTGAAGCATTTCAGAGTCAGCATCTGGGCGACCTTGAAGACCGCTCTGCTTTGGAGTTCTTCGAGTCCGCTCTCGGTCATCTGCAATCAACCTTTGAAGTGACGCCGGAGTTCATCGCGCATGATCTTCATCCCGATTATTTCTCGACTCTATGGGCCGTTGAATACGCCCGCGCGCATCATCTGCCGGTGATTGGCGTTCAACATCATCACGCCCACATCGCCTCGTGCATGGCCGAGCATGGCAGAACGGACAAGGTGATCGGCATCGCGCTCGATGGAACGGGCTATGGCACGGATGGGACTGTGTGGGGCGGAGAAGTGATGATCGCCGATCTGTGCGAGTTTCGGCGCGTCGCGCATCTGCGGCCTCTGCCGATGCCCGGAGGCTCAAAAGCCATCGAGCAGCCCTGGCGAATGGCGCTGAGCGCTGTTTACACGCTGCTCGGTGGTGATGCCGCTGGCGCGCTGGAGTTGCCGGAGCACGAATCGCAATTGCTGTTGCAATGGATGAAGCGCGGTCAGGTCGGCGTGTTGACCTCAAGCTGCGGGCGGCTCTTCGATGCGGTTGCCGCGCTGGTGTTGGGCCGGCATACCGTGGACTACGAGGCGCAGGCAGCCATCGAACTCGAAGGCGTGGCCAGCGAAGACGATTGCGGCTGCTACCCCGTAGATATAACTACCGGCAAAGAAGCGTTGATTATTGAACCGGCACAAATGCTGCGGCAACTTATCAGCGAATTACATCTGAGAATTCCCGTAGGCGAGATCAGCGCCCGCTTCCATGCCTGGATGGCAGCAAGTTTTGCGCAGGTGGCACAGCGAGTCCGCGAAAAAACTCATCTCGAAACAGTTTGCCTCTCGGGCGGCTCAATGCACAACCGGATACTAACCCGATTGCTTCGCCGGGAGCTGGAGACGATGGGCTTTCAGGTGCTTCTGCAAACCAAGGTCAGCCCCGGCGATGGCGGGCTTAGTTATGGTCAGGCTGCCGTTGCCGCCGCACGCATTCAACGCGGTCTGCAACGCTGATGATTGAATAATCTTTCCCGCATTTACAAAGAGAGCGGATATTTTCCTACTGCAATGCAGTGTTGCGCGACGGATCGGCTTAGCCCCACTGCATCCGCCGGAGTAAATC
Organism: uncultured Occallatibacter sp.; assembly: GCA_964532725.1. GTDB lineage: Bacteria > Acidobacteriota > Terriglobia > Terriglobales > Acidobacteriaceae > Telmatobacter. The sequence goes on from CAZHKN010000037.1 coordinate 21,481, forward strand.
GGCTGATGCGGCGCAGGATGGCAAGCTGCGTGCTCAACATATCGCCTTCGGCTGCGGCCGCCAGCACGCGTCGCGCGGCTTGCTCGGCGAGGCTGATGGCTTCGTCGGCCAGAAGGCCCGTGATGCTCGCGGCAGCCAGCGCCGGTACGGAGTTGCGATCAGAGTCCGCGAGCTTGCGCGCGCGCAACAGAGCCGACTCCAGCGCGTAGACCTGGGTGATCATCTCCGAGAGATCGGCCATCACTTCCTGCTGATCCTGCAACCCAGCCATGAACCGCTGGCTGGCCACGCCTGCCGAGAAGAGGGTGATTTTTTTGAGCGAGGCCAGAACGGCGTTCTCGCGCGCCAGCACTTCGCCGTCCTCTGAGCCGGCATCGAAGCTGGGCGGCTGCGTGACTTCATCCATCAATTTCTTGATCGCAGAAAGCAGCGGAAGCTGCCCCTTCAATGCGCGCTTCATCAGCCAGCCGGTAATGATCAGGCGGTTGATCTCGTTGGTGCCTTCAAAGATGCGGTTGATGCGGGCGTCGCGATAGATGCGCTCGGCGGGATACTCTGCGACATAGCCGTAGCCGCCCATCGTCTGCACCAGCTCATCGGCCACCAGCGTTAGCATCTCTGAGCAATAGACCTTGAGGATGGAGCACTCGACGGCGTACTCCTCGAAGCGGTGCTGGACCTCGCGGGGATTGTGCAGCAGCTCCGGCGATAACTGCGCGAGTCCGGCATCGATCATACCCACGGTGCGGTAAGCCATGCTCTCGGCTGCGTAAAGGCGCGCGGCGGAGGAGGAAATTTTGCGCTGGATCAGGCCAAACTCAGCGATGGGCTTGCCAAAGGCCACACGTTCTTTTGCGTAGCGAATCATGTTGCCCAGCGCGTGGCGCGCCCCGCCGACGCAGGCGACACCGAGCTTGAAGCGGCCCACGTTCAGCACATTGAATGCGATGTGGTGGCCCTTGCCAATCTCGCCCAGCAGGTTTGCGGCAGGAATCTGGCAGTTATCCAGCACCAGCGGGCAGGTGGATGAACCGCGAATCCCAAGCTTATGTTCTTCCGCGCCGACCGTCAGCCCCGGCGCGGTGCGCTCGATGAGGAATGCGGAAAATTTGTCGGTTCCCGAGCCGTCGACGATCTTGGCGAAGACAGTGTACAGATCGGCGATGCCGCAGTTGGTGATCCACATTTTTTCGCCGTTGAGGGTATAGGTGCTACCGTCCGCCGAAAGCTCGGCGCGGGTGCGGATGTGCATTGCGTCCGAGCCGGAGCTGGCCTCGGAAAGCGCGTAGGCCCCGACCCACTCGCCCGATGCAAGCTTGGGCAGATAGCGTTGCTTCTGCTCCTCGGTTCCGTACCACAGCACCGGCAGCGTGGCGATACCGATTTGCGCGCCGAAGGCCGTCGAAAAGCTGGCCAGCACGGCCAGGCGGTCGGCCACCAGCGTGTAGGAGGTCTTGTCCATGCCCAGGCCACCGTACTCTTCGGGAACGTCCACGCCAGCAAAGCCCAGATCTGCGGCTTTCTTGATCAGGCCACGCAGCACACCCGGCTCCTTGGCCTCGATGGCGTCAACGGCGGGCAGAATCTCGTCGCGGGCAAACTGGGCGACGGTCGCGGCAATCTGGCGCTGCTCCTCGTTCAGGTCTTCAGGGGTAAAAATCTCGGAAGCGGTGCGGGATTCGAGCAGAAAGCTGCCGCCGGCTGCGACAACAATAGGGGAAGCGGTGAGCGTGGACATGGGGAATCCTCCCGGCAATGCTCACATTACGCCAGCGGCCGCGCGGCGGGCAAGAGGTGCGTAGCGACTCTAACAGGAAATACATTTGGACGATGCGGATGGAATACGATGCCATTAACGCCGATATTCTGTTATTCTGAATATCGGATATTCTGAAATGAAGACAATTGCGATTGGCAAACGCGGAACGGTGGTAATTCCGGCAAAGATGCGCAAGCGTTACCGGCTGGAGGAGGGCAGTCCCATGCTCATTGAGGAGCGGGAAGACGGCATCCTGATGCGTCCCGCAGTCACGACTCCGGTTGAAGTGGAGGTTTACACCCCTGAGCGGCTGGCCGAGTTCTTTCTGAACAACGCAATGGATAAAGAAGACTACCTGGAGGCGCGCCATGAGGTTGAAGCAATGGGGATTGATCCAGATACGATCAATCATGCGTCCTGGCCGGCATGAGCCGTTCCGGGAATAGCCGCATACGGCTCTTTCTCGATGCCAATATCCTTATCTCCTCCGCGTGGAAAGATGGCAGCAAGGTAGTGCGGCTCTGGCAGATTCCAAATGTCGAATTGATTACATCCAACTATGTGCTGACCGAGTGCATACGAAATTTACCGGGCAAAGACAGGCAGGATCGCTTGAACCGGCTCATGCTTACTGTTCGGTTAATCTCCTTTCAAAAAGTACCCTTGCTGGCTGATTCCCCCGACCTTCCAGAGAAAGACCGGCATGTGCTGGCTGCAGCAGTCCTGTCGAGATCCGACTTTCTGGTCACCGGCGACCGCAATCACTTCGGTGCTTGGTACGGGCAAACTCTTGCAGGGATCAGAGTCGAACCGCCAGCTCGATTTCCTGAAATTCTCAGCGAAGGCACTGAATCCTCCAGTTAGCCTCGATCGACTACAATTGCGAATATCTCAATTGTGGAGGCTCTGCCCTGTTCGCCGCGCTTGCCGCCAGAATAAATCCTGCTTGCAGTCTGCTCCGAGCGGAGCTATCAGGGCTGCCGTTGCGCCACTCTGGGCAGTTGACGTTCCCTGCACAAATTCACTCGAGCGTGCTCTCCTTTCTCCTCTTCGCGCCTCAGAACGGCCTGCGCCACCAGTTGAAGATGATGTTCAACGACCCGTTCTCTTCGGTGACCCACCAGTGGAACTGGTTCGACACCGCGATGCTCTTTCCCTACTTCGCGGTAATGATCGTGCTGGCGCTCTATGGCATTCACCGCTATACGATGTGCTACCTCTATTTCAAATACAAGAAGAACTACCGGCCCGACCCGCCGCAGCATTTTACCGAGCTGCCGCGCGTCACGATTCAGTTGCCCATCTTCAATGAGCAATTCGTTATCGACCGGCTGATCGAGGCCGTCTGCGCGATGGATTACCCGCAGGACCGGCTGGAGATTCAGGTGCTGGATGACTCCACCGACGAGACCCAGGCCGTGGCCTCGGGCACTGTGGACCGCTACGCGGCGCTGGGTCATCCGATTGTCTATATTCACCGCACCAACCGCCACGGCTTCAAGGCCGGCGCGCTGGACGCGGGGCTGAAAGTCGCCAAAGGCGAGTACGTCGCTATCTTCGATGCCGATTTTGTGCCGCCCACGGACTGGCTGATGAAGGTGATCCATCACTTTGCCGAGCCTCATATCGGCATGGTGCAGACCCGCTGGACGCACATGAACAAGGACTACAGCATGTTGACCCAGATCGAGGCGATCCTGCTCGACGGGCACTTTGTGCTGGAGCACGGCGCGCGCGTCCGCACCGGCGACTTCTTCAACTTCAACGGCACGGCCGGCATGTGGCGCATCCAGGCCATTGTGGACGGCGGCGGCTGGCAGCATGACACGCTCACTGAAGACACAGACCTCAGCTACCGCTCGCAGATGGCCGGCTGGAAGTTCAAATACCTGCCCGAGG
>CAZHKN010000038.1:0-25005 GCA_964532725.1 uncultured Occallatibacter sp.
GTGAGTTCTTCACGGCTATCGCCGGTATCCAGAAGAGCCGCTTGTGAAGTGACGGTAATACTGGTGGTATCGCTGCCGATGGTGAGGGCGAAAGATACATCTCGATTCTCGCCAGATGTCAGCGTGAACTGGGCCTGAGTAATTTTGAAGCCTTCGGCGGAGGAAGAAACTCGGCAACAAGATTGGCTTCTCGATCTGGCCAATCGCCGGTATACCTCCATAGTGGATCTGAATGCAATCCTCAGTATTCGGGATCGGGCGCGGACACTCGGAAGCGACGTTGCTGTCCGTTACGCCCGCGACCTGCGGCCCAACGACTTCAAGAGCGGAACCGTTGTTTTGCTGGGGGCCTCTACACGGCCAATCCGTGGATTGAACTCTTCGAGAACAACTGAACTTCGTGCTCAAAGACGATTACATGAAGTTCATGTGGGTTTTGAACCGCAATTCGCGGAAGGGTGAGCCAGATCGGTGGGTTTCCGATCAGAGCGATCCGCAGTGGCGGGTCTACGGGGTGGCCGCCTATGTGCCGAATTTTGCCGGAGATGGCAACACCCTGCTCTTCGGAGGGACAGGGATGTCCGGCACGGAGGCCGTGTCGGATTTCATGAATGACAATGCACGGCTGCTGCCATTCCTGAATCAGATACGACGCCCGGACGGTACCCTGCCGCACTTTGAACTCCTCATTATTGAGGCGCACAACATGGGCGCGAACGCGGTGCGCAGCCAGATTGTCGCTTGGCGCACCATGAATTGAACATCCTTCGCCTTCTGGCTGGAGGCAAACTCCGGAACCTGGGACAATACAAACTCACCACAAACAGTCCTACGTATTCACGCCCTTGTATTCGCCGAGAATCAGCTTCAGCGTGATCTGCTTGCGGCCTCGGAAGAAGGTCACGCCAACGGTGTCTCCGGCCTGGTGCTTGTCCATGATGGCGTTGATGTCTTGGGGATCGGTGACCTGCTGGCCGTCAATCGCCACAATCAAATCTCCTCCCAGAAGGATGGGCATGTTGCCGAGATAGGCCTGCTGGTTGCCGCCGTGAATGCCGGCCCGCTCTGCCGCGCCGCCGGGAACTACTCTCTGAATCAGCACCCCGGATTCAACCGCGAGGCCCATCTGTTCGGCCAGATCGGGTCCAATGCCTAGAGAGGTAATGCCCAGGGATGGCCGCTTGATGCGCCCAAAGCGGGTGAGGTCGTCGAGCACGGCCTTGGCGGTGTTGATGGGGATGGCAAAGCCAATGCCCGCGCTCTGGTTTGCGCCAGAGGTCTCGATCATCGTATTGATGCCGATGACCTCGCCGCGGGAGTTGAGCAGCGGCCCGCCGGAGTTGCCGGGATTGATGGCCGCGTCGGTCTGAATAGCGTCTTCGATCCGCTCGCCCTGCTCTCTGCCGATGGACCGGATGGAGCTGATGATGCCCCGGGTCATGGTTCCGCTGAGGCCGAAGGGGTTGCCGATGGCATAGACCTTCTGGCCGACATTGAGGGCGGAGGAGTCGGCCAGCGTCACCGGCTCCAGATTCGGCGCGTCGATCTGCAGCAGCGCCAGGTCGTGCACCTGATCGGTACCGACGACCTTGGCGTCATAACTGCGCTTGTTGCTGAGCATCACCTTGATGCCCCGGTTATGGTTCTCGACGACGTGGTAGTTGGTCAACACGTGGCCGGCCTTGTCGAGAATGAAGCCCGAACCCTGGCCCTCCTGCGGTACTTCGCCGTAAAAGAAAGTCATAACCATGGTCTTCGAGGTGATGTTCACCACCGAGGGAGAGACACGCTTGTAGACAGCGATATTGTTCTGCTCCTCGGTGTCGTAGCTGGGCGCGGCATGGGCCTCGGTGAGATCAAGAGGCGAGCCGCCGTCGTGGCCGTTGACCAGCGAGAGATGGCCCAGATGGGCAGGCAAATGGGCGGTGAGGAACCAGAATCCTCCCACCATAAGAATAACCAGAAGAAACGGTCGCAGTCTCATAGTCGGCTTCCTGAAGTTCACTTTGTAAAGATACGGAGGAATCGCCGGGAAGTTCCGCGGAGGCATCAAAGGAACGCGCAGAAGACCGCGAAAGACCGGCCCCAACCTTCTCTATTTTAGACGAATTCTGTGTGCGGGACGTTTCAGGCTGGGTTCCACAGATCTCGGAATCTAGAAGGCACCCCCCCCGGTTCTCTGTCACCTTATCAAGCCTTCAAGGCTGATAGTTATCTTCGCCTGCACAAGTTCCTGTGCGAGCTTCGCTCTCCATGCTCCTGCGGAGTCGAGTTCTATGTAGACGACACCTTGGAAGTCGGACGGTAGCTCGACCCCTCCCTTGTAAAGGGCACAGACCCGAGTCCGGCTGAGACGTCCCATGAAGTAGCCAAGCTCAAGAATCACATTCTGCCTAGCTCTGGGACGAAGGTCACCGGGGCTATCAGCCACACGACCGAGATCGTCAGGCGTCAACAGGACAACCGCAAAAGCAACCCCCTTTGACTGGGTCTCGAATTTTTCGATCAATGTGCGCCCTTCGTTCGGTTGTTCGTGAAGGATGATTGCTATGAGTCCCAGTTTCTCAAGAAACCGCGCGACCGATTCTTTGGATTCGCCGTCATGTCCGTGTACGACAAAGACCTCTCTTGAGTTAACGGCGATTGGAATTGTATCTCCCCTTTTCAGGTTCGATGAGTTGGAATCAGCGATGGTCGTTTCCTCTTCGTCTCTTGCCATGAGACCTTCGATATGTCCGAGCTTCAGCGCGAGCTCACTAAATTCAGAGTCTGCATCTAAACTCCGGAACAGGTCAGCTTCATCGGCTCCCATGGCGGTAGCCAGAAACGTGGTGACGCGATTTATCCAGCGGACAATCTCCCAATCTTCAGAAATCCCTGTCGCTTCTGCCGCGTATGCTGAGAGTTGGTCCCGTTGCCTAGCGTTCATGTTTTTGGCCGTCCCCCGATTGCCGATAACTTTACATGATTCTTACGGGGTGCGCACGCCTAACGGGGGTCGCAGTACTGACTCCCCCATAAATCTGAGTAACGGGCATCCCAGGGGCTAAAGCCCAGTACTAATCTATATGCATTTGCGGCATGACTGAAGTCACGTCCTGATACAAAACTGGTGCGAGTTCGAGTCTTGCTGCTGGCATCCCCGGTCCCCAAAAGCAAGGGACCGGGGGCACCCATTTCCGTTTGGGAGACCGGATTCTTGCTACGCCAGCACCCGCTGGCGAATCTGCCCGAGCGGCTCGATCTGCGCGGCCAGATAACGGTCCACGGATTCGGCGGCTTTGCGGCCTTCGGAGATAGCCCAGACAACCAGCGACTGGCCACGGCGCATATCCCCTGCTGCGAAAACGCCATCGACGGAGGTCATGTACTCGGCATTGGCGGCGACGTTGCCGCGATTGTCGACAGCGAGGCCAAGCTGCTCAATCATCCCGGTGCGGACCGGTCCGAGGAAGCCCATTGCCAATAAGACAAGATCGACGTCGAGGGTAAACTCCGAGCCGTCAATGGGTTCAAATTTGGGCGGCGGCCCGACGCGCACGGCGTGAAGCTGCTTGAGGTTGCCCTGGTCGTCGCCGGTGAATTTGACGCTGTTGATGGACCAATCGCGGATGCCGCCTTCTTCGTGCGCACTCTCGGTCCGCAATTGCAGGGGCCAGAGCGGCCAGGGGGTGGAAGAGGCGCGCTGCTCGGGCGGCTTGGGCATGATCTCAAACTGGTGTATGCTTTTGGCGCGCTGGCGGATGCTGGTGCCCAGGCAATCGGCTCCGGTGTCGCCGCCGCCGATGATCACCACGCGCTTGCCTTCAGCGAGAATCGCGATGTCGTCGGGAACGGTGTCGCCCTCGTTGCGGCGATTCTGCTGCGGGAGGAACTCCATCGCGAAGTAAACGCCCCTCAGCTCGCGCCCTGGGATCTTGAGGTCGCGCGGATGCTCCGCGCCGCCGCACAAAAGAATAGCGTCGTTGTGCTCGGTGAGGTGCGAGACCGGCACGTTGACGCCGACGTGGGCGTTGGTCACAAAGGTCACGCCCTCTTCACGCATCTGCTCGATGCGGCGATCAATGACGTGCTTTTCGAGCTTGAAGTTGGGGATGCCGTAGCGAAGCAGGCCGCCGATGCGGTCGTTCTTCTCGTAGACGGTGACCGAGTGGCCGGCGCGGCGCAACTGCTGCGCGGCGGCCAAGCCCGATGGGCCGCTACCGACGACAGCGACGCGCTTGCCGGTGTTGTGCTCAGGCGGCTCAGGGCGAATCCAGCCTTCGTCCCAGGCGCGCTCGACGATGCTGCGCTCAATGACCTTGATCGAAACAGGCGGCTGATCGATGCCAAGCACGCAGGCAGCCTCACACGGTGCGGGGCAGATGCGGCCCGTGAACTCGGGGAAATTGTTGGTGGAGTGCAGGCGGCGAATCGCGCTCTCCCAACGGCCGGTGTAGGCGAGGTCGTTCCAATCGGGAATCAGATTGTTAACCGGGCAGCCGGTATGACAGAAGGGAACGCCGCAATCCATGCAGCGCGCACTCTGCTCTTTCTGCTTTTCTTCGGGGAATGGCTCGTAGATTTCAAACCAGTCCTTGACCCGCTCTTCGACTTTGCGGCGGGTGGGCTGCTCGCGATTGATCTCCAGAAAGCCTGTTACCTTACCCATGCTGCACCTCTGCGGTAGCCGCCGTCAGAGGCGACGAAATTGTGGGGGACGCATAAACCGATTCCGCACGGGGAACGCCGAGAACGCGCTTGTACTCGTGCGGGAAGACCTTGATGAAGCGCGCCTGCGCGGTGGTCCAGTTGTCCAAAATCCATGCGGCTCGAGGGCTGCCGGTGAACTCGCGATGGCGCTCGAGCAGGCCTCGTACTTCGGCGATATCTTCGGAGCCGGCCAGCGGCTCGAGGTCGACGCTGGCCTTGTTGCAGCGGCGCGTGGAGAAGTCTCCCTGATCGTCGTAGACAAAGGCTCGTCCGCCGCTCATTCCGGCGGCAAAATTTCGTCCTGTCGCCCCGAGAACGACCACGCGGCCATTGGTCATGTACTCGCAGCCGTGGTCGCCTACGCCTTCAACAACCGCCGTCGCGCCGGAGTTGCGCACCGCGAAGCGCTCGCCTGCGATGCCGTTGAAGAAGGCCTCGCCGCTGGTTGCGCCGTAGAGAACCACGTTGCCGACGAGAATGCTTTCTTCGGGTAAGAAGCTCGACGTCTTTGGCGGATAGACGATGATGCGTCCGCCGGAGAGTCCTTTGCCGACGTAGTCGTTGGAGTCGCCTTCGAGTTCGAGCGTAACGCCGTTGGGCACGAACGCGCCGAAGCTCTGACCGGCTGAGCCGGTGAACTTGAAGCGGATTGTGCCTTCCGGCAAACCTTCGGAACCGAAGCGCCGCGCGATCTCACCGCCGAGCATTGCGCCCACGGTGCGATGCACATTGCGGATGGCGAAATTGCCGGTGACGGGAGTCTTGCTTTCGAGAGCCGGTGCGGCTTTCTCGATCAGCGCGTGGTCGAGCGCCGCGTCGAGACCGTGATCCTGCGCCTGCACCTTGCGCCGGGCCACGCGGGAAGGCACGGTGGGCGCATAAAGGATTGAAGAAAGATCGATGCCCTTGGCCTTCCAGTGGGCATCGGCGTTCACTGCGTCGAGCATATCCACGCGGCCCACCATCTCATCGACGGTGCGGAAGCCCAGCTTGGCCATGAGCTGGCGGACCTGCTCGGCGATAAAGAAGAAGAAGTTGACTACATGCTCGGGCGCGCCTGTAAAACGCGCGCGCAAGACCGGATCCTGCGTGGCGATGCCAACTGAGCAAGTATTCAGGTGGCACTTGCGCATCATGATGCAGCCCATCGCGATCAGCGGCGTGGTGGCAAAGCCGAATTCCTCCGCGCCGAGCAATGCGGCGATGACCACATCGCGCCCGGTTTGCAGCTTGCCGTCGGTCTGCACCTTGATGCGGCCACGCAGATCGTTGAGCAGCAGGACTTGTTGCGTTTCAGCGAGGCCAAGCTCCCAGGGAAGGCCAGCGTGCTTGATGGAGCTGAGCGGCGAAGCGCCGGTGCCGCCGTTGTCGCCCGAGATGAGCACCACATCGGCATGAGCTTTGGAGACGCCCGCAGCGACCGTGCCGACGCCGACCTCGGAGACCAGCTTGACGGCGATGCGCGCGCGGGGATTGACGTTCTTCAAGTCGAAGATCAACTGGGCCAAATCTTCGATGGAGTAAATATCGTGATGCGGCGGCGGCGAGATCAAACCTACGCCCGCGATTGAGTGGCGGGTCTTGGCGATGATCGCATCCACCTTGTGGCCGGGCAACTGGCCGCCCTCACCGGGCTTTGCACCCTGCGCCATCTTGATCTGAATCTCGTCGGCGTTCACCAGATAATGCGCGGTGACACCGAAACGTCCGCTGGCAATCTGCTTGACGGCGCTGCGGCGCAGGTCGCCGTTCTCGTCGCGTTGGAAGCGCTCTTCGTCTTCGCCGCCCTCGCCGGTGTTGGACATGCCGCCGATACGGTTCATCGCAATGGCCAGCGTCTCGTGCGCTTCTTTGCTAATTGACCCGTAGCTCATTGCGCCGGTCGTGAAGCGCTTGACAATCTCTTTGGCCGCCTCGACTTCTTCGAGCGGCACCGGCTCTTCGCCATCCTTCAGAGTGAGTAAGCCACGTAGCGTACAGAGATTTTTGGCCTGCTCGTCGATGAGCCTGGTGTACTCCTCGAAGGTGGCCGGATTGTTTTGCCGCACCGCGTGCTGGAGCTTGCTGATAGTCTGCGGGTTGAGCAGGTGATACTCTCCGCGCTCACGGTATTGATAATGGCCGCCAACAACCAGCTCAGTCTCCGACTCGGTGAGAGGTTGGAATGCGAAGCTGTGCTTCATCTGCGCCTCGCGCGCCAGTACATCCAGGCCCACGCCTTCGATGCGGGAAGCCGTGCCGGAGAAGTAGGCATCGACGAGCGCCTGATTCAGTCCGACGGCCTCAAAGACCTGCGCGCCGCGATAGCTTTGCAGCGTGCTGATTCCCATCTTGGAGAAGGTCTTGAGCAGTCCCTTGTTGATGGCTTTGACGAAGTTCTTCTCTGCGTATTCGCCGGTGATTTTTTCCGGCAGCAGACCACGCCATTTGAGGTCGTGGAGGGTCTCAATGGCCAGGTACGGATTGATCGCGCTCGCGCCGTAGCCGATCAGCAGGGCAAAGTGCATCACCTCGCGTGGCTCGCCGCTCTCGATGATCAGCGCGACCTGGGTGCGTTTCTTCTCGCGCACCAAGCGGTTATGCACAGCGGCCATCGCCAGCAGGCTGGGGATGGGCGCATAGGTCGGATCCACGCCGCGGTCGGAGATGATGAGCAGCGTGTAGCCCGAATCTACAGCATGGGAGGCGCGGGCGCTGAGGTCGTCGAGCGAGTGCTTGAGTCCGACCTCGCCATCGGCGGCGCGGAAGAGCGCGGGCAGCGTAGTCGCCAGCAGATCGCCGGAGGAGATGCGACGCAGCTTCTCCAAATCGCGATTGGTGAGAATCGGATGCGGGAGCTTGAGGGTGTGGCAGTTGTCTGGCGCTTCGTCCAGAATGTTGCGCTCGGTGCCGATGTAGCTGATCAGGCTCATCACCAGCTCTTCGCGGATGGGATCGATGGGCGGATTTGTTACCTGCGCAAAGAGCTGCTTGAAGTAATTGAAGAGCGGCTGCGGGCGGTCGGAAAGGCAGGCCAGCGGCACGTCGGTGCCCATGGAGCCGACCGGCTCTTCGCCATTGGCGCCCATCGGTCCAAGGAGAATCTTCAGATCCTCTTCGCTGTAGCCGTAGGCGCGCTGGCGGCGCAAAAGGGTCTCCGGATTGGAGGCGATCACCCGCGACGGCTCCGGCAACTGCTCCATCGTTACCTGCTGCTGCTTGATCCACTCAGCGTAGGGCTGGCGCACGGCAAGCTCCTTCTTGATCTCCGCATCTGAAATAATGCGTCCCTGAACGGTATCAACCAGGAACATGCGGCCCGGCTGCAAGCGGCCTTTCTTGCGCACCTCGGTGGCGGGGACTTCAATGACGCCGGCCTCCGAGGCCAGCACCACCAGATCGTCGTTGGTGACGATAAAGCGGCCAGGGCGGAGTCCGTTGCGGTCAAGCGTAGCGCCAATGACCTTGCCATCGGTAAAGGCAATCGCCGCCGGTCCGTCCCACGGCTCCATCAGCGAGGCGTGGTACTCGTAGAAGGCTCGCTTCTCCTCGTCCATATCCGGGTTGCCGCTCCAGGCTTCGGGAATCAGCATCGCCATGACGTGGGGCAAGGAACGACCCGACTGGTAGAGAAACTCAACGGCATTATCCAGTGAGGAAGAGTCGCTGCCGCCGGGCATGATCACCGGGAACAGTTCGCCGATCTCTTCGCCGTGCAGAGGACTGTTCAGCACCGACTGGCGGGCGTTCATCCAGCTCACGTTGCCGCGGATGGTATTGATTTCGCCGTTGTGTGCGACGTAGCGGTAAGGGTGGGCCAGCTTCCAGCTCGGGAAGGTATTGGTAGAAAAGCGCTGGTGAACCAGGCAAAGCGCGCTTTTGACCAGCGGGTTGGCCAGCTCGAAGTAGAATTTCTCAATTTGCGGAGCCAGCATCAGCCCCTTGTAGACGATGGTGCGACAGGAAAACGAAGGGACAAAGAAGCTCTCCTTGTCTTCAATATCTTCGACATCGGAGGCAGCAATCTCGTTCTCGGTGCGGCGGCGAACCTTATAAAGGAGCCGCTCGAAGGCTTCTTCGTCCAGGTCTTTCGGCCGGCCCACAAAAAGCTGTTCGATGTAGGGCTGCGAGGCGCGGGCTTCGCGACCGATGGCGTCCCCGTTGACCGGCGTATCGCGCCAGCCCAGCACTGCAAGACCCTCTTCCTTGGCGATGCGCTCAAAAATGCCCTCGCACTGCAGGCGATCCTGCTTGTCAACGGGCAAAAAGCACATGGCTACGCCGTAGGCACCCGCCGCAGGCAGGCGAATTCCCAGCTCGGCGCACTCGCGCACGAAAAATTCATGGGGGATCTGAATCAGAATCCCGGCTCCATCGCCCGTCTCCGGGTCGCAACCCGCCGCGCCGCGATGGGTGAGGTTGATCAGCACCTCGAGTCCCTTGCGGATAATGTCGTGGCTCTTCTCGCCGCGAATGTGGGCCACCAGGCCCATGCCACAGGCATCGTGCTCATTACGCGGGTGATAAAGCCCTTGTGCAGGAGGAATTTGGGTGCGGTAATCCGATGAATTCATAGGAACCTTCCGGGTAAAACGTTTGCGCTACGGGTTGCTACTCGCCCAAGACTTGGAGTTCAAGCCGGATTTCCTGAGCTGCTTTTCTCTTTCGAGCCAAGGTCCGAAATCGGTTCAACCTGGAAAGACACGGCCACCCAGCGATCTCAGTTGCTGAAAATCGCCCCGGTCTTTCTGGAGGGGCCTAGCAATACACGGCCATGCAGCATGGGGACAAAGCTGAATAATAACTATATCGAAAAAAGCTCTGTAACGAAACTGCATTTCTTGTCACCGCGTCCGCATCCGATAAGCGTAAGGCCTACTTTGCAACGAAAAAAGGGCAGAACATGAGGGAGTTTTAAGCCCAAACTCGGCTTCCTGATAGCCGAGTTGCCCAGTATGGGAGCAGCACCCCCGTCCACCTGAATGGGTGCAGTAGTGCAATTCACACTTTACCCGATTCAGAAATCAGGCCTCCGACGTGAGACTGGGGCGCAGCTTGGACGGGGCAAAGCAAGCGCCCGCTTGGCCGCTGACGATATTTTGAGCTGCATTCTGAATGGAAGCTGGCTGAACCCGCCGGGAGAGATGACGTCATGCCGGATCACCAAACCAGGTTGCGCCGCATCCAAAAACGGCTGCTCACCAATGTGGTCGTCTCATTTTTTTCTACCGTTCTGGTCTGGTTTGGCCTTTACTATCTGATGGGCGCGGCCTTTACGCCGTTCCGCCAGCAGGTGGCCTGGTTGCTTGCCGTGGTTGTGCTGGTCCCGGACCTGATCCTGGCGGCCATAAATACAGTGCAGGCGCGCAGGTCCGTTTCCAAGATGTGGGCCTTTGGCCAATTGAACTTCGAGCAGATCTCGCGCCTGCTCCGCGGCAGGAAGATTCTGCAGACCGAGATTGGCTGCTCACAGCCCTATATCGACGTAATGCATGGGCAGATCGCCGGTTCAATCAAGGAGTCCGAGTCCGAGATCGGAGTTGTGATTGAGCAGCTTGGGCTGATCCATGAGCGGAGCAACCAGCAGAGGCTGCGCCTGGGCGAGTCCATCCACAGCGGCAAACAATTGGCGGAGAGCATTGAGCAGAGAGTGGCCTGTAACAAGCAGATCATCGCAATGGTCGCACAAGAACTGCATATTCAGAGCCACGAGCTGGACCGGGAATTCGAGCGCATCAAGACCCTCTCCAGCGAGGTTGTCGCGCTTACGCCGCTGATCAAAGTGATTACCGCTATCGCCAAGCAGGTCAGCCTGCTGGCCTTGAATGCCGAGATTGAAGCAGCCAGGGCAGGCTCAGCCGGACGCGGCTTTGCCGTGGTCGCCTTCGAGGTAAGAAAGCTTTCCGTTCGCACCACCCAGGCGGCGGCCGACATCTCCAAAAAAATCAAGGCAACCTGCGAACGGGTGAACAAGGAGATGGTGCAGGCGCAGGAGGCCGTAGAGGCAACCCGCTCCACCAATGCCTTGGTGCAACTGACCGCTGATCTGGAGACGATGCAGCACGAGTTTACTAAAAACAGCAAGTTGCTCGTGGATGTGGTCAGTGAGGTCGATGTCAATTACGAACAGAATGTATTGCGACTCTCTGAAGCTCTCGGCCATATTCAATTCCAGGATGTGCTGCGGCAGCGGATGGAACATGTGCAAAGCGCTCTTGTTGATATGAAAGAACACATGGTTCTCCTTTCGGCGCGGATGGACGACCCCGCCTGGGATGGCGAACTCGACCAGAGCTTTGAGAGCATTCTCGCCAGCCACCTGGAAGACTATAAAATGGCCAGCCAGACAATGACGCATGTCGCCGTGGCCGGCGGCAGCACAGAAGGCACACATAGCGACCAGGCAATCGAACTCTTCTAAAACTCCAAAACAGGGTAGGATGAATGTTTGGGGTCGAAGATGCCGAAAATTCTGGATGGTGCGGCGATTGCCGCCCAGATCAAGGAAGAAGTCGCCGCCGAGGTCCGCGGGCTGGCGGCAAAGGGGATTCGCCCTGGGCTGGCGGTAGTTTTGGTAGGCCATGTGGCCGCCTCGGAGATTTATGTCCGCGGCAAGGTGCAAACCTGCGCCGAACTCGGCCTCTACAGCGACCTCATCACCCCGCCCGATACAATTACAACCGAAGAAATGCTCGCTCTCGTTGCTCAACTCAACGCCCGCGAAGAGATTGACGGTTTCCTGATCCAGCTCCCCCTGCCTGCGCAGGTTGATACCAAGGCTCTGCTGGACGCCGTCTCGCCTGCCAAGGACGTTGACGGCTTTCACCCGATCAATGTGGGCCGCTTACAGGCGGGACGACCAGCTTTGGCCCCCTGTACCCCTGCCGGAGTCATCGAGATTCTCAAGCGCAGCCAGATTCCCATCAGCGGCCAACACGCCGTTGTAGTGGGCCGCAGCGATATTGTCGGCAAACCTGCCGCGCTGCTGCTGCTGCACGAGAACGCCACCGTGACCCTCTGCCACTCGAAGACCCGCGACCTGGCTTCCATCACCCGCCAAGCGGACATTCTCGTCGCCGCTATCGGCCGCGCCGGCTTCATCACTTCAGAGATGGTCAAGCCGGGAGCGACCATCATCGATGTCGGCATGAATCGCATCACGGATCGCGCCGAGTTCGACCGCTTTTTCGCAGGAAACGAAAAGCGAGAAGCCGCCTTAGCCAAGCGCGGCTCGGTGGTGATCGGCGATGTCGATCCAAAAGCCTTTGAACTAGCCGGGGCGTATACGCCCGTTCCCGGCGGCGTTGGCCTGCTGACCATCGCCATGCTGATGTCCAATACTGTCCGCGCAGCCAAAATGCGCAGGGGGCTGTAAGTGCTGCGCGTCGGCCTGACCGGCGGCCTGAACAGTGGCAAAAGCACTGTCGCGCGCACACTGCGCTCACTGGGAGCTGAGGTTATTGAAGCCGACTCCCTGGGCCGCGCCCTGATGGAGCCGGGCCAGCCCGTCTATGCGGAAATCCTCCGCGTCTTTGGGCAGGGAGTCGCCGGTCCCGACGGCAAATTGAATCGCCCGCGCCTGGCTGAGCTGGCCTTCAAAGGAGGCCGTCTGCAGGAGCTGAACGCTATCGTGCATCCGGCGGTGATTGATGCACAGCGCCGTTGGATGGAGGAGGTTTTTCAGCACAATCGGGATGCAATCGCAGTGGTTGAATCCGCGTTGATCTTCGAGGTTGAGCGCGATGCCCGCGCCCGCGGCGAGCAGGAAGGCGTACTCGCGGATTGGCGACGCCGCTTTGACTGCATTGTTGTGGTTACCACCCCCGACGAAATAAAAATCGCGCGCTATGCCGAGCGTGCCGCCCGCGAGGGCCTTGATCGCGCAGCAGCCGAGGCCGATGCCCGCGCCCGCCTTGCCCTGCAGATTCCGGATACTGAAAAAGCGGCTCGCGCCAATTACGGAATCGAGAACACCGGCGATACAGTTCAACTGCGCGCTCAGGTGGAGCGCCTGTGGAAGCAGCTCGTCGCAGTGAGCAAAGGTTCTTCCGCCTTGTAGGCCGCGACGGCAACATCGATAAATTCGCCAGGCAAGTTGAATCGAGTGTCGATTCAACTTGCCTGGGCTGGCGGGGAGGGAAATCGCCCCTACTGCACGCTAACGGAGACGGTAGCTGTTTGGACCGCGCCGGAGCTGCCAGAAGGGGTTGCGGTTACGGTGATGGTGTAGCTGCCCTTGGCAACTGTGTTGACTGGGGAACTGCTACCGCAGCCGGTCAGGCCGATCCCGGCAACGATGAAGACAACCAGGGAGAGCGAGAGCAGCAGGCGTCTCTTCGACCGCCAACCGGCAAAGATTCCAGCCAGCAGTGCAAAGCTGAGGACGCCCGAAGATGTAGAGAAGGGCGCATTCCCCGGTATCGCCGCGGCTTTTTCGGTTGTCGTTGAGACAACCAACGTTGCGGAGGTCGAGCCTCCCGGCGCGAGGGTGACAGTGGCCGGGTTCACCGAGCAGCTTGCATTAGCCGGAGCGCCAGAGCAGGCCAGCGCTACCGGACCGCTGAAAGTGGCATTGGCGGCCAGCGTCAGCGTGGCGACACCGTTCTGGCCCTGGCTTACGCTGATCGATGCCGGCGTGGTGGAGAGCGTGAAGGCCGGGGTTAACGCCGAGACGGCCACCGTGGTTGCAGCGGAGGTACTCGGATTGAAGTTGGCATCGCCGCTGTACAGTGCGGTGATGCTATGTGTCCCGACGGCAAGCGAGGCCAGCGAGTAAGTGGCCGCGCCGCTGCTCAGCGCCGAGGAGCCCAGCAGGGTAGTTCCGTCGTAGAAGGAGACTGTACCAGTAAGAGCGGGACGACCGGTCATTGAAGCGGCCAGTTTAGCGGTGAAGGTTTCAGTACTGCCGAAGGCGACTGACGCGCCGGAACTGGCGAGGGTATTGGTGGTTCCACCTTGTCCCAGATAGAGCGCGGGACCGTAGGCTGTCTGGACAATGAAGTCGGGCGCGTTGTCGTTATAGAAATTTCCCTGCAGAACGGTATTGGAGTCGAACGATTCAAGGGTGTTTACCGGGTTTGAGAATGCTCCGCCACCCTTGCCGAGCAGCGTAGAAAGCCCATAGTAGGTGTTGGGCTGGCCGACGGTGCCCCAGAGGGCGAGAACCAGGTCGGGGATGCCGTCGTTGTTCACGTCTGTTAACGATCCGTTCCAGAAGAAATTCCCGGTGGCGAGTTGAGTGGGCGCGCCAAAGGTTCCATCGCCATTGCCCGGCAACAGCAGAACCCCAGCGGTAGTGTAGTAATCCGTATCCGTCTGCTCGCCTTCAGCGAGCAGGATCAGATCGGGCTTGCCATCGGAGTTATAGTCGCCGGCAATCACCTGGCTGACCATGTAATCGGAGTTGACCGTGGCTCCCGCGCCGAAGGTTCCATCGCCATTGCCCGGCAACAGATCGACGGCAAAGGTTCCACCGACCTGGAAGGGCGCGTCGTCGAGGAGGAGATCGAGGTTGCCATCCAAATTCATATCCGCGAGAGTCACGGCGTACAACTCTGCGCCATACGAGGTGAAGGCAGGCGTCTTGAAGGTTCCGTCGCCGTTGCCCAGAGCGACGAAGTATCCGGAGCTGTAGCTGCCGGAACCGCCGCAGGCTGCATCCCCTACATATGCGACGACAATATCGGTCTTGCCATCGCCGTTTACATCGCCGGTAGCGGCGTAATTGATCTGGCAGTTGAGCGTGGGGAGTCCTACCGACGCGGGCGTCTGAAAGGTTCCATCGCCGTTCGAAAGCGCCACCGTCATGCTGCCGTCGGTGTTGGCGATGAGCAGATCCTGCTTGCCGTCGCCATTGAAATCTGCCTGGACAGGCTGAATGTACTGCAGAGTTGGAACAACGGTGCTGGAAAGCCCGACCACATAAGTGAAGTTCCCTTTGCCATCACCAAGCGCGGTGACGACGTCGCCGCCATCGTAGAACAACGCGCTGCTGTAGCCTTTGCCCTGCACATCGGCCACATCGTCAAGCCCGAGGTAGCCGGGAGCGGGGCTGGAATCCGTGGTTGAAGAAAGCATCGGCGCGCCATTGAAAAAACCCTTGCCGTTGCCCGAATAGACGGAGAGTTGCTTGTAGTCGCCGCCGAGCTGGGCAATGTCCAGATTGCCGTCGCCGTTGAAGTCGGCCAGCGCCAGGGTCTGGCTTCCGTTGCCGTCTTCAACATAGTTGCTTCCATTGACCGGCAGCGTAAAGGTTCCATCGCCATTGCCGGTCCAGATGCTGAGCATATCGCTGCTTTGCACCAGATCAGGAATGCCGTCGCCATTTACATCGACGTAAGAGATCTGCTCTGAAAAGGCCACTCCAGGGGTCTCAGCGATGCTGGTAAACCCACCCGTGCCGTCGCCCAGCGCCACCATCAACGAAGATGGGTTGCCTAAGCTGTTGATGTCGATGGCCAGGTCTGGGTTGCCATCCTTGTTCAAGTCCACAATCTGTGCGCCGGCGGTGTAGATTATGAAAAACGGAAAGGCGGTCAAAGAGACAGCAACCGGATTGTTCACGTTCAAGGCGCCGAATGATCCATCTCCATTGCCAAGCGCAACACTGGCCACAATCTGGCCAGAGGATTGTCCAGTTTGTTCCATAAATGCCGCTGCAATATCGAGCTTGCCATCCTTGTTCAAATCGCCCAGCGTAATGCCAAGGTTGGTGGGAAGCTGCACGAACGCCGCAACGGAGACCGATTGCGTGAGCGCCGCGGTTGGCGTGGCGAAAGTGCCATCGCCATTGCCAAGATAGCTTTGCACGGTAACCGTGGTCAGCGTGTTGCTGACAATATCCGCGGCAATGGTCACTACATCGAGCTTTCCATCGCCGTTCACGTCGCCCAGCGCAATTGAACTCACCGAAGCGCCGGCCATGCTGATCGCCGTGGGAGTTGAAAATACCCCACTCTTGTTGAGATAAACGAGGATCGCATTCTGGCCTGCGTCAAAGGCGACGATATCCGTGTAGCCATCGTTATTCACATCCACCGCAAATGCCTGAAAAACCTCGGAGGAGGAACCATTTGGATTGCTATAAGCAACGGGAGCGGCAAGCGCGCCGTTGCCGGTGTTGAGCAGAATATTCAGCGTGCCGTCCTCCTGCAATACCGCAACATCCGCCTTGCCGTCCTTGTTGAAATCGCCGGTAACGGCAATGCTGGCAGCGCAAGTGAATGGGTCGACAAGACAGGATGCTTCGAGCCGCGCGGGATAAAAGGGCGCGTCGAGGAATCCCGCGAAGTTCGGCGTGGCGCTGGAGATTCCGGTCTCCTGGGCATTGGAGCGGGGCACGGATGCGGCGCGCGTGGAACTGGCAGCCAGTCGCTTTTTCAGTTCGGGCAGTAGTAGCCGTTCAGCCGGGGTGCGTGGCTTGGCCGATGCAGCCCGGGTAGCGTCCGCAGGGCGCAAGGGGGGGTTGCCGGTTAGCACGCGGCTCTGGGCCGCGGCAACGTCTCCTGCAAGGGCAAGAGCGAAAAGGAGAGAGAGAACAACGCAATTCTTTTTGGACATGAAGGCCTCACTGGAAAAAAGAAGATCGTCCCTGTCGCTCGGCAATCGTGGAATGTGCCGGTGTTGCCGGCGCACTCCCCGGACCGCGCCGCGCAGTCCGGGATGAAATGGTATTTAGTTCACAACCACGCTGACCGCCGTGCTTGCGGTGATCTTGCCCGTGGCTGCATCCACTCCGGTGACGGTCACCGTATAGGTCCCGGCGGTGGTGCCGGAGTTGCCTGTGGTTGTTCCGCTGCTGCTGCCTCCGCAGCCGGCAGCAGCAAACGAAACCGCCAGAACCACCAACCCGAGCATCCTGGCATACCTGCGCCGCCGTGCCGGCAGCATGAGTAAGAGCAACCCGGCCAGCGCCGCGCCGCCAGCCTTGGTGAAGGGTGAGCCTTGCGGCTCGTTGCGCGCGCTGCCTGAACCCGTTGTTGTCACGGTCAGCGTCGCCGTTGGGGCCGCGCTGCCGCTAACGGCGACCGATGCGGGAATGCTGCAAGCAGGCAGATCGGTGGGGCTGGGGATCGAGGTCGTCACCGCGCAGGAGAGATTCACCGCTCCCGTGAATCCGTTTGCCGGAGTTACAGTAACAGTGGCCGTATTACCGCTTGCAGCGCCAGGGCTGACGGTTATCGCGCCGCTGTTCGTCAATGCGAAGCTGCCCGCGATCACTGTGCCGCCGGTAACCGTCACGCTGACTTGCGTTGTGGCCGTTATCTTGCCGGTATTGGCATCGGTGCCAGTCACCGTGACGGCATATGCGCCGGCTTCCGTGCTGGAGGTGGTGTTGACTGTCAGGGTTGTGGGGACAGATGCGGTTCCATTAATGTTGGCCGTCGATGCGATTGCGCAAGTAGGCAGCGTACTTGCCCCGGAGGGTGAGGTTGTGACGACGCAGGAGAGATTGACCACGCCGAGGAACCCGTTCGCGGGCGTCACCGAAATGGATGAGGTGTTTCCCGATGTCGCACCGGCGGCAACCGAGATGGCTCCGCTGTTTTTGAGCGCAAAGCCCGCCTCGGCGACGGTAATGGTGGCCGAACCGCTGGAGCCGGTGTAGTTTGCATCGCCGCTATAGGAGGCTGCGATGGTGTTGGAGCCGGCCGCAAGTACGCTGCCCTGAACGCTCAGGGCGGTCGAGATCGCGACCCCGCCATTGCCGCTAAAGCCGAGCTGATAGCCGCTACTTACTGTCGCCAGGGTTGCACCGTTGGCTGTCAGTACGACTGTTCCGGTGGGGTAATTGCCCGCGCTGCTGGTATTCACCGTCACCACCACCTGATCCGCGGCAAGGGAGTCAATGGATGCGCTGGCAGGAGCGACGGTAATGGTTGTAGCGCCCTGGACCACGGTAAAAGCAGTGGCTGTGCTGGAGCTGGCGTTGTAGCTGGCGTCTCCGGTATAGGTGGCTTCTACGCTGTGTGAGCCGACGGAGAAAACGGTAGGATACGCTGTGCTGGGTGTCGAGTAGTAGGCCTGATTGGCGGCGCTGATGGGTACGCCGGAGGCCAGAGCCGACCCGTTGTCAGAGAATGCAATTGATCCGGTGGCAATTCCCTCGGTGCTCGTTCCCTCGGCCGTGCCGTAGATCTGCACGTCGGCAACAAAGTAGGAGCCGTAGGGTACGCTGGACAGGTCAGTGATGGCCGGATTGGAGCCGGCGGCGCTATAGACATTGAGGGCAAGAGCCGTGGTGCTGGCCTCAGGAGTGATGGTAACGGGAATCCCAGGCGTCGAGGTGCTTGCGGCATCCGACGCATCGCCGCTGTAAAACGCCGATACGGTATAGGTTCCGCCGGGCAGGCCGTTGTAGGCAACCGAACCGGAGCCGTTGGCAAGCGGGATGTTCGTTTGCCCGTTATTCTTTGCGCCGGAGGCATTTTCATTGGCGGTATCGACGATACCCACGACGCCTGTTGCGGTCGCGGGCGAGACGCCGACGCCGAAAGTAAGAGATGTCCCGTGCGGAACGCTGATCCCTGCCGTCGAGCCATTGATCGTGAGCGCAGTGGAAGTAGCGGTCAGCCCTGCCGTATCCCAATTGCTCACCAGTTGCGCCACATCGATGCTGCCCAGCCCTGAAGCCTGGTCGTAGCCGACGGCAGCGTCGTAGCCGGTAAGGAATCCGTTCGCGCCGCAATTGGGTGTGCCACTGTTGCAGACGACCGAGTTATCCCCTTGAGTAACATCATGGAAGACCGTTGCATACTTTGAAGCGGCCAACTGGTAGAGCACATAGTCCGCCTGGCCCAGTCTCGATCCGGTCTTCTGCTCTACCAGCGCGAGGATTCCCGCCATTGCCGGCGCTGCGGCTGAAGTGCCGCCAAAACCGCTGAAGCTCGTGCTGCCGGTAAAAGCTCCATTTGTGGTCTCGCAATTGGTATAGGACGGGAGCACAATTCCATTCGAGATGTTATCGGAACAAACAACCCAGGTTGCGCCGAAGAAGCCGTTGGCTGCGAGAAATGCCACGTCTGGCAGGTCGCGCACACCATCGCTGGGTGTAAGCGCGCTCTGAAACGGCGGCTTGACGTAGCCGCTCACGCAGGTCACTACTCCGGAAGAACTGGTCGTGGAGTTGGAGCAGCTACTGGCTCCGCCGCCGCCGCCGACAATGTCTGTAACCCCATTGTTTGAGTAAGGGAAATTCGAGGCAATATCCGTGCTGGGCTGCGTCGAATCGTTCCATGGCTGCTCGGGAATATAGGAAAGCGCTGTGTCGTAATATGGAGCCGTGCCATCGGTGCTGTCTATCACGTATGTGCTGAAGCCGGAGGCGAGAACATCGAAGTCCGTGCCGCCGACAGCGATGTTATACGGAGTGGAGGCGATGCCGTTTACGTTGAGGCCGTAGTTCGCCGCTTCGGAGTTATCACGGTCGCAGCCGGCGGAGCCGCTATCGCCCGTGGAGACGGTTACGCTGATTCCTTGCGCCGCTGCCTGGGTCATGATCTCCAGCATCAACTGATTTCCGGCTGCGCCGAGACCAGCCTCGCACTCTCCAAAGCTGATGTTCAGAATGCTGACGGTGTTGTCATCGAGCGCGCGGAAGATACCCAGGAACAGGCCTGTCTGCAAGTCGGTACTGGCAGCCGTGTAGAGATAGACCTTTGCATTCGGGGCAATCCCTCCGGAGATCTCGGTGTCCAGCAGCGCTTCGACCGCGTCTCCATTAATCAGCGGGTCCGCGCCATCCACCACAACCGTTGGAGTATTGGCTGACGCTGCTGATTCACCGAGAAATGCGACGCGATAATTGGTCACGTCCTGCATGGTGATATTCGAGTCGCCCGCGACACCGATATTCACGCCTGTGCCATCGTAGGTGGTGCCGCTGTAATTCTTGTTCAGCAATGCGTTGGGCGTGTCGTAAATAGTGGCGGCATCTGCTGGGTCCGTATATAGGTATGGCGTGCCGTTGCTGCTGAAGAGCGTCAAATCCGGCTTGATTGAATGACTCGACGGATCGTAATGACCGATGCTACCGAATTTGGCTTGAGAAACAGGCCGGAAATCGTGCAGCGGTCCGACCGAGGCAATGACCGGCTTGAGCGCTGCGGGAATCTGCGGGTCGCTGACATTGGCGTAGTGCTGAACCGAGTCCACCTGAAAGGTATGAATCGAGGTGTGGAAGGCGTTCTTGATCTGGCCAAAGTTGCCGGAGAACTGGAGAATATTCCGCGCCTGGGAGACGCGTTCGATCTTGAAGCCATGCCCCTCAAGCCACTGCTTCACTGTTTGCAGGTCCGAATCCGCGACACCGTACGCCGCGCCGAACTGTGCCGGCGTGAGCCACTTGTGATAGCTCGGCGAATGCGGGTTTTGCACGTCCGCCAGATATTGCACCAGAGCCTGCTGCTGCGCTGCGCTGCGTCGGAGCACGAGCTGAATCCGGCCGGTCGCGGTTGAGGCCGGAGCCTCGCCCCTGTCATTCGCGGCCGACGCGAGCGGATGGACATTGCCGGCTAAAACGGTACGGCGCGCCTCGTTTATTGGCTCGGTGATGAGCGAAACAGCTCGCGGCGAAGTCGCGCTCTGCGCCGCCAGAGACGCCGGGGTGTATGCACTGATTCCACCTAAAACAAAAAGACTGAAGCATACCCTACGAAAAAAGCTAGAATGCATTGGCGATCCTCAGACAAAAACTGTGTAGTGCCCAGGAAGGGAATCCTGCGGCTCAGCGGTTGTAGATGAGAACAGGCGCGGGAGGGGTTGCGCCTTGGTTTCCGGTGTGCATTAAGCCTAATGAAACAATCGTCGACGATGCAATGTACTGCGTCTTATGCTTTCCTAACA
Organism: uncultured Occallatibacter sp.; assembly: GCA_964532725.1. Classification (GTDB taxonomy): domain Bacteria; phylum Acidobacteriota; class Terriglobia; order Terriglobales; family Acidobacteriaceae; genus Telmatobacter. The sequence goes on from CAZHKN010000038.1 coordinate 20,515, forward strand.
AAAGCCTCTCCGCTCAAAGCGATAAAGATCTTATATTTACGGACAAGGACTCGTTAAGACCGCAGTGTAATTTGACAGAGTGTTAAACTGAAGTCAACTTCGAGCACTTGCGCCAACCCCCAATACTCGATGCTCGGGTCTTCTCAGCAAAAGACTCTATGGCCAAACAGGTGTTCACATTTGCCGATTTTACTTTCGAGTGCGACACCGGCATTCTGTGGCGTAAAAAACGCAGATTGCAGCTCTCCGAGCAAACCGCGCGGCTGCTGGGCGTTCTTCTGGAGCGGGCCAACCGCTTGGTCAGCCGGGACGAGCTGCGGCAAGTCCTTTGGCCTGGCGAGGAGTTCCTGGACTACGACCAGGGCATCAATGTGGCCGTCAACCGGCTCCGCAATGTCCTGCGTGAGGACTCGCGCAACCCCCACTTCCTAAAAACCATCCCCAAGCGCGGATACAGCTTTTGCGGTGAGGTGCGTCTGATCCCTCTCGACGCGGCCGAGATCGAGGGCTTACCGGACCACTCTGTCGCGGCGTCTGCACCGGAGCGCAAACCTACGCTGCTGGACGAAGAACTACCCGAATCGACGCCTTCTTCAGCCCTGGTCCTTCCGGACACTGTACCGGCAGTCGTCGTTTCCGGCAAGGGTTCGACACTACGCTGGCCGTGGCTCGGCCTGTTAGGGATGGCCGTTCTCCTCGCCGCCGGTGCCTGGTTGCTTCACACGCGCTCGCGAACGCCAACGACCGCTGCGCTTCGGCTCGGCATTGCTCCCATGCGAGTACAAGGAGATCCACAGGCAGGCGAAATTGGCGAAAGCTTCCGGCTCGAGCTTAGCGACGCCATTTCCAAATTGCCCAGCGTGCAGGTCCCGGCGGTTGGCGCCTTTGGCACGGCCAACGCGGTCGATATCCCGCGGATTTCGCGTGAGCTGAATCTCGACGATCTGTTGCTGGGCAGCATCGCCAAGCAAGGGGACCAATACGATCTGAAATTCGAGCTGCTCCGCGCCGCGGATGCAACCCATCTGGCCTCCTTTGAATACAGCGGCCCCAAAAAGGATCTGCCATCGATTTGCGAACGGCTGCAGCAGGACGTCTTCCACTATCTCCAATCCAAGGCCGCAACCCTGCAAACCATCAAAGGCAGCACCAACGACGCGCAGGCGTACGAACTCTATCTGCAGGGTACTTATCACCTTTTTGAACGCGATTCCGCCTCCCTGGATCAGTCCTTGGTGGAATTTCGCCAAGCGACGGTCCGGGACCCGAATTTTGCCGCGGCTTACGCAGGCTTGGCCACAACCTACCTCGGCCTTGCCGCCTATGATACAAATCCCCGCGACGGGCTTCTCGGCAAAGCCGAGGAAATGGCCCAGCACGCCATCAAGCTGGATCCCTCGCTGGCGCAGGCCCACGCGGTGCTGGGAAGCACGGCTTACAAGCAAGAACGGGATTTTTCGCGCGGAGAGGCAGAGTTGCGCCTCGCCATTCGCATCGATCCGACGCAAGCCGTATATCGGGACTGGTTGGCTGTCCTGCTCGTAGAGGAGGGCCGCTTTGATGAAGCCCTTCAACAATTGGATATGGCGCAGACCAGCGCGCCCTTCTGGCCTTCTGTTTATGCGATGCAAGGTCTTGTAGGAGTTTATGCGCGTCACGATGCAACCGCGATTGCCGCCGCCAAAAAATACGTCGATCTTCTTCCCAATCTGCCTATCGCCCACAATACGATGGCGTGGGTCGATTTCGAGACCGGGCACTACAAGGATGCGATCGATGAATGGCGGCAAATGGCCTTGCTGCAAAACGATCAGGCGCGCGTGGATCTGGAAACCAGGGGAATGGCGGTCTTCAGGACGAAGGGCATTCGCGCCTATGCACAACTGCGCCTCGATGCCATCCAGAACAAGCGAGGCACAGGGCAGGTGAATGATTTTATGCCGGCCGAATGGTACGCTTGCGCCGGCAAGCGGGAGCAGGCAATGACAGAACTGGAGCGGCTCGCCTCTGCGCAAGACCCTTACATGCTACATGTCGGGGTAGACCCGCTCTACGATTCTTTCCATCAGGACCCGCGATTCCTGGCGCTGCTTGCTAAAAGCGGGCTGAGGGTTCCTCCCACTCTGCAGAATGTCAACTCGCATTTGTGCGATTGACGCAGTGTCGAAGCAATGAAAGAGAGGCTGCGGAGGCGATCCTTCAAAAGGCCGCTTCGCCGTTCGCGGCGAGGTGAACCTGGATCCCCCACACTTGGGCCTTTGTGGACCCGTCTGGAGAGAGAATAGGAAAATCTACTGTACATTATGGGTATTAATGGTAGGCACGATTGGATTCGAACCAACGACCTCTTCCGTGTCAAGGTACGGGCATTAAGCAAATCAACAACTTACAAGACCCCGGTGGCTCCTTAAGTCCTTGTAAGCACGTAGTACCCCGCCATTCGGCGTATCGCAAAACGTATGCGATTCGAAGATGCGGCCCATTCCGTTGGCTGCATTTGTGCCCCACCCAGCCTTTGCCAATTGCCCAGACACGTCTGGGCAATCTCGACTTCACAAACTGCCTGACCCATCATCAACTGCTCTCGGTTGGTTCCATTTTACGTGCCTGTCAGTGCGCTACGCAGGTATTGGGAGCCGCTTTTGAACCCCATGACAGTGACACCTTCGCCCTCATGAAAGCAGCACATCACCATAGTGGTGTAATGTGGTGACGGCACCAAAAGGAGCTTGGAATGAGAGAGAAGCCGTCGCAGACGGAGATCCACAACGCTCAAAGCAAAACGGTTGTCCGAGCATCGATCACCTTCCCGTCTGGTCTCTATGAAGCTCTTGAGAAGATCGCGCTACGGAAAAGAGTTTCGCTATCGTGGGTTGTGCGCGACGCATCGGAAAGATACGCCGCCGAAGAAAACACCGAAGCTATATTGCCTCGCCCACGCAAACGATAAACAAGGAACTCGTTGAAGATGGCAGCGAGGTGATTGAAGATGAAATCACGGAGCCAGTAGGATGACGACGAACTACACAGCAGAATACCTGGCGAGTCTTATCCACGAGCTCTGCAAATTGCCGCAAGAGACAGAGTGGGTCGAATTCAAGGAGAACAATCAGAATCCACAGGATATTGGCGAATATGTCTCAGCTCTGTCGAACTCGGCGGCGCTGGTGGGCAAGGCCTTTGGCTATCTGGCATGGGGTGTCGAGGATACAACTCACGCACTTGTTGGAACAAACTTCAAGCCACATGCCGCCAAGGTGGGCAATGAGGAGCTGGAGAACTGGCTCCTGCGGCTGCTCACGCCCAAAATACACTTTCGTTTTCTGGAAGCGCAAATCGAAGGGAAAGCAGTTGTCCTGCTGGAGATTGAACGCGCCTACCGGCAGCCGGTTCAATTCGGCGGAGTGGAGTTCATTCGCGTAGGCTCCTACAAGAAAAAGCTGAAGGAGTTCCAGGAGAAGGAACGGGCGCTCTGGCGATTGTTTGATAAGGCTCTGTTTGAAGATGGAATCGCCGTCGATCATGTTCAGGGCGACGAGGTTTTGCGGCTGTTGGATTATCCGGCATACTTCGATTTGCTCAACCTCCCCTTGCCGGAGAACAAGAAGGCGATTCTTCATGGTCTGGCCGGCGACAATCTAATCCGCGTCTGTGAGGCCGGCGGATGGAGCATTACCAATCTTGGAGCGATTCTGTTCGCCAAGCGTTTGGACGATTTCTCTTCATTGAAGCGCAAAGCCATGCGCGTGATTCAATATCGCGGAACGAATCGCGTGGAAACGATCAAAGAACAGGACGGGAGCAAGGGATACGCCAACGGATTTGAAGAGCTGATCGGATACATCAACGGTCTGCTTCCCAGAAACGAAGTGATCGGTCAGGCTCTTCGCAAGCAACTCCCGCTTTACCCGGAACTCGCAGTGCGCGAGTTGGTGGCGAATGCGCTGATTCATCAGGACTTCTTCGTTTCCGGCGCTGGCCCGATGATTGAGATCTTCACGGACCGTATCGAGATCGGCAATCCCGGCGCCCCTTTGGTGGCCACCGAACGCTTTGTCGATTCGCCGCCAAGGTCGCGCAATGAAGCACTTGCCTCCCTGATGCGTCGTATCGGCATCTGCGAGGAGCGTGGCAGCGGATGGGACAAAGTCGTCTCGCAGACCGAAATCTACCAATTGCCCGCGCCGCTCGCGGAGGCGACACCGGACCATACGCGGGTCATGCTCTTTGCTCCTCGATCCCTGACCCAAATGGACAAGGCGGACCGAATCCGTGCGGTCTACTGGCACGCCTGCCTTCGATATGTCAGCCAGCAGCCCACGACGAACTCCTCGATTCGGCAGCGTTTTGGGATTGAAGCACGGAATAGCGCGACAGCATCGCGGCTGATTAAAGAGGCAATAGAGGCTGGCTCTCTGGTTCCATACGATCAAAGCGCGGCCCCGAAACTGATGCGCTACTTGCCTCACTGGGCTATGCCGGACCGGAATC
>CAZHKN010000039.1:0-24851 GCA_964532725.1 uncultured Occallatibacter sp.
ACCTGCTTCCAGACGAAATATACATGGCGGCTTGTTACGTTGGGGTAGTAGCTTTTTACATCCATTTTTACGACGCACTCATTGCCGTGTAAAAGATGTTGGGCCGCATGTTCATTAACACAGCGTTTAGATACGGCCCCAAAAAGAAAATGCGGCAGTTTAACTGGACGAAGCAATCGATTCAGTATTTTTTTCTGGATTCGCTTCAACTCCTTCGAGGGGTTGTCAATGTTTCGGACTTTTCCTACCTTCACCTCATGTTGAAACGGCTTCGCGGGTTTTGATTGCTGGAATGGAGTGTATTCAGCACGCCAGTTCCTTGCTAATGAGCGCAGTGTTTCCCGATCCTCTCCGAGACGATATTCGAGGTCTCGGAGACTTGTGATTGGTGTCTCCGAGCGGTCTTCCTTCGCTGAGTTCTTCGCTTGGTTCGTCATTCGATACCTCTAGCAGCAACTTTGTTAGTGCCAGAGAAAGGCTCGCAATATGCTCATGCGAAACCTTCTGCACATCAGCTTCCTCGCTACCCAGAAGGCTGAGTAAGTGGAAGGGTATTTTGAGAGCCTTTGCTATCTTCTCAATTGTTTCAACTGAGGGCTGCCGTTTTCCGGATTCGATTAGGGAGAGATAGCTACGGTCAATCTCCGCCCTATCGGCAAGTTCACCCTGCGATATGTCAGCCAATGAGCGGGCGACACGAATTGCTTTGGGATAATTCATAAATGATTCCGTTTGGTTAAGAAACGGGCTCCCTGAAACTCACTCGCTCTGTCCAGACTTCAGAATTTCAAAAACTTCTTTTGCGATTCGGCTTACCACTGCAAAGACTTCTTTTTGCGTGAGCTTTGTTTCGCGTTGCAGTCGTTTGAGATCATCAATGCCCTTCTTGAGTTTGCTACGCTGTTTCGACGTCAGTTCGTTGTTGGCGTCTCCTAGTATCTTCCTTAGCTGGTCGATACAAGGGTCAATTTTCTTTGATTTCATACTTCCTCCTCCGGTAATTACCGGGGGCGTAGCGGCGGGAACCAGAGTTGGAATACGAACTGAGTCAGGAGCCCTTTCTCTTTGCGGAGCCGAGCGACGCAGGGGCGTCTCTGGCTGCCAGTCAGGTTGATGCCTGTCTGGTCTTTGGACGGCAGGAGTGACCTACCAAGGTACAAACTGCGTACCTCATTACGCTTGTGGCGAACCACAAGCTCCTGGAACCGTTTGACTACGCCGGAGGATTGTCAAAGAACAATTGAACGTCGGCGTTACGCCGACCCAACTTCAATGTATCAGCGTTCGCATTTTCTGTCAACAAAAAGTGACTAACCGTCACAATTTCTCATTTTCCCATTCAACGACGAGCTCGCAGTCGGCTGCTTGGAAAGTGCGAGGCGTGGGTCGGTTTGAGTGCGTTTCCCGCAGGGGCTGAAGCCCGACGTGATTTTGGGGCGGTTGCGGCTGTCAGGGCTGAAGCCCTGACCTACCAGTCATGTCCTGATACAAAGCAGGTGCTTGGGTGGACAACAAAGCCTGCGAGACGAAGTGGTTCGCAACCTGTAAGGTCTGGAGTTTCTTTGGTGTGTTTGCGGCTGTCGGGGCTGGCAGGTGCATGACCAATGAAAACGCAGGTCCTTCGCTTCGCTCAGGATGACAGCAGTGTTTGGTGGTGATCGTACACGCGGAGAAGCAGACGCAGGTCCTTCGCTTCGCTCAGGATGACAGCGGTGTTTGGTGGTGATCGTACATGCGGAGAAGCAGACGCGGGTCCTTCGCGTTGCTCAGGATGACAGCATCAATACAACCTGCGCAGAGGTTGAGGACGTTGAGTGGCGATTGGGAGGAGAGGCCCGGGCCTGAAGGCCGCGTCGAAAGGCTGAGCTTTTCAGGGGGCTGGAAGCCCCCTGCTCCCTCCAGTTTTTTGAGGGATAGCTGTGTTGTTAGACGCTTGTAGAGTTACACGCCAACGGCAACCGGTGTGCGACGCCAGGCGTAGAGCGGGAAGCGGTTGGCCAGTTCGGCGACTTCGAGGCGGATCTTTTCGAGGGCCGCATCGTCGTTGCGCTGGTCGAGGGCTTTGACGATCCAGGCGGCGATCACGAGCATCTCCGGCTCTTTCATGCCACGGGTGGTGAGGGCTGGCGTACCAACGCGAATGCCGGAAGGCTTGAGCGGGGGATTGGTGTCGTAGGGAATGGAATTCTTGTTGACGGTGATGCCGGCCTTGCCGAGGGCGACTTCAGCCTCGGAGCCGAGGATTCCTTTGGCGAAGACATCGACCAGCATCAGGTGATTATCCGTTCCGCCGGAAATGATGCGGTAGCCGGCCTCGGCCAGCGCGCCGGCGAGGACCTTGGCGTTGGCGACGATCTGCGCGGCATAGGTCTTGAACTCGGGGCGGAGGGCTTCGGCAAATGCTACGGCCTTGGCCGCGACGATATGCACCAGAGGGCCGCCCTGCTGGCCGGGGAAGACCGACTTGTCAATCTCTTTGCCGATGGTCTGCTCGGACTTTTCGCCTACCTGATAATCCTTGCCGCAGAGGATCAGGCCGGCGCGCGGTCCGCGAAGGGTTTTGTGCGTGGTGGTGGTGGTGATATGCGCGTGGGGCACAGGCGAGGGATGAACGCCGCCAGCGACGAGGCCCGCGATATGCGCCATGTCAAAGACGTAGGTTGCGCCGACCTTATCGGCAATCTGCCTCATGCGGGCAAAATCCCAAAAGCGCGGATAGGCGCTGCCGCCGCCGATGATGACTTTGGGCTTTTCGCGCAGGGCGATGGCTTCGAGCTCGTCGTAGTCGATCAGCTCGGTATCGCGGCGGACGGTGTAAAAGGTGGTGCGATAGAGCTTGCCGCTGAAGCTCAAGCGGTGGCCGTGGGTGAGATGGCCGCCATGCGAGAGATCGAGGCCGAGAATTGTGTCGCCAGCCTTGAGGACGGCGGCGTAAGCCGAGGCGTTGGCCTGGGAGCCGGAGTGCGGCTGGACGTTGGCGTAGTCTACGGCAAAGATCTGCTTGGCGCGGTCGCGGGCCAGATTCTCGACCACATCGGCGTACTCACAGCCGCCATAGTAGCGGCGGCCTGGGTATCCCTCGGCGTATTTATTGGTAAAGATCGACCCGGCAGCCTCGAGAACCGCCTCGGAGACGAAGTTTTCGCTGGCGATCATCTCCAGCCCCTCATGCTGGCGGAGGGTTTCGTGGTCAATCGCAGCAGCGATCTCGGGGTCGGCCTGGGCGAGGGAGAGAGAGATGCGGTCAGTCATGGTTAAATTTTAGACCTTTGAGGGGCATTTTGACAGGCGAGTTGCTGCTCTTCCGCACACATCCGGATCTGTCCATGGCTCAGGCTCGAGTCCTCGCCTGCATACCTACCCCGTTATTTTGCCGCATGAGACGGATGCCAAGTGCTGTGACTTATGTCCTATTTGGAGATGCTTCTAACAGATTATTGTTTATGCAGGCAGGGTGGAATGTTCAAATACTCGGCGTCTCTCGATGAAGCCGGTCCGGCCCGCGGCGCCGCGGCAAGGATCAGGAAAGCCCTGGTCCGCAAATTGACGCCAGACCGTTCGCAGCAGACGCGCCGCGCCGTGCAGTTCGCATTTTTTGCACTGAACGTGTGCATCGGAGCACTGTTCCTGCGCTGGGTTCATTCTTTTGAAGTACCGGGGCAATCAATCTATGTGGAGCGGCCCGCCGGCGTTGACGGCTGGCTGCCCATCGCAGGCCTGATGAACCTGCGATATTTTCTCGGCACTGGAGATATACCCGCTGTTCATCCATCGGCGATGGTTCTTTTCTGCGCATTTTTGCTGTGCAGTGTGCTGGTGAAGAAAGCCTTCTGTTCCTGGCTCTGCCCGGTTGGCACAGTGTCTGAATATCTCTGGAAGTTGGGCCGCAGGCTTTTTCGGCGCAGCTTGATTCTTCCTAAATGGCTCGATCTTCCCTTGCGCAGCCTTAAATATCTGCTGCTTGCGTTCTTTATCTTCATTGTTTTTACGATGTCGGTTGGCGAAGTGGCTGACTTCCAGGCCTCACCGTTCGCCATCATCGCAGACGTCAAGATGCTCAACTTTTTCCGCTACATGGGAATTGTTGGCATCGCGATTATGGCGACACTGGTTGTTCTATCCATTCTGATCCAGAACTTTTGGTGCCGCTTTCTCTGCCCTTATGGCGCGCTGATGGGCATCGTTTCCACAATCAGTCCGGTGAAGATCCGCCGCGACGCCCAAGCTTGCATTGACTGCGGAAAATGCAACAAGGCTTGCCCGTCGCAGCTCCTTGTCGACAATCTGGTACAGATCCGCTCCGCGGAATGCACCGGCTGCATGGAGTGCGTCGCGGTTTGTCCGGCTGAAAATGCGCTCCAGTTTGCGCTTCCGCCGCGCAGAGGATTGAATATCGAGAACCCTTCTCCGGCAGAAATTGCTGCCCGCTGGTATCGTCGGGTTCCGCAGCCTTGGCTTGTCGCGGCAATTCTGGCGGTTGTGTTCTTTGGATTGATCGGCGCAGCCCGCGCTACCGGCCACTGGCAAACGAAGATCTCGCGCGATACGTACATGCAGCTTGTTCCAGATTCTCAGAACGTTCAGCACTGAGACGCCGCACCTATTCATTTCGCGGATTTATTTTGCCGCAGTGACCAAAGTCGCTGCGGCGCTTCCGCATCTGCTCTTAAGGTGATTCTAGGAGGTTCCTATGATTAACCCGAGTCAGACTGTTCGCGAAATTGCCCTTGAGCAACCACATTCTATCCGTGTTTTCGAGCGCTTCGGCATCGATTATTGCTGCGGCGGACGCAAGCCGCTCACCGAAGCCTGCGCCGCCGGCGAGATCGCGGTTGAAGAGGTTCTAGGCGCACTCGAAGCAGCCAAGCTCTCAGCCTCGCCCAGGCCCGCGGAGTGGCCACAGGGTTCGCTGCGGCAGTTGATTGACCATATCGTCGCCACGCATCACGCGTACGTGAAACGAGAGCTGCCGCGCCTGGCTGTTCTGGCGCAGAAAGTTGTCAATCGGCATGGCGACACCCAGGCGCATTTGCCCGCGCTGCAAAAGTTGGTGGCGAGTCTCGACGACGAGCTGACCCACCATCTGGCCAAGGAAGAGAACATTCTCTTTCCGTACGTCGTCGAATTGGAAGCTGCACTGGCGTCCGGGAGCGCACTACCCAGTTCATGCTTCGGCGCTGTTACGAATCCGATCGCAATGATGACCAGTGAGCATGAAGCCGCCGGCGCATTGCTTGCCGAGATTCAGCGACTGAGCGACCACTTCACGCCGCCCGTAGGCGCTTGCCCTACTTATCATGCTTACTATGAAGCATTGAAGGAATTTCAGCTCGACCTGCACCAACACATCCATTTGGAAAACAATATTCTCTTTCCGCGGGCGATTGAGCTGGAGCAAGCCGAATTAGCGGCGAGCGCGTGCCGTTAACAAGAGTTGCCGCAAGGCGCGGAAGCCGATGGGTGCTTCCGCTATCCTGCAATCATGCGCTTTGCTCAGTCGGCTCTTGCTTTTCGTTCGTTGGCTTTTGCATCACTGCTTAGTCTTGTATCCAGTCCGGCGATGACACAAGCGCCCGCCGCAGCGCTTACTCCGCCTTTTGTTGAGGCCGGCTCACCGGAGTTGATTCGCGTAGAGGCGCCGGACGCTACCAGCATTGATGGCGAGTGGCTGGGACGCAAGCTCGAATTCTTTCGCGGACGAGATGGAAAAACCTGGTTTGCCCTTGCAGGAGTGGATGTCGAGGCGCCTTCCGGAGTTTCTGTTCTTCGCATTGTTGTTCACAATGCAAGCAGCGCGAGCGACTTGAGCCAGCGGGTTGTGATTCATCCCGGCAATTACCGAACCGGCAAGTTGACGGTGGCGCCGAAGTTTGTCGAGCCGGATTCCGATGCTCTTGCCGAGATACAGGCTGAGCAGAAACTCAAGGAAAAAATCTTCAGCGTTAGCTCCCCAGAGCCTCTTTGGGCGGGAGACTTCCGCGCTCCGGTGACTGCCCAATCTACTGCCAGCTTTGGTACCCGGCGCATCTTTAACGGCAAGCTGGCGAGCGTACATAAAGGCATGGATTTTCGGGCCCGGAGCGGAACTCCGGTGCGGGCCGGCAATCGCGGCCTGGTGGTGCTGGCCCGGCCTCTGTATTACGAGGGCAACTGCGTGGTGATTGACCACGGCCTCGGTTTGTTTTCTCTCTCGATGCATCTGAGCAGGATTGACGTGAAAGAGGGCCAGCAGGTGGCCACGGGGGAGCGTGTCGGACTAAGTGGCGCCACCGGACGCGTCACCGGGCCTCATTTGCATTGGGCGATTCGTTGGCAGGGCGCATATCTTGATCCGGAAAAGTTATTGAAGCTGGATTTGAGCAGCGCAAAATAGTTTGCGCAACCCGTTGCTTCCGGCCGTGTCCAGATCGAAGATGCTCCCAAACGTATACTTGGTGCTGAGGGGCTGGCGTGGAATCAGCGGACAATCAACACTCTCTTGAGATAGCGGTTATCAGTTTGGCGTCTGCGACAGCGAGGCGAGCAAGGGTCCGCGAAATGTTGAAGGAGAGCACTCTGCCCTGGCGGATCGTAGACGCCAGCAGCGCGGAGGATAGAACCCTTCCGTATGATGAAGGACGGGCGCTGATCCGGCATGGCAGCAGACTGACAGCCGGAGAGATAGGATGTTTTGTTTCTCATTACAACTGTGTGCGGGAGTTTGCCTTGTCATCGTCTTCCAGCAAATACCTATTGGTTTTGGAGGATGATGTTTGGATGGATTCAAGCTTTGAGTTCTCGATTCTCCCCAAGATCATGTCGCGGCTCGGCCTGGATTATCTGATGCTTTATTCCCGGCAAATCAAAAATGCGAGATTCCTGGGCAGAATCGGCGTCCGGTCGCTCTTTCGTTTTATTTCGCCACCCTGGGGAAACCAAGCGTACATAGTGTCGAAGCAAGGCGCAGAAAAGATGATCAATGCAATTCAGAGGATTGATCGTCCGATTGACGATGAATTCCAGATGTACTGGATCAATGGATTGCCAACCTACGCGCTGTTTCCCTACCCGGTAATCGAATTGAATTTTGCAAGCACGCTCCCGAAAGGGTATGTGGAAAGAGCAAGGTTTTCTCCGCTGCAAGTTCTGCAGCGATTCACCTACCGGTTGGTCAACAAAACGAGAAGAGCATGCGCTCATTTTCTTTTGATTTGGCGTGATAAAAAGATTTCCGATGAGCTAAAGAAGAAAGATCTCTATATTCCGGTCAGCGACTCGCTTGAGCTTCATCCCCGGAGCGGCACAGGAAGAGCAGAAGCCCAAAGTTAAGTACAGCCAGCAAGCCATCCGAAAACAGGCTTGTCCAGGCCGCGCCACGCCACCCGTAAGCGGGGATGAACCAAAGATTCAATCCAAAATTTGCCCCCGCCACTGTGAGCGTCGACGCGGTTCGATAAATCTGCTTGCCTAAGCCGACAATACCGCTTCCGGTAATTTGATGAACGCTGCGAAAAAGAGGAAGCAGGCAGAGCCACCGCACCGCGGCAGCGCTCTCCGCAAAGCTGGGTCCGGCGAGCAATGGGATCAGCGGCGCGGCAAAGAACAGGATGAATGAAATCAGAAACGAAATCGGGGAAGCGCGCTTCAACAACCGAAAAGCGAAGATCTTGGTGTCGTGGCGGCTGACGGCTCCCGAGCGAAAAAACCTCGATATGGACGCGTCGCGCAGCGCGATGACCGGCATCGTCGCCATATCGATGGCGCGATATGCGAGTCCGTAGACGCCATTTGCGGTGTTCATGCCGTAATGGCTCAACATGCTCTTGTCTACATCGTTGAAGACCGTTGAAGTGGAAAAGGCAAAGGAATAACCGAATCCTTCCGCGATGCGCAAGCGCGCTAATTGCATTGAGAAATGAGGCCAGCCGTAGTTCACCGTTACCGCGATTACCGCCGCGACCGCGGCAAATGCCGAAACGGCAAGCGAGACCACGCTCCATTGCAGCGCCGTTGCATGGTGGAGGGTGAAATACATGGCCGTTACAGCGCACAAGCGAAGAAGGCTGGTGGCTAATCCCAGGCCAGCGGTCACCGAGAGCCTCTCAAAAGCCTGGAAGACCATTGAGGCATTTCGCGTGATCTCTCCGCAAAAACAATTGGCCAGGCCGGTAATCACGACCAGCGCGGCGCTGGCGGGATTGAGAAGATGGGGCGCGGCAAAGCTGGCGGCCAGGATAAGGATCGCGCTCAACGCGGTTGTTATGAGCAGAATATTGCCCCAGTAGGCCGCGAATCTGCCGGCGTCGGTGCTTACATAGCGCAGCAACAATGTTCCTGAACCCATTGCGCTGTAGGTCGCGATCAGCGATGTAAAAGCAAAGGCCCCGATAAAGATTCCGTACTCGGTACTGCCCAGCAAGCGGCTCATCAGCACAAAGTAGGCGGCTTGCAGGAAGAGATTGCCTCCCTGACCAGCAAGCATCCATCCGGTATTCCGCGCAATCTTGCTGGATAAGAGCCGCTGCCACTCTTCTCGCAGCGCTCTCATGCTTCTCTCTCCGGGCGAATGGTTGCCTCCTCGGCAAAGAGCCTTCTTATCCCACGATTATATTTGAGCAACATGAGAAGCGGCTGTGACCCTCTGCCGCGAATCGAAGGCAATTGCCCCGGCCTGCGCCATCTTGCTATAGATCCTTGGATTGGTACCACCGCCGGCGACCGAACTGAATGCCGGAGTCGAGGAGAATGACGACAGCGCCAATCAACATGCAGAAGTCGGTGCGCGCTTCGTGAAGGAATCCGAACCAACCAGTATGCGCGACCTTTGCCAGCGTAAAGGGACCGAGTGAATGACCAAGAAGGATCGGCAGCTTGGTCGTAATCAACGCGGTGACAATCACACACAGCAGCACGAGCGCCGCCTCGCCTGCGTAGAAGTTGAGAATCACCGCGGCCCCGGCGCCGATCTCGATGCCACCGACCAGCGGAGCCAGCTGGTGGGGAAGCGGCAAGCCAATCGCCGCGAAGCGCCCCGCACCCAGTTCCTCAGGCCGCAAGAATTTGAGAATCCCTTCAGTAAGGAAGACCAGGCCCACCATGATTCGAATTAGAATTGGCGGAAGAAACGAACGCATCGTGGCCCTCCGGCGCTGACACGGAATATCTTATTGATTGTCAAGCAGTTCTGCAACGGTTGCGGCCAAGCTATCCGGTTTGAAGGATGGGGCATAGCGCCGGACCACTCTGCCCTGCCGGTCAACCAGAAATTTGGTGAAGTTCCATTTGATCTTTCTTGTCCAGAAGATTCCCGGTTTCTCGCGCTTGAGAAAATTATAGAGCGGGTGGGCCGCGGGTCCGTTCACATCGATTTTGGCAAAGACCGGAAAGCTGACCCCATAGTTCTTCTCGCAAAAGGCCGCGATCTCAACCTCGGAGCCAGGCTCTTGTGCACCAAATTGGTTGCAAGGGAAACCAAGAACCTGAAATCCCTTTTTATTGTAGAGGCGGTAAAGCTCTTCCAGCCCGGCGTATTGCGGAGTGAATCCGCACTGGCTTGCGGTGTTCACGATCAGCAGCACCTGGCCTTTGAACTCGGCCAGATCAACGGTCCGGCCGTTGAGCAGCGGCGCAGAAAACCCATAAATTGACCGCTCAACAGAACTCGTCAAGGAAAACCTCTTCCACCTAGGATGTCATGTGCCTATCCCGCGCGTCTAAAAGAACGCAGCGGGAAAAGGGCGCAGAGTGAGCGGCATCAACCCATCCGCTTCCGGTAGACTGGGGTTTGGGCCTTGAAAGGGTTCGACCCTTTGTCTGAAACAGGTAGAGGGAATCAAAAACGCTTCGGGCAAGACGGGATTCCGGGGCCAGACTGCTCCGTGCCGGTTTGGGCGGCAAGGGTACGGTCCAATATAATCAGTCTTTCCTTGGCTTGGACCGTGATTTGAACCAGATTTTCAGCAGTGAGGGTGTGCTTATTTTTCCCGTGAATCCGAACTATGCACCGCACCAGTATCAGTGCTCGCCGCGGGGCTCCGGCCCGGTGAAGATCAAGCACTCTTCCGTCTCTCGAATTGCGCAGGCGGCGCGACTGTTTTCGCGCGGAGTACTGGTGCTTTTACTGGCCGCTTCCGCCAGCTCCGTTTTGGCGCAGCAGCCCGAGACTATCGAACAGATTCGCGTAATCGGCAACCGGCGCATTCCCAAGGAAACCGTGCTGGCGCGTCTCTATATTCATCCCGGCGACAGTTACGACCAGGCACTGATCGAAAGCAGCTTCAACTCGCTGTGGAACACGGCTTACTTCGAGGATCTGCGCATTGAGCGCGAGGACTCGGCGAAGGGCATTATCCTGAATGTGTTTGTGCGCGAGAAGCCCACAATCCGCGAGATTAACTACAAGGGCCTCAATGCGGTCTCGACTTCAGATGTGCTGGACCGCTTCAAAAAGGAGAAGGTCGGCCTGACGGTGGAGAGCCAGTACGATCCCACGCGGATCAAGCGGGCAGAAACGGTGATGAAGGACCTGCTCAGTGAGCATGGCCACCAGTTTGCCACCATCAAGACGGAAGTGAAGACGATCCCTCCGGCGTCGGTTCAGGTGAACTTTAATATCAAGGAAGGCCCGACGGTGAAGGTGGGCGAGATCAAGTTCACTGGAAACCCCCATCTGAGCGGCCTTCTGCTGCGGCGCTCGATGAAGAACCTCAAGCCAATCGGCATTCCCTATTCGATTGTTCTGGAAGACATCTTTTCGCAGACATTCGATGCGAACAAGCTGGAAGAAGACACCGAGCGGGTCCGTCAGGCATATCGCGACAAGGGCTACTATAACGCGGCGATTGAAGAGCCGAAGACGCAGATTCGCGATCAGGGCGGCCTGAACTGGTTCACCTTCCGGCCGAATCACGGCAAGCGCATTGATATCTTGATGCCGATTGAAGAGGGCGCGCGCTATAAGCTCGGTTCAATCACCTTTACAGGCAACAAGGCGGTAAGCAATGCGAAGGCCCTGCGCAGCACCTTCGCGGTCAAGGATGGCGAATGGTTCAATGCCACCCTGGTGGGCAAGGGACTGGAAAACCTGAAGAAGGCCTATGGGCAGTTGGGGTATACCAACTTCGGCGCAATTCCCAAGCCGATCTTCGACGAAGACAAGAAGACCGTGTCGCTGCAAATCGATATCGACGAAGGCAAGCCATATTACGTTTCGCGCATCGAGTTTACCGGCAACACCATCACCCGCGACAAAGTCATCCGCCGGGAGTTGATGCTGGATGAAGGCTCGGTGTACAACTCGCAGTTGTGGGAGTATAGCCTGCTGCGCCTCAACCAGCTCGAATACTTTGAGCCGCTCAAAGTAGAGCAGGATTCCGAAGCTCACCGCGATGACGATGCAGGTACCGTAGAACTGCTTTTGAAAGTAAAGGAAAAAGGAAAGAATTCGATCGGCCTGAACGGCGGCGTCAGCGGACTCTCTGGAGCCTTTTTGGGCGTGAACTACCAGACCAACAACTTCCTGGGCCTGGGCGAGACGCTCAGTGTACAGGGAAACCTGGGCAACGTGAGCCGCCAGTTCCTCTTTGGTTTCACCCAGCCCTATCTGCGCAATCGCCCGCTGAACCTTGGCTTTCAGATCTTCAATAACAAGACCGACTACAACGCCGCGAAAAGCGCCTCGCCAACCGGCCAATCCGTCAACTTGACCAACGCGCAGCAGTCTCTTACGCAGAACTACAATCAGGCATCGACGGGCACAAACTTCTCGGTCAGTTATCCGCTCCGCCGTCACGCCTTCCAGCGAGTTGGATTCACTTATTCACTGACCAAGTCATCGATTACGGCCTTTAGCACTGCGTCGCAGACATACTTCCAGACGATCAGCTTCCGGTCAGGCATTCAGGGGTCGAACGCGCTTGCCGGAATCGTCAACAGCTCGGCCTCATTCAGCTACATTTACAACACCATCAATAACCCCGCTCGACCGCGGACGGGCAGGGAATTCACGTCTGTATTTCAGATTTCCGGCCTCGGCGGCAATGTACGTTACATCTCGCCGCTGGTCGCCTACAAACGCTTCATGCCCATGCATTATCTGATTCCTGAGGTGAACGGACGGAATGTGCTCGGCATGCGCGCGCAGTTAGGCTACGTGCAAGGATTCGGCGGCGATGTGGCTCCGCCCAACAACCGCTTCTATTCCGGCGGCGAGGGCGAACTGCGCGGCTTTGATGTGCGCGGCGCGACTCCTTACGGCTATATACCGAACCGCGTAAATGTTCAGTTGACCAACCCTGACGGCAGTTGCGTTCCACGGGATATCAATAATCCGCAGGACAACCAGTGCATTCAGGTTCCGATCCCGGTCTATGGCGTCGTCCCTATCGGCGGCGATACCCAGTTCACCAGCAACCTTGAATACCGTATTCCGATTGCCGGCTCTGTAACCTTCTCGCTCTTTGACGACTTTGGCATGGACGTTGCTTTGAATAAGGGACAGTTGAAGCAGAGTCCGGAAGGATTTGCATCTCTAACGGCGCCGCTCTACGGATGCCCGGTATACAACAACGGCGCATGCGAGGGGGGAATTCCCGGATCTCAGGTTGGATTCAAGCAGAACATCCGGCCCATCGAAGGCGCGAACTTCGTCCCGCGCATGTCCACCGGAGCTGAAATCTCCGTTATCATGCCGATCATCAATGCACCCTTCCGGCTCTACTACGCTTACAACACGCTGCGCTTGTACGAGTCGCCTTACTGCAACGATGTCTATCTGGGCGAGAACAAGGGAAGCTGCTCGGCTGAACTCATCAAGCGCGATATGTTCCCGCAGGGCGGGGCCGGCGACTACACCTTCTCTGAGGCATATCAAGGATACGGACAGCGCTATCTTTTCCGCGATCCCCGCAAAACCTTCCGGCTGACCGTTTCCACTACCTTCTAGCCGTTCATTCTTCTCTGACCGCGCGGGCTGCCCATCCAGGCAGCCCGCGTCATTTAAGGCTGAATAGCGACTCGCGGCTGCTGTGATCTATTTTGAATATCGGACACTTTAGAGCGAAACCAGGGTTACTGTGTCCTGTCGAGTTTTGTGCAAGGTTGCCGCTCCCTGATGGTCGCGTCAACTGGACGGACGTGCTTTCGCGATACAACCTCCCTGGTTTCGCTATAGCCGCATTTACGTCCAATCGGCTCTTTTTTACTTTGACGCTCTTGACCTGCCCTCCTATAATTCAGTTGTCCCTGCTGACGTCTCCATCCACGTCTTTTTCTGTCTCTGGCCGTCCGGCCTGGAGTTCTCTTCAAAAGGCGGTAAGGTTTCTCAGAAGGCAAAGGCTTGTTCTGCGCCTACAGCGGTTCGACAATTGGTGTACCCCGGAGCGCAGCCCTCTGGCGCTTTTTCTTAAGAAAAGGCGCCTTCCGCGGCACTCAAAAGGACACCGGAATTGTGGAACCCCTCTAAGCGTGCTTATCCCAAAGGTATTTCGAAGGAGTCGTACAAACCCATGAAGCGCATGCTTGCCACTGTCCTTACCCTTGCCACGGGCTTTGCCCTGCCCGTCACTGCCCAAACCCCTGCCGCCGCTCCGGCGGCTCCCTCAAAGATTGCCGTCATCGCCTTTCAGATGGTCGTAGCACAGACCAATGAAGGCCGGCGTGACTTTGCCGATATCCAAAAGAAGTTCGAGCCTAGAACCCAGGAGCTGCGGACGCAGAACGATGAGATTGAGAAATTGCAGAAGGAGTTGCAGGCTCAATCGGCCACGTTGACCGATGCGGATCGCGCCAGCCGCGCCAAGACCATTGACGAAAAGAAGAAGAAGTTGCAGCGCGCCGCAGAAGATCTGCGCAATGACGGCAACCAGGAGATGCAGCAGGTACTGGAGGGACTCGGCAAGAAGGTGTACGACGTACTAATCGACTACTGCAAGCAACAGGGCTACACGGTGGTTCTGGACGCCAGCCAGCAGCAGCCGACAGTTCTGTATGCGGTTGATTCAGCCAATATCGGCCAGGCGGTCATTGACGCTTATAACGCCAAGTCCGGCGTTCCCGCGCCTCCGGCCCCCACAGCCCCGGCAGCAAAGCCGGCGGCGGCTCCAAAGGCTCCCGCAGCGCACTAGACTTGAAGTTGCAGGCCGGCATAGACTCCGCATTCAGTGGAGTCAATGCCGGCCTGCAACAATCGCTGTGCATAGCCCGCAATGCAGTGGAAATTCACGATTTGCCAGTTTGACGCCCCCCCCCAGCCCTCCTATAATCCATCTAGTTCCTGCTGACGTCTCCGTCCGCGTCTTTTTTGCTCCCTCCTTTTTCGGTAAGGGAATTTCCTAGCTTGGGACAGCATGTGACAGGCAATTGCCGCGTGCGTGAAAGAAGACCGTGAGGTTTCTCAGGAGGCACAGGCTCTTTTCGCGCCCAGGCGCGTCCAAGCCATAGGAATTTTGAAGGAGTACTCGATTCAAATGAAGCGTTCTCTTGCACTTGTTTTCACGCTGGCTTCGGGCCTTGCCCTGAACGCCGCCGCCCAAACCCCAGCTGCCGCCGCCGCTCCTGCCGGTCCCGCGAAGATCGCCGTGATTGCTTTTCAGGTTGCTGTGGCACAGACCAATGAAGGCCAGCGCAATTTTGCCGACCTGCAGAAAAAATATGAACCCAAGCGCGCGCAACTCAAGACGCTCAACGACGATATCGAGAACCTGACCAAGCAATTGCAGGCGCAAGGCGACAAGCTGAGCGACGCCGAGCGGGCCACACGCGCCAAGGCAATTGACGACAAGAAGAAGCAGTTGGACCGGGACGCGGAAGACGCGCAGAACGACTTCCAGCAGGAGATGCAGGAGGTTTACAACACTCTTGCCTCCAAGGTCTATGACGTGTTGAACGATTACGCGACCAAACAGGGCTACACACTGGTGCTGGACATCAGCCAGCAACAGTCGCCGGTCCTCTTCGCCACCGACTCGACGAACATCACCAAGCCGGTGATGGAGGCCTATAACGTCAAGTCAGGCGTACCGGCTCCTCCCGCGCAGCCTGCCGCAGCCGAGGCTCCCAAGGCTGGCGCCCCCAAGGCTCCCGCAACCCACTAAACTTACTTTTTTAATGCCGGACAGGTTCCGCTCCACAGGGCCTGTCCGGCATTGACAACGGGGCTGATTCCTGCCAGGAAAACCAGGGACCGCCTGACTGTTGAGAACAAGGCTGAAAACCGCCCGATCTGTGGAAAAAACTGTGGATTGCTTACGGCGTTTCCGTATAGATTCTTCTAATTTTCCCCTTGCCAGCGGCTCTGCATTTCTGCTAAATCCTGCAACCCTTTATATATCAACAAATCCATACGCTCTTTTGGGCGATACCTGGGATAAACCTGAGGCCAGAGGATGGATCCCGGCGGAGAAAAGTTTCCACAGTTGCAGATGAACATACAGTTACCAAACTGTACACTGGCACCCATTTTCAGGTTACTTTGACTGATCTTCACCCACCCGTAGTACCGCCAGAAAGGCCTCTTGCGGGATGTCCACTTTGCCAATGCGCTTCATGCGCTTTTTGCCTTCCTTTTGCTTCTCCAATAATTTGCGTTTGCGGCTGATATCGCCGCCATAACACTTGGCCAGGACGTTCTTGCGCAGGGCAGCGACGGTCTCGCGGGCGATGACCTTGGCGCCGATGGCAGCCTGGATGGCGACCTCGAACTGCTGGCGCGGGATCAGTTCGCGCATCTTCGAGACCAGCAGCTTGCCGCGCTCGTAGGCGAAATCGCGATGAACGATGATCGAGAGCGCGTCGACAGGTTCACCACTGACGAGAATGTCCATCTTGACCATTGGAGACTCCCACTCGCCGGCCAGTTGATAGTCGAGTGAAGCATAGCCGCGGGAGACAGATTTGAGCCGGTCATAGAAGTCGAGGACGATTTCGTTCAGCGGCAGTTCATAAGTGAGCATGACGCGGGTCGGGGTTACATACTCGAAGTTGAGCTGACGTCCACGCTTTTCCTCGACGAGCTTGAGGATGCCGCCGACGTACTCTTCATTGGTGAGAATCTTGGCGGTGATGATGGGCTCGCGGATGGCGTGGATGTTGGTGGGTTCGGGCCAGCGCGAGGGGTTGTCCACTTCGGGTACGCTGCCATCGGTGAGCGTGATGTGGTAACGGACGCCGGGAGCGGTGGTGATGAGATCCAGCTCGTACTCGCGCTCCAAACGCTCCTGAATGATCTCCATGTGGAGCAGGCCAAGGAAGCCACAGCGAAAACCGAAGCCCAGAGCGGCGGAACTCTCCGGCTCGAAGAAGAAAGAAGCGTCATTGAGGCGGAGTTTCTCGAGAGCGTCGCGCAGCAGCGTGTGCTCATGCGAGTCGACCGTGTAGAGGCCGCTGAAGACCATCGGCTTGAGTTCTTCGAAGCCGGGCAACTGCGCCGAGGCGGGATTGGCGTCGTCGGTAACAGTGTCGCCGATCTTGGTATCGCCGACATTCTTGATCGTCGCGGCAAAAAAGCCGACTTCGCCGGCGCGCAGCTCGCCGATCTCCACCGGCTTGGGCATCAGCACGCCCATCGAGTCCACGTCGTAGGTTTTGCCGTTGGACATGAAGCGGATGCGCTGGCCTTTGCGGAGCACTCCCTGCATGACGCGCACCAGCACGATGACGCCGCGATAGGCATCAAACCAGGAGTCGAAGATCAGCGCCTGCAACGGAGCATGGGGGTCGCCCGTAGGCGGCGGGAGCCGATGAACAATTGCTTCCAGCACGTCATCTACGCCGACGCCGGTCTTGGCGCTGACGGGAATGGCATCGGTCGCGTCCAGGCCAACGGCCTGTTCAATCGCTTCCTGCGTACGGAGAATGTCCGAGGAGGGGAGGTCGATCTTGTTGATGACCGGGATAATCTCAAGGCCGTTGTGAATGGCCAGATAGGCATTGGCCAGTGTCTGCGCTTCGACGCCCTGCGTGGCGTCCACTACCAGTAGCGCACCTTCGCACGAAGCCAGCGAACGCGAGACTTCGTAGCTGAAATCCACATGGCCCGGTGTGTCAATGAGGTTGAGTTGGTAGGTATTACCATCCTTGGCTTTGTACATCATGCGCACGGCATGGGCCTTGATGGTGATGCCGCGCTCCCGCTCGAGGTCCATCGCGTCCAGAATCTGCGCCTGCATTTCGCGACCGGTAACAGAGCCGGTGAGTTCCAGCAGACGGTCGCTCAACGTCGACTTGCCGTGGTCGATGTGGGCGATGATGGCGAAATTACGAAGAAAACGAGAATCCATGCGGACGGTTTGACCTTGAACGATGATGGCGCCGTGCGCGTCTAATACACGATAGCCCTAAGGCATAGCTTATCATCGGGTGAGGGCTTGAGGGATTTGAACTCCTGTTCCAATTCCAGCCGACGGAGCCGTAACTGACGATCCTATGAGTTCAATACACTACCGCGTAGCCGGTTGCTTCCTGTTGGCTCTCATTGCTGCTTCAGGCAGCTCTTGCCAATCCTCTGCAGCTCAGCCTGCCGCGCAGGCCGCGGCGCCCGTTCAATTAACCGTTGAGCAACAGCGCCAGCGGCTTTTGATTGAGCACGTGGAAGAAGCCTACAGCAGCGGCGAAGCTGCGTATCGCAAAGGCGATCTGGCGCAAGCCAAGGCGGAGTTTGATCGCGCCGTCGATCTGATGCTGAAGAGCGGCCTGGATATCAAGAGCGATCCGCAGTTACAGGATGAGTTTGACCGCACCGTGGATGCGGTGAGCGCGCTGGAAGTGGAGGCGCTGAAACAGGGCAACGGGTTTGTACCGAAGGTGGAGGAGTCGCCGGCGGACGTGGCCAGCGATGTGACCTTCGTGGCTGACCCCAATATCGTGGCCAAGGCACAGACCGAATTGGCCACCACGCAATCCGACCTGCCGCTGGTGGTGAACGATTATGTGGCCACGTATATCAACTTCTTTGCCAACTCGACACGCGGCCACTATACGCTGCTGCACTCTTTCCAGCGCAGCGGACGCTACAAGGCGATGATTGAGCGCGTGATGGGCGAAGAGGGAGTGCCGCAGGATCTGATCTATCTGGCTGTAGCTGAGTCCGGCTTTCAGCCGCAGGCAGTCAATCGCAAGTCCGGCGCTGGGGGAATGTGGCAGTTTATGCCGCACGGCGACTACGGGCTTGCCCGCAATGGATACATCGACGAGCGCTTCGACCCGGAGAAGTCCACACGCGCTTACGCCCGTTACATGAAGTACCTTTACAACCAGCTGGGAGATTGGTACCTGGCGATGGCCTCGTATGACTGGGGCGCGGGCAATGTGCAGCGCGCCGTTCAGAAGACCGGCTATGCGGATTTCTGGGAACTGTACAAGCGCAATAACCTGCCCGCCGAGACCAAAAACTATGTGCCGGAGATTCTGGCGGCGATCATCATCGCCAAGAACCCGCAGCAATATGGCTTCGACGACCTCGCGCTCGATCCTCCGGCACTCACCGACACGGTGACGATCAACTACTCCGTCGATCTGCGGCTTGTATCCGATCTTGTGAACGCGCCGGTGGAAGTGCTTGTGGGGTTGAACCCTGGCCTTCTGCGCATGACCACGCCTCCCGACGCGGCCTTCGATCTTCATCTTCCGGCAGGCACAGCCGCACGGTTCAACGATCGTATCGCAGGCATTCCCGAAGGCAAGCGCGCGGCCTGGCGCTACCACCGCGTTGCCGCGGACGAGACGCTGGCCTCGATTGCGCGCGAGTACCACGTCTCTCAGGCCGAGCTGGCCGCGGCCAATCAACTGCGTGAGAGCGCGGCTCTGGATGGAGTGGAAGCGCTGGTGGTGCCTACTGCTCCGGTGGCGGCACCGATGCATGCGCTGCTTTACACGGTACGCAAAGGAGACACGCAGATCACCATTGCCGACCGCTTTGGCATTTCGCTCGATCAATTGCATCGCTGGAATCATCTGACCGGTTTCAAAGTTGAGTCAGGGCGGCGGCTACATGTTGCGGAGCCGGCGCACCTCGCGCACGAGGCCAGCAGCCATCATTCCCGAGGCGCATCGAAGAGCGGAAGCGGCAATGGGAGCAGCGAAAAGGCGCATGAACAGGGCACTTCAAAGACAGCGCCTGCTCAGCCAACTGCTGGGAAACCAGGCACGGCAAGCAGCAAGAAGGCGCACAAGAGCAAGCACGTCACGCACTCCAATGCTTCCTCTGCAAAAGAAAAATGATATTTTGCTTCATTCTCTTCTTGCCATTTGCTAGTATTTGTGTGCAATCTATAGCTAGACATGCAACGCAAGCAGAAGATGTGAGCGCATTGCAGAAGTGAGCTAAAGTCTAACGATGTCAGCGGCAGGCCGCTGGAGGCAAAGGGATGGAAGAACGGTTCAGGATGTACGCCATGAGTGACGACGGCAACCAGAGCGCGGAGCCGGCGGAGTTGGATCCAGATCACGAAGAAGATTTCAACGAGGACGAAGAGGAAGAAGTCGACGAAGTCTCGGACGTTCTCACTTCCCCGATCGGCGGTGTTCCGGTAATAGAGGAAACCGTAATCGTGGTTGTTGAAGAGCCACCATCGCAACCGGCCAGCAAAAAGGCCGCAAAGAAAAAATCTTCCGCAAAGAAAGCTGCCAAGAAGGCCCCGGCAAAGAAAGCCCCTGCGAAAAAAGCGGCGGCGAAAAAGGCTCCGGCAAAGAAGGCAGCAGCGAAAAAAGTTGTGGCGAAAAAAGCCGCAAAGAAGTCCGCCGCAAAAAAGAGCACCACTGGCGCAAAGGGCGGAAAGACCGCGGCCAAGAAGGCAGCGGTGAAAAAGAGCGCCAGCAAAACCATCACACGAGGTAGAAAATTGGCCGTTAAGAAGGCAGCAAAGAAGGCGCCCGCCAAGAAGGCAGCAGCGAAGAAGGCTCCTGCAAAGAAGGCGGCAGCGAAGAAGGCAGCAGCCAAGAAGGCTCCTGCAAAGAAGGCAGTGGCGAAAAAGGCCCCGGCCAAGAAAGCAGCGAAGAAGGCTGCAAAGAAGTAACAATAACTGGCAACGTAAGGCAAGCAAAAGAGCCCGGCTACACGCCGGGCTTTTTTGCGTCTGGAGTCGGCTCTGCTGCTTACGCGCCGGCAACACCAGTTGCAATCTGCCTGAGGTGATGCTGCTGATGAACGATGTAATCCTCGATCAAAAAGCGCAGCGTGACCGGCGGGTTGTCGCCGACGATGCAGGCTGAGTCTAGCCGGGCGGCGGGGATGTTGTTGACCACCGAGATCAGAATCTCGTGTTCAACCGCCCACCATTGCAGCAGCTCTGCCCAAGGCTGGTCTATGTAACCATGCGCCGCGACCCACGCATCCTGTGCGTACGCCGGACCTGCATAGCCGCCGTCGATCGCGGCGCGCACGAAGCGCTGACGGTTGTTCGCGGCGGAATCGAGCAAGTGGCCGACGATCTGCTTGCGAGTCCATCCGCCCTCGCGCCAAGGCATGTCTGCCAGATCCGGCGGAAGCGAAAACAGCACGGTACGCAGTACTTCGAGTTGCGCTCGGAACTGGATTGCAATCTGTGTTTGCATGATGATCACCTCCCTCGCGGCAGAAGCGCGGCCGCTTCAGTACTCACTCTACCGGAGCGGCGAGGAAGAAGACATACACCAGCATCGCAAGGCCGACGAAGGCCGGGATCAGGCCCACCATTGCGTCCCCGCGTTCGTTGGGAGAGGACTGGCCAAGGATCATGAGGGTCATTGCGAGGCCGACGCCGAGGGTGATGACGCCGCCGATCTTCAGTCCCTCGCGGGTCTTGAGCTGATTGCGACGGCTCTCTTCGCGCAGCAGATCGACGGCGGCCTTTGCGCCCTCGCTGGTTGACTCGGCAATGCGGCGAAAGGTCTCGGCCTTGTAGAATGCCTCGCGCTCCTTGCGGCGGCTGTCGATCCAACTCACGGTGGGGATGAATACGACGAAGAGTGCAACCGTGCCGATGGAAAGAAATAGCCACAGACCCTGTTGTTCGTATGGTAAGCTGCTCATCGCGAGCATTAGCGCCAGATGCGTCATGGAATACTCCTTGAAAGCTTGTAGGGAATTTTGTTGCTTACGTCCGGTGTGACCGGTGGCAGCGTGGAACGGTTGCATTTTGTTGCAGAAAATATCTTGCGGAAGAAAATGCAACCGGGCATTGCAAGACCGAGTCCCACGGCATAGTGGGGTGGTAGGTTGAGTGCGGCGGCACAAAGCGCGATGGAAGATCTGGCCGATGTGGAGCGGGTACTGGCCGGAGACGCGCGCGCCTTTGAGGGGATTGTGCGCCGCTGGCAAGCGCCGCTGATCAATATGGCCTGGCGCTATTGCCGCGACCGTCACCGCGCCGAGGAACTGGCGCAAGAGGCCTTTGTGCGCGCATGGCGAAACCTCGGCCAGTGGCGGCGCGAGTCCAGCTTCTCCACATGGTTGTTTGCGCTGGCGGCGAATGTATATCGCACAGACCTGAAGCGCTTCCCGACGGAGACGTTGCCGATGGAGGTGATTGCCGAGCCGGCTGCGGATGCAACGCAGCAGGACGCGCTGCTGGAGAGCGCGCGCAATGAAATGGTGCGGCGCGCGGTGCTGGCATTACCTTTGCGCTATCGCGAGCCGGTGGTTTTGTTTTATTTTCATGAGATGGATGTGATGGCGGCAGCAGCGACACTCAAGATGCCCGAAGGAACCGTGAAGGCAAGGCTCAGCCGCGCGCGGGCGCTGCTGCGAAAGCGATTCCCGCAACTCGAAGAGCAAAGCGCGGGCGGGCAAAGCCGGCAAGATCGACCCGCAAGACTGAGAAAGGAGGCCTGAGAGATGAAGCAAGAGACAATAGAGAATATTCTGGCGACCGAAGAAGAGCTGATCCCCTCCTCGGGCTTTCTCTCGTCGGTCATGGAGCGGATTCAGGAAGAAGCCGTCGCACCCGCGCCGATTCCCTTTCCGTGGAAGCGGATTTTT
The DNA here is from genome assembly GCA_964532725.1 of uncultured Occallatibacter sp. GTDB lineage: Bacteria > Acidobacteriota > Terriglobia > Terriglobales > Acidobacteriaceae > Telmatobacter. The sequence continues at coordinate 21,932 of CAZHKN010000039.1, forward strand.
CCGGGACTCGTGCTCATTGCTGCCGTGCTGGGCTGGAGCGTATTCGAGCTGATCCGGCACGGAGTGCCTGCGATGCGTGCAGAGACGGTGATGCTGCCGCAGCTTCCCGCCGCCGCGCCACAGCCCCTGCAACAGGCCGGTTGGATCGCACTGGCGTTGGGTGTCTCGCTGCTCTCCTGGCTGCTCTCGCGCCGTCTGGCGGGCCGTGCCGGACTGCTGTGATGCGCTTCCGGTTTTCCGCTGCGAATCACTTCTCGCGGTATTTCTCGCCGTATTGCCGCAGCTTGACGAGCGTCGCAGCAGCTTGGCCGGAGTCGATTGCCTCAGCGCCCTGAGCCACGCCTTCTTTGAGATCGGAGGCCAGTCCTGCGGCGACCAGCGCGGCGGCGGCATTGAGTAGGACGATGTCCCGCCGCGCTCCCGAAAGGCCGGTGAGGATGTCATAGAGCAGCGAAGCGTTGGTGGCTACATCGCCGCCGGAGAATTCTTCCAATGTTGCTCTGGGAACTCCTGCCATCTCGGGCGTAATCTTGGCGGCCTTCAGAGTTGTCTCGCCCGTCTCTGATTCCTCAACGCGGGCCACGATGGATTCGCCGGTTGTGGTTAGCTCGTCAATGCCGTCTGTACCGTGAACCACAAAGGCGCGCTTGGCGCCCAACGTGGAGAGTGTGCGCGCCACCAGCAGAACCCGGCTGGGCGCAAGCACACCGATGACTTGCGCTTTTGCGCCGGCGGGGTTGGTGAGAGGGCCGCAGAGATTAAAGATGGTGCGAAAGCCGAGCGCCTTGCGCAGCGGACCCACGACCTTCATGGCTGGATGGTAGAGCGGCGCATAGAGAAACATAAAGCCGGTCTCGCGCAGGCAGGCGACGGCCAGCTCCGGACCCAGCGTGATGGGCACACCCAACGCTTCCAGTACGTCCGCAGAGCCAGCCAGCGACGTCACCGCACGGTTGCCATGCTTAGCCACCTTGGCCCCGGCAGCGGCCGCCACAAGCGCGGCCCCGGTAGAGATGTTGAAGGTCAACGGCCCGCCGCCGCCAGTGCCGCAGGTATCTACCAGTTGATTGCGCTCTTCATCGGTCAGAGGCAACGGCGTCGAGCGGGTGCGCATCGTCTCCACAAAGCCGGCCAGCTCTGGAGCCTGTTCGCCGCGCGTGGCGAGAACCGTGAGCAGCGCCGCCGTTTCGACATCCGGCACAGTGCCTGACAGTATCTCGGCCAACACGCCAGCCGCCTGTTCGCGGGTGAGGGCGGCGCCGTCTTCGGCCAGGGGTTTGAGCAATTCCTTTAAGGTAGCCATCTCCCATTATGGTAACGGCGAACGGCGGGCGGGGGATTGGTTTTCGATTCGTGGCCGCGTAGCTTATTCTGGATGCAACCGGTGACCGACGCAGGGCACCGGCTGCTTTTCGCGGAAACCGACGCCAATGTTTCTCCTGGGACGGACATTCACTTGAAAATTCACGAATATCAGGCAAAGGAAATCCTGGCAAAATACGGCGTTGCCGTGCCCAGGGGCGAAGTGGCCAACACGCTGGAAGAAGCCTCAGCAGTGGCCCGCAAATTGTTTGCCGAGGGCGCTACGGGCGTGGTCGTCAAGGCGCAGATTCACGCCGGCGGACGCGGCAAGGGCGGCGGCGTAAAGGTGGCCCGCACTCGCGAAGACGCTGAGCTGCATGCCAAGAACATTTTGGGCATGACGCTCATTACCCACCAGACCGGCCCGCAGGGGCAAAAGGTGCAGCGGCTACTGATTGAAGAGACTGCGGCGATCGATCGCGAGCTGTATCTGGGCATTGTGCTTGATCGAGCTACAGGCAAGCTGGTTTTTATGGCATCGCAGGCCGGCGGCATGGAGATTGAAGAAGTCGCGGCGAAGACGCCCGAGGCCATTTTCAAAGAGACCATTGACCCGGCGGTCGGATTCGGCGCATGGCAGGCGCGCAAGCTGGCCTTTGCTCTGGCGCTCAAGCCCACGCAGATCGGTGCGGCTGTCGCGTTCTTTCAGGCGCTCTACAAGGCCGTTCTCGACACAGATGCATCGCTGGTGGAGATCAATCCCTTCATTACAACGAAGGATGACAAGCTCTTTGCGCTCGACGCCAAAGTGACCTTTGACGACAACGCGCTCTTCCGCCATGCCGACATCAAAGCGCTGCGCGATACCGCCGAAGAAGACCCACTCGAAGTGGAGGCGAGCAAGTATTCGCTCAACTACATCAAGCTCGATGGCTCGATTGCCTGCATGGTGAACGGCGCGGGCCTGGCGATGGCAACGATGGACATTATTCAGTACGCTGGCGGCAGCCCGGCCAACTTTCTGGACGTGGGCGGCGGCGCAACACAGGAGCAGATTGAGCACGCATTCGAGATTTTGCTCTCGGACGCGAATGTGAAGGCGATCTTCATCAATATCTTCGGCGGCATTCTGCGCGTTGACCGGCTGGCAACTGGCGTCGTTGCAGCGGCGCGGAACCTGAACGTGAAGGTGCCGATTGTGCTGCGCCTTGAAGGAACGAATGTCGAAGAGGGCCGGCAGATTCTCGCCGAGTCGGGGATGAATTTTCAGGTAGGCGCAACGATGAAGGAAGCTGCGGAATTAGTTGTTGCCGCGGCAGCAAGCGTGGGGGCATAAGATGGCCGTTCTGGTAGATAAAAACACTCGATTGATTGTTCAAGGCCTCACTGGCAAAGAAGGTACCTTTCATGCCAAAGGCGCTGCGGAATATGGCACTCAAGTTGTCGGCGGAGTCACTCCCGGCAAGGGTGGAACTACGCATGAGGGCTGGCCGGTCTTTAATACTGTTGCCGACGCGGTTGAAAAGACCGGCGCAAACGCGACCGTGATCTTTGTGCCGCCGCCGTTTGCCGCCGATGCGATTCTCGAAGCCGAGGACGCGGGGATTCCGCTGATCGT
>CAZHKN010000040.1:0-24525 GCA_964532725.1 uncultured Occallatibacter sp.
GCGCCCCCATGCCGCGCAGAGAGTGCGCGCATCCCTTGCCCACATCGCCGTAGCCGCACACCACCGCGACTTTGCCGGCGACCATCACGTCCGTCGCGCGCTTGATGCCATCAGCCAACGACTCGCGGCAACCGTAGAGATTGTCGAACTTCGACTTGGTGACGGAGTCGTTCACGTTGATCGCAGGGACGAGCAGCTTACCCTTTTCGAGCATCTGGTAGAGCCGGTGCACACCGGTGGTCGTTTCTTCGGAAACGCCGCGCCATTCCTTCACAACTTTGTGCCAGTGCTTCGGATTCTCCGCGTAGACCTTCTTCAACAGATCCTTGATGACCTGCTCTTCGTGGCTATCGGCAGGCCCATCGACCCACTTATCGCCGTTTTCTAACTCATAGCCTTTGTGGATCAGCAGCGTCACATCGCCGCCGTCATCGACAACCAGTTGCGGACCCTTGCCGCCCTTGTGGTTGAGTGCCTGATAGGTGCACCACCAGTACTCTTCGAGCGTCTCGCCCTTCCAGGCAAAGACCGGCACGCCACTGGCTGCAATCGCCGCCGCAGCGTGGTCCTGCGTGGAAAAAATATTGCAGCTTGCCCAGCGGACATCCGCACCCAGGCTGGTCAGCGTCTCGATCAGCACGGCGGTTTGAATGGTCATGTGCAACGAGCCGGTGATGCGCACACCAGCCAGCGGCTTTGCCGCGGCATACTTGTTGCGGATGGAAACCAGGCCCGGCATCTCATGCTCGGCGATATTGATCTCTTTGCGGCCCCAGTCGGCAAGCGATAGGTCGGCGACCTTCGATTCCAGATTCGTCGCTTCGAGCGTTGAAGTTGCCATCTCATTCTCCTTGTATCGTCAAATCGTGATATATTGATATGTACCAGATCTCGCTTATGCCGTCAATCATAAAAACTCTGCGCGCGGTAGCCGACCCAAATCGGCTCAGGATACTGCTGCTTTTGAAGGTCGAAGAACTCTCTGTCGCCGAATTGCAGGAGATCCTGGTGATGGGTCAGAGCACCATCTCCACCCACCTCTCCCAGTTGAAGCATGCGGGACTGGTGGAAGACCGGCGCATCGGCAAGAACAGTCTTTACCAACTGAAGACTGGCGGCATGGGCACGACGCTCGCCGGACTGCTCACGCAGGCGTACAACGAGATTCCTGAAGCAGAAGGCGATCAGGCCGCCATGCGTCGCGTTGTGAAAAAGCGACAAGATAGGATGCGCAGCTTCTTCGACAGTGTCGCCGGGCGCCTGGGCAAGGACTATGTTCCCGGCAAGTCCTGGAAGAGCCTGAGCGAGGCGTTTCTGCGCCTTTTGCCGCCGATGGTGATTGCCGACCTGGGGGCCGGAGAAGGCGCGTTTGCTCTGCTGCTTGCCCAACGAGCGACGAAGGTCATTGCCGTGGACACCTCGGCAAAGATGATCGAGGTGGGCCGGGAGCAGGCGCTCCAGCACGGCGTGAAGAACATTGAATACCGGCTGGGCGACATGGAACAGATTCCAATCGGCGACGATGAAGTGGACTTGGTTTTTTTCTCGCAATCCTTGCATCACGCTTTGCATCCCGAGCGTGCTGTTCTCGAGTCCTGGAGAGTGCTCAAACCAGGCGGACGAATCGTGATCCTCGACCTTCAGAAGCATCGTTTCGAAGAGGCTCGGGAGTTGTATGCGGATGAATGGCTCGGCTTCAGTGAGGCAGAAGTCGAAGCGATGCTGGTTAACGCTGCTTTCGTCAGTGTGGAAACTTCGATCGTCCATAAGGAGACCGAAACTCCGCAGTTTCAAACTTTGCTTGCGGTCGGCAACAAAGCGGATTAGGACAATAAGTTCCTTGTGATCGAGCTGTGAGAATTAGAATATCTACCAGCCCTTGCAACTAAGAATGGATTCGATGGCGGCTATCGGAAAGATGCTCTCCGAAAGAGAGTCACCGAAAAGAACAACTCGCCTCTCACGCGCGCGGCGCGCCGCGATCCTGAAGGCGCTTGCCGATCCGCGGCGATTTGAGCTGCTGGAGCGAATTGCGAAAGCCGCATGTCCATTGGGCTGTGCGGAGGCGCTGGCCGCTCTGGCTGTCTCGCCTGCCACGCTCTCCCACCACGTGAAGGAACTTGAAGCCGCCGGCCTGGTGCAGGTCAGGCGCGAAGGGAAGTACATCTATCTGACTCTTCGGACCGAACTCTGGGAGGCATTCGTCTCCAGTCTCAGCTGCCTGGCTCCATCACGCTCCTAGAAGCGAGATCTTCTCCACGAAAAGATTTCCACATCAGTTCTGAAACCAATTCCTCTGCCGGATCATCAATTCGACAGTCATCGAAATGTCAAGTAAAGGCATTTCAAACATGGAGAGAAGCAATGAGCAGTCTTAAAGGCAAGGTTGCGCTGGTTACCGGCGCATCCAAGGGAATTGGCGCGGCCATCGCGCGTGAGCTTGCGGCGCGTGGAGCGGCCGTAGCGGTAAACTATTCCGGCAGCAAGGCTGCCGCTGAAAAGGTTGTAGCGGAGATCAATGGTTCTGGTGGCAAGGCGATTGCCGTGCAGGCCAATCTCTCTGAACCGGCCAGCATTTCTCCTCTGATTGATGCTGTAGCCACACAACTTGGCCCAATCGATGTCCTCGTCAACAACGCGGGTGTCTATGAGTTTGGCCCGCTCGAAGCTGTAACTCCAGAGCACTTTCACCGGCAGTTCAACCTCAATGTTCTAGGACTTCTGTTGACTACGCAGGCTGCGTTACGCCACTTCCAGCCTAAAGGCGGCAGCATTATCAATATCAGCTCCGTCGCCGCCGGCGGGTTACCCTCCGCGTCCGTCTACAGTGCGACCAAGGGCGCTGTCGATTCAATCACTGTCGCTCTTTCAAAGGAACTCGGCGCCAAGCAGATTCGTGTCAACGCCATCAATCCTGGAATGATCGAGACTGAAGGAGTCCACGCGGCGGGATTTATCGGTAGCGACTTCCAGAAGCAGATTGTCGCGGAGACGCCGCTTGGCCGCATTGGCCAGCCAAGCGATGTAGCAGGTGTCGCAGCTTTCTTGGCTTCGGATGATTCCGTCTGGGTTAACGGACAAACTATCCACGCCGCGGGCGGTAACCGCGTATAACCGCGTATAACTGCGGGCTGCAGTTGCAGCGGCAGCCCGCAGTTATACGGCTGTAACTTCTTCGCGGCGCAATCCCGCCAGCCGCGTCGTCTCAAGTTCCCCGCGATAGAACATATTGAAAGTATCAAAGGGAATTAGCCGCTTGCCGTCGGGATGCGCGATATGAATGCAGCTTTTCTTCACACTGCGCACGTCAAAGGCCTCGGCATCGATGAACTGCACAATCAATATGCGAAAGAGATTCTTGTAGCCCAGGTCTTTGGGGATGAGAACTTTCGGCAGGCAGCACAGCAGTTCCTTCAAAGTAGAGGCCTGCGATGAGGGTGAGTGATTCGTTGCGAAAAGTTTGAAAAGACGATCGCGCAGCTCCGGCTCCTGCTCATAAACAATCGTATTGCGCGCCCCATCAATCAACACTTCGGGCGGCACCATTCCGGTCAGCGGGACAGTCTTCGATCCGAGCTTCAACGCATAGGCCATCGCCAGCGCATCGGGATGACACGGCACAGGAATCAGGTCTTCGGGGCGGAAGACATCGGTCTGTTCAAGTATCCGCCGTCGTACTTCGGTCAGTGTCAACCGGTGCTGCGTGGAGTCAAAGCCAACCACGCGTCCGGCCTGCTGCACGGGCTGAAAAGTCACTCCGCGGACGGCAGGCTGTGTCAGCGCAAAGTCAACAATCGCGCCTAACTCGGAGTCATTCACGCCGCGCTCGACAGTTACAACCAATGTCGTCGAGATACCGTATTTATTCAGCCTCTCCAGTGCTTTTTCGCGGATAGCCCGCAGGTCCGCGCCACGCAACTGCATCAACGGTTCACGCTGCAAGGAATCGAATTGTAAATAGATTTCAAACTGCGGCATATAACCGGCCAGTCGCTTGGCAAACGCCTCATCCTGCGCAATGCGGATTCCGTTGGTGTTCACCATCAGGTGGCGGATCGGCCGCTCCTTGCATAGATCGAGAACGCGAAAGAAATCCGGATGCAACGTCGGCTCGCCGCCGGAGATCTGCACTACGTCAGGCTGTTTCTCATTGCGCACCACGCAGTCCAGCATCGCTTCAATTTGTTCCAGCGACCGGTACTCCGTGCGATGCTGCCCGCTGCCTGCGTAGCAGATGGGGCAAGTTAGGTTGCAGGCGTCGCAAATCTCCACCAGCGTGAGGCAACTGTGCTGCTCGTGGTCGGGGCAGAGGCCGCAATCATACGGGCAGCCGTATTTTACCGGCGTGTTGTAGACCATCGGCTGCTCGGGAGTCTTGATAAAGACCTCGCGCGAGCGGCGATAGTAGTCCACATCATCGGCAACCAGCACACGCTCATGCCCATGCTGTGGGCAGCGTTTCAGCATCCAGACCTTGCCATCCTCGAAGACGATCTTCGCATCCACGCGCCGGTAGCAGGTGGCGCAGATGGAGATGGCAACATCATAGAAAAGATATGGGCGAAGTTTTTCAGTCATGTTTTTTCCTCGCAACGCTGTTCTTCTCAACTCGGAATGTCATGAGCCGCGCCGAAATTGCAATCAGTAGCATAATAAAGGTGACAACGCATCCAAGCGCCTCAGCAAAGACCAGTCCGATACGAAGCTCGTCTTGCCCTGGTTGGATGTGAAAGAGGGCATCAAACGAAGGTGGCTCATCCGGCGAGGCGAAGCAAAGCCCAATCTGCAACGTCAGCAACACGGCCAGCGCTGCCACTGTCTTTGCAGCCCAGCCGGATTGCTTCCATCGTGATAGGAAGCTCATACTGAACCGCCTTCCCCCGTCCCACTCATGTTTGTCGTCGCGAGAAGATCGACATTACCAAAACTACTAAAAGGCCAATCACAGAGCCTGCGATAACCACGAGTTCAACGACGCCGGCCGCAAAGAGGTCGTTTGTCAACTCGGTGTTCGGGCCGCACATATAGTGAACGGCCAGAATACCATTTGCACCGCAGGAAACGGCGCCAATCGACAGAGTCGTCGCCAGAATGACCGCGGCCTTTGCTAGTCCTGTCTTGTTCTTCCACGGCATTCCCATACTTACTCACTCCTCGTGGCAGTCTAGCGTTTTCCGTCTTCGTCTTTGCGCCTGTCGCTACTTTCATTGAAGAGTTGCTGCGGCGGAGCGACGTTGCGGCTAGAACTCGCTGCAATGCCCAGTATCGCCCATGCAATCACGGTTACAACCAGGCCGACAGAAGAAAGCACCATGCCCGCAATCTCAATCACGAACGAGAATCCGAGTATCTGAGAGACAGACCTGCCCATGTGAGACGAATTAGCAACGCCCAGAACGGCCGAAACCCCGCACATTCCCAGCGAGACTCCGAAGATAACCACCAGTACGATCAGTATCTTCACAAACGGTATGCGTTCAACCAACGGTTTACTCATGCGTATTCCTTGTCGACGGGTTCCAGTCTATAGCTCATCTTTGCTTCCCGTGTTCGATTCTTCGTCAAAAAGTTTCTGGGGTTCCGCGCCGCTCCGACTGAAGCTGCCTACGGCGCTGAGGATCACCCACGCGATCACCGTCAGCACCAGACAAACGCCTGAGAGTAACATCCCGCCGATCTCAACAATGCCTGTTGTTACAAGAAGCGGCGCGCCGAATTCTTCATTGCTTTTGATAATCGCCATCAAGACGCCGTTCAGCCCGCACAACCCCAGCGCAATGCCAAAGATGATTGCCAGCACGGTGACGATCTTTGCAAACGGAATGCGGTCAACCAGCGGTCTGTTCATTCGTTGCCCTTCCGCGCAGCCAATCCAATGCCAGAAAAAGAATCCCAGCCAGGCAACTCCATTGAATCAGATTCAGGCCATGAATCAGCGGCTGGGGCTTGAAAAAGTCAATAAATAGTCGCCAGGAAAGATAACTCGCGAGAAAGATGCGGAATTGCGTACCCTCTCTGCGCGCCGCTCGTTTGCTCACCAGGATTGCGAGCAGTAATAGAAAGAGAATTTCGTAAATCTGCACTGGATGGCGACCAATTCCGTCGCCCAGATCGACTGCCCAGGGCAGGGAAGTGGGCTTGCCGTACGTATCATCGGCAATGCCCGCGATGAAGCAGCCGATGCGGCCCACAGCGATGCCCACGCACAACGGCAGTGCAAACAAATCCCCGGTACGGCGCTGGATTCCGGTGAGCTTCTTCATTGCTTCCACACCGATCCATCCGCCGAGCAGGCCGCCGGCTATGGTTTTGCCGCCGGGCGAGAGGAGCAGTGCGAGGATGTGTCTGGAGTTCCAGGCCGCTACTACTGTGGGCCATTGCTCGGCGAGTCCCAGCACGCGACTGCCCAGCAGTGCGCCCACGGCGGCTGCGGCCATGACCGTCCAACGTTGCGGCTCGGCGACAACATCGCCCTGGCGGTCACGATTGAACCGGAAGACGGCGTATCCGGCAGCGTAAGCAAGCGTTTCAAAGAGCGGATGCCAGGCCGGGTGAGAGCCGATGGAAAGCATGAAGGAAGTATATAGGGAGCGAGTCAGCGAGGCAGCGGGTTAGCAAGTCAGCGTGTTCGGTGCGCGGAAATTGCACCGGCCTTTGCGCCTTCGGCTTCAAGAATCCTCTGCTTGCGCTCAACGCCCCAGCGATAACCGGTTAGCGAGCCGCTTACTCCCACTACCCGATGGCAAGGCACAACCAGCGCCACGCGATTGGTAGCGCATGCGCGAGCAACTGCGCGTGTGGAGTTAGGAATGCCTAACTCGCGGGCTAACTCGCTGTAACTCCGCGTTTCGCCGCGCGGGATCTTTCGAAGCGCCTGCCAGACCCGTAGTTGAAACGCGGTCCCTCGTAGGTCCAGGGCCTCCGGCCCTTCTCCCTTTATAGGGTCGTGCGGCTGTCCGGTCACAAATGACACCGCACTTTCCACCATTGCGGTAAGAGAACTGTCGCGCTTTAAAGTGGCCTCGGGAAACTCCGTGCGCAGCGTTGCTTCGGCCTCAGTTGCCGTCCCAGCTAACGAAAGCCAACACAATCCGCGTCCAGTCGCTCCAACAATTACCCAACCAAAAGGTGAAAGTCCGGAGGCCCAGCGAATCTCTTCACCGCGTCCGCCGGCGGCAAAGCGGCTGGGAGTCATGCCTAGCGCGGCTCCTTCATAAGCGCGGCTTGATGAGCCGAATCCAGCATTATAAATGGCATTGGTCACAGTATCTCCTTGTTTGAGCGCGGCCCGCAGCGAACCGGCCCGCAATGCTCTTTGATATTGCAATGGACTTACGCCAAATTGCTGCTTGAAAATCCGCTGCACTGTGAAAGGGCTAAGGTGTGCGACCCGTCCCAACTCGGCCAGTGGAACCGCCCGGTCGAGGTTGGCTTCAATATAGGCACGGACCTCATCCAAAGGACTGCCCTCCGCAGGAGTGGCGGGGTGGCAGCGCTTGCATGGGCGGAAGCCAGCGGCTGCAGCAGCGGTGATTGTATGGAAGAATCGCACGTTGGTCCGCAGCGGACGGCGGCTTTTGCAATTGACGCGGCAGAAGACCCCTGTGGTTGCCACTGCGTAGAAGAATCCTGCTTCGGGGTCGCGTGCGCAAAGCTGCTGCCACGCAACATCGGTATTGATGGCCGGAAGGGTTTTCTGTGCGACTTGGATTTTACTGTTCACGAGAACCATCGTCTCTGATTCGCGGTCTGTTGCGCTATCTGATTCTTGCGCGCAATTCGGATTTTTTGTGGCGAGGAGTTCTACGATCCAAATCTTGCCAACAGCACAGCCTCTGCTTTTAGCAAATCATCCTCGGTGTCCACTCCGATGGTGTCACGTGGCGCAGCGGCGACGTAAATATCGATTCCATTTTCCAGCAGCCGCAGTTGCTCCAGCCGTTCGACCCTCTCAATCCACGAGGGCGGCAGCGCGGCAAACTGCTCCAGCGCAGCCTTGCGATAGGCATAAATCCCCAGATGTTTGCGATAGCCGGCGAAGCCCGTGCCGTCGCGGTCGAAGGGAATCGTTGCGCGAGAGAAGTAAAGCGCGCGCCCGTCCAGCGCTGTCACCAGTTTGACTGCGTTTGGATTGCCGATCTCCTCAGTCGGGCAACGGACGGCAAGCGTGGTAACTTCCACCTCAGGCCGTTCAAATAGCTTGAGCAGGGGAGGAAAAAAATCCGGCGTCAACGTCGGTTCGTCGCCCTGAATGTTGACGTAAATATCGGCGTCGATCTGCCGCGCGACCTCGCGTACGCGGTCAGAGCCACTTGGGCAGTCCTGCGAAGTCATTACTACAGGGACCTCGTGTGCCCGGCAAATCTCCGCCACTTCGTCAGAGTCGGTGGCAACCACCACTGGGTCCATCAATCCGCTGGCAACCGCCGCGCGCCAAACCCACTCCACCATTGGCCGGCCGGCGATCTCGCGCAGCACCTTGCGGTTCAACCGCGTCGAGCTGAGTCGCGCCGGAATCACCCCGGCAATCCGCAAAGAACTCATACATTTGAGTGTAATGGGCGAGGTCAGCTGCGGCGCAATTGCTCGTTGCTCTCACCTGCTCCGGAAGGAAGCCGAGCGGCCGGCCGCCAAACAAGGAAAGGGTAAAGCCGCGGATCGGTTTGACCGGAAATCCTGCCGCCCGTATCATCTAATACTGGGGGCAAGAGAAAGCGCCCTCTCTGCGGCGGGGTAGCTCAGATGGTTAGAGCGACGGATTCATAACCCGTAGGTCGGCGGTTCGATCCCGCCTCCCGCCACCAATCCATTCAACAATCCGCGCGAAACAAGGAGCCGCCGCTGTGATTTCCCTCACAGCGACCGGAGAACTGCTGTCAGCTCCTCGGGAGTTACCGCTTGCCCGGTCTTCCAGGTCGAAGGCCGGTCGGTCGGTGAGATCAGCCAGGCTGAGTTGCTCGACTCGGCGATGCACAGCCCGCAGGTTTGCTCACCCTCTGGATACCTTGCCGCGGCAGACCACACATAGCGTGCCAGAATCAACGCGTCAATTGCACTGCCCTCAGGGTCGTCCACATCGGGCAATGCGCTGATGCGCTGCTGATTTTCAAAGATGGCGATGCTGGTGAAGGGTTTGGGTTTGCTGCGCAGGCCAAAGCGGGCAATCAGAACCCGGGGACGCGCGCGGCGCAGGGCCTCGCTGGCCGCCCATTCGACAAAGGCATTGGAGAAGATGAGAGCGCCGTTGCCGCTGAGGAAGAGGTCGATGACAAAGCTGCGCAGCCGGGGCTGATCGGCAAACTCCGCGGGCCAATCCTGGCTCCAGTCATGATGACGTACCGCAGCGAGAACCTGATCGGTGGCTTGAATGTTTTTGGGGACAGTATTGACCGCGGCGAGAAATTTGTCGCGGAAATCTTTCATCGAGGCATAGCTCAGCGAATATGCCGGTGAGGATGATGGAAGGTGCCGATTAAGATCGGACCCGGCGTCGATCAGCCATAGGTCGGATCTATCGTCGCCGCTCTGTATTGCCAAGCTTGATGACTTCCCAGGCTGGCCCTGCAGCAGCAGTTCAGAAACCCGGTGCGCATCGCCATCGATGCGAATCTCCTGGCCTCTCCGATCCCATTGCGCCCAGGCTGCGGGCGTGTCGATAGGCAGGCCGGCGGGAAGAATCAGAACGACCAGCCGAGCTGGCGCGGGCTGTGCCGGATTGGATTGCGTCGGTTCGGCTGAACTAGCTGCTGCCTCGATTGCGGAGAAGATCTGCTGCACGTCGTGTCGCCACTCCGCGTAGAACTCTGAACGCGCCAATAGCGAGGCATTTTCCATTGTTTCGCTGGTCTCGGTGAAGTTCCAGCGCGCAACGCCCATCTTTGTTTCCAGCGCGCGCAAGGGCGCGGTGAGCGCATCGAGCGCGGAAGGCTGAAACGATTCGATGCCGCGAAAAAACGCCGCCAGCCGTTTCTGCTCGAAAGGGAAGAGCATCTCCCATTGGCTCAATTGCTGGTTCAACGAAGGGCGCATGGTTACCGGCATGCGCTTAATCAGGCCGCGATAGGCGTTCATTGTTGCCGCATCGGCAAGTTGGCCGCAGCTTTGTTGGCTCATCGTTTCATCACTCATATCAATAGACCAGGCAAGGGTTTCGCCGCCACATCCAGATTATTTAACCCCAGAATCTGCCCGATGGAAGGGAAGAGGCTGGTGTGCGTTACGGGTTCTTCAATGATCTGCGGCTTGCGCGCCGCTTCACCCAGGCACATCATCCACGTCTGCCGGGTAGAGTCGTCGTTCAGCCGATGATTGAAGAAGCCGTTGGTGTTTGATCCGTCGAGATCGCGGCCGAATTCGGGCAGCGCAAAGAGCGTGGTATTGCCTTTGTAGGCTGGCAGCGTCTGCACCAGATTCCAGAGTTCGTTGATCAGCCGGTCAACGGTGCGGATGCCGGCCAGATGCATAGAGTACGATCCAAAGTGCGCAACCTCCATATCTGAAAACGTGATCACCAGCAACGAGGGCGCAAAGCGGCGCATGATCTCTGCGCTGACCAGATACGTGAACTCATCGCCGGTAACGGGCGCATTGGTCAACACCAGATTATGAATCGCCTGCTCGATGACGCCCAGGGTACGCAGGTCCAGCGACGAGCTTTCCTCGAAGACGGACCATCCAAGCCCATCGTAGTTGTCGCGGTTGAGCATGGCTTCGATCTCCGGCTGAACCGAGCCGCGATCCGTGCCATGGACTGCGCGCCCCTTTGCCGCGGCATGAACGACTGCATTGATCAGCAATTGCTTGGGAAAGATCACGTTGGCCCCATACGCAGGGCCGAAGTCGCGGACGGAACTGGCGCGGATCTGGCTGGTAAGTGCCTTATTGCTGCTGATCAGCCAGGTCTGATCTTGCGCCATTCCGCGTTGCTTGCGCAGAACTTCAAAGAGCGTTGGTGTCGCCGGCGGAGTCTTGCCCCAATCGTCGAGCCGTTGCCAGTTGCCGGTGAGAATGCTTGCGTTTGTGTTGTAGTGAGAGGTGACGCCTTCGTTGCGCACCGCGGAGTAGAAGAGGCTTTGCGGCAGCAGGTCGTGAAAGAGATGAGGGATATTTTGAACGCCTGTTTCCGCGAAGGTATCCGCGCGCCGCAGTCCTCCGCAGGCCACGAGAATCACCTTGCGATCAGGGTTGAGCGCGGGTTCAGCGGCAAAGGCGGAGCGATGCACCACGGCCCATTGGTCTACCAGTAATGCCGCGGCGGCTTTGAGAAGAGTGCGCCGGGAATGAATCATCCTACCCTCACTTTGGACTATGCACATCGACTAGGAAGCGGGTGATCTGGCGCATCTGTTGATCCAGATCTTCCGCATCCTGCTTCGCATATTTCTTTTCGAGTTCTATCTCCGCCTCGCCATCCTGCTTGCGGCCAGAGCGCCAATAAGCCAGCGCTAGCCTGTAATGCGCCTTCGCGTAGGTTGGCTTCAGCGCCACCGCGGCTTCAAGATCAGAGATGCTGCCGGTCCAATCAGACTCATTCTGCTTCAGCAGTCCAAGCTGATAGCGGGCTTCGCCGAGTTTGGGATCGATTGCGATTGCATGCTCAAGCAGCTTGCGCGCTCGTTGAGTCTGCTCCGGTGTCTCGACCCCTGAGATCAGCGTTGCGGCTGCATAGGTTGCGGCCTTGGCATCGTTTGGATGAGCATCCGCGTAGTGCAGCAGAAGAGCGCAACGCTGCTGTGTTTCCTGCATCACAGCCGTGCAGGATTGACCCAGCATCTCCGCGTACAAACTGTTATCTGGATAGGACTCCAGCAGTTCGGCAAAAACCGGAAGCGCTTTCCCATAACTTCCATTGCCAAAGTAGGCCGCGCCAAGCCCCAGCTTCATCCGCGTACTGAACGGGAATTTGACAACGGCTGCTTCAAATTCAGGAACAGCCGCGTCAAAGGTCCAGTGGCGCAGAAACTCCAGGCCTAGCGCCCATATGTTGGATTCGCTGGGATCGAGTTGAGAGGCGCGGATGTAATGCTGTGCGGCATCACGGTAGGCTCCCGATTTCTCGGCGATGTCGCCGAGCAGCGATTGCGCCGTCGCCGATTGATCGGCGTCTTTTATGCTGGCCAGAATCTCCGCAGCCTTGCCGGTTTGATTTGCATCGGACAATGCCTGCGCCAGGCTCAACTGCAAGTCGACGGTACCGGGACTCAATGCAAGCGCGTGACTGAAGGCCTGCGCCGCCCGATCCGGCTGATGCGCCTCCATCCAGAGCTGGCCCAGAGCCTGTTGTGTAGCGGTGTTTTCCGGATTGATCTTTGCCGCGCCTTCAAACTCGGCGAGGGCCTCAGAATTGCGATGCAGATTGAAGTACGCTGCGCCCAGATTGGCGTGTGCTATGTCGGAGGCAGGCTGCTCCTGCGCTGCTGCTTGCAGCAGCGGCAATGCCTCGGCAAATTTTTCGCCGGCCACGTAGATCAGCCCCAGGGATTCATCGACGGCGAAGTTGCCCGGGTGCTTTCTGTGCAGATCGAGAAGCAGTGAAGCGGCCTGATCCAGATCGCCCTTGTCCTCGGCGGCCATTGCGGCCTGGAACTCGTGCTCCGCTGCGATATCTGTCGAGCCGGCCGGGGAGGGAGCAACGGACTGGCCATGCAGCATCGCCGCAACCAGGTACAGCCAGCCGGTCGCCGCATATCGGATTGGCCATCGTCGCAGATGCATTGACAGGTGCAAGCTCCGTTCGGAAACTGCGAAACAATCGTACAGGAAAATACATTGCATGGAGCAAAAACGAGGAGATCCGCAGCGGCGAATCTCCTCGGTAACTGGAGGCAAGTGTGGCAAGGTTTCAGCGAAGCATCAGAAGGAGTACTTCGCTGAAAGTTGGATAAAGCGCGAGTCCGGAGCATGATTCTGGAGCGTGCGCGTTGCAGAGATCTGTCCGCCGTTGGTGCCGAGACCGGTATTGCTCGGATTTGCCAGGGCCGGCGTGTTGAAGAGGTTGAAGATGTCGGCGCGGAACTCTACTTTGTTCTCGCGGTAGACGCTGAAGTTCTTGAAGATCGAGGTGTTGACACGCTCATAGCCAGGTCCCGGAATGGTGTTGCGCCTGCCGCCCAGGTAGTTGAGAGCGGTTGCCGTGTCCGTGACATAGGCGCCTGCTGCCAGAGCGTGTATGCCTGTGGTCGAATCCCAGGGATTGGTAAACGCGCAGGGGTTGTACCAGTTGCTATGATTCCTTACCGAAGATGGACAACTGGCGCCCGATCCGGGAGCAGCCGTGCCTCCGGTCGAGAATGCATCGGCGATTTTTATGGCGCGCCAGTTCTCCTCTCCCGCTGGAGCGTTGAGACCGCTCGGAAACACTGTGAAGAAGTTACCGGATTGAGCCACGAAGGTTGCATTGGCTGACCAGCCACCTACGACGTAGTCCGCAATAGCATTGCTGTTCAAGTACGCGCGGCCCTTGCCGAAGGGCAGCTCACACAGGCTGTTGAAGGTGAATCGCTGACGCGTGTCGAAAGGCGATTGCGAGTAATCGTGGCTGATCGGAATCAGGTTGTAGTTCTGCTGGCCACTGTCGCCGGTGGAATTCAGAGGCGTATTGGAGTCGTCCAGCGCGTGCGACCAAGTGTAAGTGGCCAGCAGACTGTAGCCTTTGGACATGCGTTTTTCGATCTTGGCCTGGAGGCCGTTGTAATCGCTCATTGCGCCATTGACGACAGACGCTGTTCCGCCGGAGTGAGGGAACGGACGGAAGGGTTGTGAATCCGCTCCGTAGGCGGCGAGGGCGAGAGGGCTGTTGGCGTCCACATTGATGAGCAGGTGGCGAGTGGTATTGCCGACATAGCCGAGCGTTGCCACTAGGTCATTGTTGACAGCGCGCTCGACAGTGAGGTTGTAATCCTCGGTGTAGGTTGTCTTGGGCGCCGGATCGGATCCGCGCATTGTCAGGTTTACCGTGTTCGACGCGAAGCCGTTGGCGACGATCGACGCGAATCCGTTGCCGATAGTGATGCCGTCGGTCAGGCACTGATTCGCATTGCAGCTTCCCAGCACAGGGAAAGCGCCGGTGAACTGGAAGGGATAGTTTTCGCCCAGGTTCGGATAGTAGCCGATGCTTTCTAGCCCGCCGTAGAAGATGCCAAAGCCGGCGCGGACAGCCGTCTTCGCATCCGGCGACCAGGCGATGCCAACGCGCGGAGCGAAGTTGGTGTGCTGAGCCTTCAGCAGGTGCGGATCAGAGACCGATACCGGCGTGATTCCATCCTCAGCCAGAACAGTCGCATAGTTCGGGCTGTAGGAACTGCTGTTCATGATGCTGCTTGCGTAGGCGAAGCTCTCCTTCGGAATCAGGTATTGGCCAGTGCCGCTGCCAGTGCCGGTAGTCGCATTAAAGGTGAGCGGCCCTGTGGTGTTAAAGGAGGCTTGGTAGCCGCCCACGTCTTGGTAGGGCTGGAAGAATTCCCAGCGCAGGCCGAGATTCAACGTCAGCTTCTGGGTAACCTTCCAGTCGTCCTGAAAGTACGCGGCGTTGTCGGAGCGCTGGTCGCCGTTGGTTACTTCGTTCGAGAGTCCTGCATCATGCTGCTGATCGAGCAGGAAGTCGGCCATGCCGTAGCCGGTATTGCTGATCGGGCCGCCGGCCGCGGTTAGGTTCGAGGTGAACTCGCCGTTGTAGTTATAGCTGCCGCGAGACTGTTGCGGTTGCAGGGTTGAGAACCGGATGTTCTGAAAGCTGACCCCTGCTTTGAGCGAGTGGTTGCCCGCGATCTTGGTGACGTTGTCGATGATCTGGAAGACGTTCTCGTGCTCGTCAGTCGTCGACCAGGTCGGGCTGCCGAAGCTGGTAACACCGTTGGAAACACTATTGGAATTGAGGTTCACTTGCGGCAAGCCGCCGTTGAGCGGTCCCGTGGGAATGCCGCCGAAGCCTACGCTGGCCGCAAAGCCCAGGTTTGTGGCGTTGGGATGCTGGAAGCCGGTGTGCAAGTAGTTGAAGCCGAAACGCGCTTCATTGGTGAGCGACTGGCTGAAAACGTGGGTCTCCGACCACATGAAGTTGGCGCCGTAGATCTTCTGTTTGCCGTCGTCGCCGAAGCTGCCCCCGTCAAGAATCGTGCCCAGTGGGGGAGTGTTGTAACCGACTTCATTCCAATAACTGTAACGGGAGTAGGTCGAGTCCTTGCTGCCGATGGTGTAGTCTGCGCGCGCATCCCACTGGAAGGTATTATCTACGGTCGGTCTTTGTGTGATGTAGTTGTTGTAAAGCAGGCCGTTGTTGGCGTTCGGCGCGGGATAGTCGTTCAGCAATGCCAACGCGGCGGCGTTCACCGTAACGCCGCTCACGCTGCTGGTGCAGGACGCGCTGGTGACCAGGCAGTTACTGGCAAAGGGGACCGGAGCACCGGAGGACCTCTGGTGGTAAAGCTGTGTGGAGGGATTCGCGGTGAGTGGATCGGTAGCAGAGGAACTGAGCAGTTCGGAGAAGTCGCCGAGGCGCTCCAGGGCGCTGGGGACCGAGTAGGTGCCCGGCTCACTGTATGTAATGCGGTTGGCCTGCGCATCGCCGAAGAGGAAGAGCTTGTTCTTCAGCACCGGGCCGCCCAGCGTGGCGCCGAACTGGTTCTCGTGATAGGGAGCGACGGGCTGGGCGCCGCTCGGGTTCCACGGGCTGGTATCAAAGATGGTGTTGCGCACGTAATCCCATGCGCTGCCGTGGAGGTTGTTGGTTCCTGATTTGATGCTCGCATTGACCACCGCGCCCGCGGAGTGGCCGAACTCAGCCGAGTAGTCGCTGGTCTGCACCTTGAACTCAGCCAGTGCATCGGGCGGAGGCTGAGCCACAAAGCTGGCGCCGTTGTAAAAATCGACGACGTTGGCATTGTTGTCCACGCCGTCGAGAATGAAGTTGTTCTCTTCTGCGCGCTGTCCATTGGCCTCAAAGTCGCCCTTACCGCCGCCGCGGGAGCCATCGGCCACCGCTGTGCCGGCGGAAAGCTGCGCAATGTATACCCAGTTGCGGCCATTCAGAGGAACGCTGTCAATCGTCTGCGTGTCCATGGTCTGGCCGACGGAACTCTCCTGGGTCTGCATCAGCGGCGCTTCGGCGGTGACTGTCACCGTTTCTGTGGCAGCACCGGGTTTCAGCGTGACCACCACATTTAGCCGCTGCTGAATCGAGAGATGCAGGTTGGTCTGGGTGGTGGTTTCAAAGTTGGGCGCGCCCGCTGATAACTTGTAATTGCCGATCTTGACCGGCGAAAAGACGTAAACGCCGGAGGTATCGCTCCGGGTTTTCAGAGACTGGCCTTCGTCTACATTGATAAGCGTCACACTGGCGTTGGAGATCACGGCGCCCGACGGATCCTGCACTACGCCCGTAATGGTGCCTTGGTCGGCCTGCGCCAGCAGGTTCCGCGCCGGCATCAGCAATGCAGCAAGCGCCAGAACGGTCAAAATCCACTGGTGTTTGAATATCATCAGTTGCCTCCAAATGGTGATTGTTTCTGCTGCGGAGTTGCGCAAAATGCTCACTCCTGGGGGAAAGGACTCCAGGAGTTATCGAGATCCAGTTTTCAAAATTGTCAGGATTGTATCCGTGTACATTTTCATTCTTGCTACTCCGAACGGAACACTACGCCCGCCATGTAAACGTTGTCAACTGGATTTTCAAGATTTATTTTCGTCTTCGGAGCCGCGCGCTGAGTACAATCGAGTAAATCGCTATATCCGAGGAATTCCATGACGATTAGCATGCGGGAGATTGCCAAGTTGGCTGGTGTCTCGAGCGCAACGGTCTCCCGCGTCATCAACGGATCAAGCCTGGTGACCGAGGAGACCACGCGCCGCATCCAGAAGATCATCCAGGATTTGAATTTTGTCCCCAACAACAGCGCCATCCACCTCAAAAACGGCAAAAGCCAGATCTACGGCATCATCATTCCCGACCTCACCAACCCCTTCTTCACCGAACTGGTGAAGATCTTTGAGGAGTTACTGGTTCGAAACGAGCGGGAGCTGCTGGTCGCCAACACCGACTTTCACGCCACCCGCATGCAGCAGTCCGTGCGGCGAATGTTGCTGCGCAGAGTCGACGGAGTGGCGCTGCTGACCTCGGAACTGGAAGCCTCGTCGCTGGAATCGCTGGTGCAGAACCGCATTCCCGTGGTGACCACCGATCATTACCGCACAGCGTGCGGTATCAGCGATATCGTGGTTGATTTCGCTACCGGCATGGCGCAACTGGTTGCCCATCTGAAGGCCCTAGGGCATCGCGATGTCGGCTTCATCGGTGGCACACCTGGTTTGGTCACTTCGCGGGTACGCCGCGAGTCTTTTCTTGATGCGGTGGTAAAGCAGGGACTCTCGTCCCGCGCGGGCTGGCTGGTGGATGGCGATTACAAGATCGATGGCGGCTGCGCGGCGATGAAAAAGATCCTCTCCGAGCCGGAGCTTCCTACCGCCGTGGTCGCGGCCAACGACCTGACGGCGATCGGCGCGTTGCGTGCTGCTCACGAAAAAGGAATCCGCATCCCCGAAGATATTTCCATCGCCGGCTGTGACGACATCGAGATGGCCGACATTGTCTACCCGCCGCTGACCACGCTGCGCATCTCGCGCCGCGAGTATGCGGAGATGCTGATCGAGGCGCTGAACACTGCTGGAGAAGATCTGACGAAGCCAGGACGGCAATTCGATTTGCCGACGCGTCTGGTTGTTCGTCAGTCAACCGGTCCGGCAGCTCCGCGTGCGCGAAGGTGAGCTGCACAATCACGTCGTTGAAAATATGGTGTTAGCGAAAAACTACATTGAGCGCCAGGCACACAGCGGCAATCCCTAGTGCCAATAGCACCACCGGAGGTGAAAACCGCAGCCGCGGCCGTGCTGCACTGCCTGCATCCGCGTTTAGCGCGGGGCGCACATGCCCCAGCAGCAGCGTGATGACAATTGCGCAGACGAAGCCCAAGATGGCGCTATAAAAATTCGCGCTCATCTGGCCGCCGTAGTGCAGCATGCCGGCGCGCACCAGCACCTGATGCAGAACAGTGCTGAGCAGTCCCAGCGCAAATCCGCCCAGCCCGCCTCTGGCCACCCGCCGCGGCACGAGCGCCGCCAGCGCGACCACCGCGAATAGTGGCGCATTGAAGGTGGAAAAGATCATCTGCACATAATCCATCAGGCTTTGGTAGCGCAGCGCCACATAGGCCGCGCCAATCGACAGCACGACCGCCGTCGCGTTGCTGATCTGGCTCATACGCAGATAATGCGGCTCGGTTGCCTGGGGGCGAATCCAGGGGCGATAGATGCCCTGCATCCAGGCCGAGCTGAACCCGGAAACATTGTTGGCAAACGTAGCCACAAGACACGCGGTTAGCCCCAGCACCCCGAGCGCCGCCCAGAAAGGGCTGTAGTAGTGCAGCATCAGGGAAGGCAACGTGGCGTTCCAGTTGCCGGCGTCGCGCCCAGTCAGCACCAGCGGCGCGGCAACGCCCGGCAGCACAATCAGGAAGGCGAAGACCAGCTTGGCCGCGGCCTGCGCCAGCGGAACGTATTGAACATCCTGGGCGCGCCGCACGGCCAACGCTCGCTGCAACTGGACAAAGTCCGTGCTCCAGTAGCCAAAACTCAACACGATGCCCAGGCCGAAGATCAGGCCAAAGCGATCCATGGTAGCTTGAGGAGCGAGGAAGGGAAGTGTCTGCCACAGATGTGCCCGGGCCGCGGGAAGATGCGCCTGCAATGAAGCCAGCCCACCAAAATCATGCAGCACGAAGAACAGCAAGGGAACAACGGCAACCAGCACGGCGGCAAAGTGCAGCAATTCGGTGTACACCGTTGCACGAAACCCGCCCATCCAGGTGTAAAACAGGACCACAGGTGCAGTAGCCAGAACGCCTTGCAGGAAGCTCCATCCCAGAAAGGTCATCACCAACTGTGCGACCGCGCAGAGGCATACCCCGGCTAGCAGCAACATGGTTGTGGCCATGCAAAGCGCAACCACCGACCGCGTTTCTCGTCCGTAGTGGCGGGCGATGTAGTCCAGAAGAGACGGATAGCGCCCGTGCGCGAAGGCCGGTAGCAGCCAAAAAACCAGAACCAGCAGCGCGGGGACGGCTCCGATCCAGTAGAAGTGGCAGGCCAGCAATCCATACTGTGCGCCCAGAGCCATCATCGCGATTACGTCGAGCGAACCGCAGTTGGCGGCAATGGCGGCCACGATGCATACCGCGAGAGGCAGCGCGCCGGTGGCGTTGAGAAACTGATTGGAGTCCCGTTTTCTGCGTCCGGCCAGAACGCCGACCAGCAGCAGAAGGGCCATGTAGACGACAGCAAAAAATAGATGGTACCGATTCCAACCCATGGCTCTTTCGCGTTTCTCGATGGCGGCATCAATGCGTAACCGTGCCGCCGACCACCGCGCCGATCAACGCAAGCCGGAAGGTCTAACCGATTGTATGAGATTGACCGGAGGAATTCGCAGAGTGCAGCAGGCTGGCAAGGGCTTGGCCCTAGCCAGCCTGTCAACAGTCTTTAGAAGCGACCGAGCTTGACCCGCACGACTTCCGGCTTTTGATAGAAGCAGAGGCCGCGGTCGGTTTCATCGCCGTTCCACAGCCGAATCGGCTTCCAGATGCCATTTCCATACACGCCTTGCTCCGCAGTGATGATCTGGCTATGAATCCAGGGCAGCTTGCCGGGCAAATGGAAGCTGATGCTGGCATCGACGCCAGTCACCAGAAACTCATCCGGACCCAGTTGCGCCACCAGCGCGGCCCCATGCGCGTCCTTGGTACCGGGCGCTCGCCGCCCATCCGGCTGCGGAAATCCGTAAGATACCGTGGCCCGCCAATCGCCAAAATCAATCTCCTGGCTGGTTTGCCCCGGTTCTTCCACGGCGGTCTTGAGCTTGCCCTCAAATTCCATGCGCGCAATCTCCCGGCTCATCGGCCCGATCAATGCAAAATTGTTGGCGTGTGCCTTCCAGGGCTGATCTCCCAAAATATTCCAGCCGGTCTGGTCCACGCCAAAGGGCGAAAAGCCAATGGCGTCCTTGCCCAGCGCATAGAAAAAGAATTTGGCAAAGTTGTCATCGCGGCCAGTCTCAGGAATCCAGAGCGGATTGTCAGGACGGCGATAGGCGTCCATTGTCTCGCGCACGAACTGCGAATCGTTGGCGTAAATATCGGGGCCGACCATATCAATGGAAGGCGTCAGGGCCCGCCACAGGCCCACCAGCTTCTGCACCGCACCGCCGCTGGGATAGCCGATGCCGGGCGTATCCAAGCTTCGTTGCGGCAGCTCAGCAGGCGGATAGTCGATCCACACATTTATATAAAAAGGAATCGGGAACTCAGCTTTGCCTGCCGCTGCAATTTCATTGATGTATTTGGCCTGATGGTAAGCCTGGAAGATTTCGTCGGCATCTGCGCCGAAGACTTGGCTCCAGGCACCCGGCTGCTTGTGGGCTGCAGACAGAAGATCGGCCGGTACCGCTCCGGCAAACTCCTGATTCGATGCCGGAGAATTGTCCCGTACGCTGCCAATGTTACCGGATTCATTCTCTACCTGGATGAGAATCACGGTGTGTTTTTCGCTGTCGATCTGCTTAAGGTGGTGCATCAGCGCAGTGAAGGCAGCTTTGTCGGCTTCCAGGGTATTCCGGGAGTGCGGAGAGAGCACGTCGATCGGTTCGCCGTCCGGGCGAATCGTATGCGGATAGCGCTTCGGATCCTCTTTTACCCACGCCGGCACATAGTGCATATTGCCGTTCTTCCAGGTGCCGAACCACAGCAGCACCACATGCAGATCGTGTGCCCGCGCTCCCTCCACAATCTGGTCGACGTTGGTGACGTCGAAGTGGCCTTGCTGCGGCTCCATCTGCTCCCAATAGACCGGCGCTTCAACCGTGTTGGCATGTAGAGCTGCCATCGACTGCCAAACCTGCGGCAGTTCACTGGGCCAGCCGCTGGAGTTATGAATTTGCCCTCCCAGAATCAGAAATGGGCGGCCGTCGACCAGAAGTGCAAAGTGGCCATCTTTTTGCACCAGTTGAGGCCCTTCCGCGGCCCGAGCCTGCGGAAATGCCGTGAATGCCGAAAGAACGGCGAGCACCAGCCAGATGTGCGAACGCACACCGAAGGAAAAGCGCATACGAATCACCCCACAACAATGTAATCGTATACATATCTTTGCACAAGCAGATTCTCCAGCGGCGCAGGGTTCTGGAGAGCCGCATCCAACTGCATCAGATCAGAATTGTCGCGCGCTGCCGGCTTCACCGCTCAGCCATGCCTATCGCCCGCGAGACCGGGCAAGCCTCTGTAGGACCGTGATCTTTCTGATTTGTGGTAGTTTAAGGTGATTATCGCTTTATATTCGCCTGCTTTGGTCGATATTTCAATACGAAAGTACTTGGTTAATGCTCATATCAATCATTTCTGTAGACATTTCGATCAGTTTTAGATAATGTCTCTCTTAAAGCTGCAATCAGGCGGGGGGCTGGCCCGCCTGATCTTTCGTATTCGCTGACGCTATCCCTTTCAGTCGAGGCCGATGAGGGGCAACTACCTGTTGAATTGACTTGAACACCGATCAACTCGCCCGGCCGGGAATACCGCACCAATTTATTCAGGCCGGATGACGGCTGATCGGAAGCAACGAAGAAGAGAGGATCCAATGAAAATGAATTTCCTCCGTTTTTTAGGGGTATGCACCTTTGTTCTATGGATGTGTATTCCCATGGCGATGGCGCAGACGGTAACCGGTTCAATCACCGGCGAGGTCTCTGACTCCACCGGAGCAATGATACCGGGCGCGCATGTTGTGGCTCATAACCTCGACACTGGCGTGGATACTGCTACCATCGCCAACGCGCTTGGCGTCTACCACATTGAGTTTTTGCCGATTGGCCACTATCAGGTCAATATCCAGGCACCCGGATTCTCAACCGCGACCCTTCCCCCCTTCGCATTGGAAGTCCTCCAGACTGCAACCTTCAACGTCAAGCTGGCCGTAGGAAATTCCGCGACAACGGTTAACGTCTCCGCCGCGACCGCGCCGATTCTGGATACCAACGACGCGACGCTGGGATCGACCTTGACCGCCAACGAGATCCAGAACTTCCCATTGAACGGCCTCGATTTTTCCGCGCTCACCTTGTATGTGCCGGGTTCGGTGAATACCAATGGAACCTCGGGCGCGCAGGTTATCGAGCGAGACACCACCTACAATGACGCATCGAATATTAATGGCAATCGCGCCCAAGCCAACAACTACACGCTAGAAGGTATCGACATCAATGAGACCTTCAATAACGATATTTCTTATGCTCCGGCACCGGAAGCGTTGGGGGAGATCAAGGTGATTACCTCGAATTCTCCTGCCGACTACGGCAATGTGAATGGCGGAGGAGTGGTCACCGTACTCAAATCAGGAACCAATAAGTTTCACGGTTCGGCCTATGGCTACGTGCAGGACTACCGCCTGGATGCCAACTCGTGGGCTAACAACAACCGAGGCGTCCCTATCAATCCATTTTCTCAGGCGCAGTTTGGAGGAACAATCGGCGGTCCAATCCTCCACAACAAGCTTTTCTTCTTTGCCGATTACCTCGGATCCCGGCATCATGTGGGTGGAACGGGTACCGCGAGTGTATATACCGAAGCGATGCGCAATGGTGATTTCTCCGCCTTGCTCGGCCTCGCAGCTCCCATTCAGCTTTACGACCCGCTCAACAACTTCGCGCCATACAACAATAACCAGGGCGTTCCTATCAACAACCCGGTAGCGAAGTACCTCTTTGCGCACCCGGAATTCTATCCTCTGCCCAACGCGACGCCAACGGCTGGTACTGTCGCCGGTCAGAACTACCACGGTCCAAGCCGCTCATTCTCGGCGAATAACCAGGGTGACATCAAGCTGGAATACGACCTGTCCGCGAAAGATAAGATTACGGGATTTTATTCCATGTCAACGGCGTACGATGGTTCTACTTCAGTGTTGCCCATCGCATTTCCGGGCAACAGTATCTATCCCACCAAGGTCATGGGCAGCAACTGGGTGCATATTTTCTCACCCTCGCTGATCAATTCAGCGCGTGTCGGCTTTACGCGGACAGTTTGGAATCAAAGCCTTTCGCAAGACCCGACTGGAGCCTTTGGAACGCACGGCGATGCTGTGGTGGGTATCAGCTTTCCCGACCAAAGGTACAACGGCTTTACTAGCCAGGGCATTCAAGGCGGTATCGTCAGCAATCTTGGCAACGAAGTGCAAGACGGCGGCATTATCGACAACACCTATAGCTATATTGACAATCTGAACTGGCAGCACGGAAAGCACTACCTGAGCATCGGGGCGCAAGCTCTGCGCTACGAGAATAACTACCCTACCAACAACAACAATGGCTATCTCGGTCAATTGAACTACACGGGCGCCTTCACAGGCAATGGCAATGGTCTTAACGGTGCAGGCGCGGCGGATTTCGTTCTTGACCGCGTTTCGAGTGGTTCAGTTACTCTGAGCAGCATCAATGTGGGCCAGCGTCAGTGGCGCGCGGCAGGTTTCGCGCAGGACAGTTACAAACTGCGTCCCAATCTGACTCTGGCCATCGGACTCCGGTATGAATTCGACCAGCCATGGTATGAGCAAAACGACAAGACCGGCAATATAGATTACACAACCGGACAAGTTCTCTATGCCGGTCACCTGCCCGTGGCAGCGCTGCCGGGTGCGGGAATTTGCAGCAATTCTGCCTGCTACGGTGCAAATTACGCGCAACTCATGCCGCATCTCGGGTTTGCCTATCAGTACAATAACCGCACGGTTGTCCGCGGCGGCTACGGAGCCACCAGCTTCTTTGAAGGCAACTCGTCTAACCAGCGCCTCACGTCAATTGCTCCCTTCCTTCAGACAGCTGGCTTTACCGCTGGCAATCCATCGATCACAGACCAGACCCAGCCAACGCCCAATACCGCCGAGCAGGGCTTTACGAACTCCACGGTGACGTACACCGGCAATCCCAATGGCTTTTCCGCATATCCGCAGAGTATTCAACCGGCCTATGTTCAGAACTGGAACCTGACGGTTGAGTATGCGCTGGCCAGCAAGACTTCGCTGCAAATGGGTTATGTTGGTGAGAAGGGCGACCACCTTGAGGACTACGGAAACGTCAACCAACTCCGTAATATCGCAGATCCGACCAGCGCCCCGTTCTACAACAGCCCGTACATTGGCATAAATGGTGTTGACACTGCGCTGGGTGTTGGCGGCACCGGCTCAGTTCTGAGCACCGAGTCGCGCGCGATATCGAGCTACAACGCTCTGCAAACCGTTCTGCGCCAGCGTCTGAACCACGGTTTGGAGTTCACCCTGAACTACACCTGGGGCAAGGCAATGACCAACAGCCTGGGCAACTATGCCTTGAATGTAAGTGGCTACGGTGGCGCGGGCGCTTTCCAGAACTACTACGATAGCAAGGCTGACTACGGTCCTGCCGGTTCCGATGTAACCCACAACGTATCGGGTACCGGA
>CAZHKN010000041.1:0-23263 GCA_964532725.1 uncultured Occallatibacter sp.
GTCGCCGTTTTTCTGGGCTTCGCCGTTCTGCCGATGGGCCGCAACATGGTGCTGGTTGATGTAGACGCCAGCCTGCTCTTCTATTTCGCCATTGGTGCATCGACCGAGTTATCGGTCTTCATGGCGGGCTGGTCGAGCCGCAATAAGTATTCGCTGCTGGGCGCAATGCGCGCGGTGGCCCAGATGATCAGCTACGAGGTGCCGCTGCTGATGTCGAGCGTGGCCATCGTGATGATGACCGGCTCCCTTTCTCTGGTAAAGATTGTCGAAGTACAAAACCATTACAGCGGCATCTTTCCGCATTGGTTTATCTTTACTCCGTGGGGCTTCGTGGGCTTTGTGCTGTATGCGGTTGCCGCTACAGCCGAGACCAACCGCTCTCCCTTCGACTTACCTGAAGGAGAGTCGGAGTTAGTCGCCGGTTACTTCACCGAATATTCCGGCTTTAAATTTGCACTCTTCTTTCTTGGCGAGTATCTGGCGATGTTTTCCATCTCCGGCCTCGGAGCTACGTTATTTCTCGGCGGCTGGTCCGCGCCATTCTCGTTCCTTACATGGATCCCGTCGTGGGTGTGGTTCTTCGGTAAGGTGATGACCTCGATCTTCGTTTTTATCTGGATGCGCGGAACCTTGCCCCGCCTGCGGCAAGACCAGTTGATGAACTTTGCCTGGAAGTTTGTTCTCCCGCTCACGATGATCAATCTCTTCGACGCTGCCATCTGGCGCTTCCTCGGTGAAGGCTGGCTGCGTTGGGTCATCTGCTCCACGATCCTGTTGATTGCATACATTGGCATGGGCCGCATTGGCATGAGCCGCAAACACTTCGGGCCAAGGAGTTATCGCTATGCGGAATAATTTTTCGGGAGTTTTGATGAGCAGCCGTGCACTGCGCCAAAGACAATTTGCCCAAAGCTCCAATGAAAGGACAGGCCGAAAATGAGCTTCGCCTTTTATCTGATCTCGGCCATTTCCGTCGCTGGTGGGCTGGCCGCGGTGCTGCTCAAGAACACCGTGCATTGCGCATTGGCGCTGACGGTCGTTTTTGCCGGGTTGGCCCTGCTCTTCCTGCAACTAGACGCGCAGTTTGCCGGCTTCGCGCAGATTCTTGTCTATATAGGTGCAGTTGCAATCCTGGTTGTTTTTGCAATCCTGCTCACGAAAGGCTCGGAGACACCTAAGGATGGGGTTTTCAGCAAGACCTGGCTTGCTGGACTTGCCGTTGCCGCCGCGGTTTTCGCCGTTTTTGGTTGGACGGTTCTGCAAAGTGGGGCAGTGCTTCCGCATCAGACTGCCACGCCGCAAGTGACTGTCGCACAAATTGGCACTGCCCTGATGGGCCGCTATGTTTTGCCCTTGGAGATTGTCGCCCTCTTGCTCACCGCCGCATTGATCGGCGCCGTAATTATCGCGATGCATGAAAAGCCGGAAAATAATGAAGAGGAGGTAGCGAAATGACTCCTCTGACGGGATACTTGATGGTTGCCGCGCTTCTGTTTTCCATTGGTCTGGCTGGAGCTCTGACGCGACGGAATGCAATCCTGGTCCTGATTGGGATTGAGTTGATGCTGAATGCGGCGAATCTCAATCTGATTGCTTTCTGGCGCTACGGGCCTCATCCAGAGGCATTGACCGGCATGATGTTTGCCATTTTTTCGATCGCGGTTGCAGCGGCGGAAGCAGCGGTTGGGCTTGGTTTGGTGATCCAGATTCACCGCCATGCGCATACAACCGATCTCGATCAGATGAACAGGATGAAGGGGTAAGCTGGTGATTGAACAATCCATCCCGTTCACTTCGCAAGAGGTCGCCTCAACAGCGGCGCAGCTGCTATGGCTCATTCCGGCAGTGCCGATTCTTGCCGCTGGGATTATTTCGCTTCTCAAGCAGCCGATGCGCAAGCTCTCCGCAACATTCGCCATTGGCTCGCTCGGCTTCTCTCTTCTGCTTTCGCTTTTCGCCTTCGCGCATGTCGTCACCGGCTGGATGCATGGGCTTGCTGTCCGCGAAACAGTCAATTTCACCTGGATTCAAGTCGGCAACTCCGCCGTCGAGTTAGGCTGGGTGCTTGATCCGCTCTCGGCAATCATGCTGGTGATGGTCACCTTTGTTGGCTTGTTGATCTTTATTTATTCAACCGGCTACATGGCCCACGACGAGAACTTTACCCGCTTCTTCTGCTTCCTCTCGCTCTTTGCCGGAGCCATGCTGGGTGTTGTGATTTCGAATAGCTTGCTGCTCCTCTTCATGTGCTGGGAGTTAGTCGGACTTACTTCCTATCTATTGATCGGATTCTGGTATCAAAAGCCATCGGCTGCGGCAGCGGCGAAAAAAGCATTCCTCACGACGCGTGTCGGCGATGTCTTTTTCTTACTCGGTATCGTTTGGCTCTTCGCGCAGACCGGTACTCTGCTCTTCTATAGTGGCGGCGACGGCTCGATGGAGCAATCGGCTCTGGCTGGTTTGCTCGCGCATCCCGCGGCTTTTGGTCTCACTGCAGCTGGCGCTATCGGCCTGTTGATCTTTGCAGGTGCGGCAGGCAAGAGCGGCCAGTTGCCGCTACATGTATGGCTGCCGGACGCGATGGAAGGCCCAACACCTGTCTCCGCGCTGATTCACGCTGCGACGATGGTTGCAGCCGGCGTGTATCTAATCGCCCGCGTTTATCCGCTTATGCAAGCCGGCGCGCTGGCGGGCGGAAGCACTACAGCACTTACTGTGGTTACCTGGGTGGGCGCATCAACCGCAGTTTTTGCGGCACTGATCGCTGTCGCCCAAAACGACATCAAGCGCATTCTCGCCTACTCAACGGTCTCGCAACTGGGTTATATGATGGCCGGCCTCGGCATGGGCGGCGTGGCCGTTGGCATGTTCCATCTGATCACTCATGCCTTCTTCAAGGCACTGCTCTTCATGGGCGCGGGTTCGGTGATTCATGGCTGCCACGAAGAGCAGGACATCCGTAAAATGGGCGGCCTCAAATCCGATATGCCGCTGACCTTTGCCACCTACGGTATTGGCATGTTGGCGCTCAGTGGGTTTCCCCTCCTCTTCTCAGGTTTCTGGAGCAAAGATGGCATTCTCGAGGCCGCCCAGCATTGGAGCGTTGCACGAACTCCGTTCTATATGCTGGCCTTCGGCGCGCTGCTTACCGCTTTCTATATGACGCGCCAGGTAAGTTATGTTTTTCTTGGCCACTGGCGCGGCCACGGGCAGGCGCACGAAAGTCCGAAAGTAATGACTTGGCCGTTGGTGATTCTGGCCATCTTTGCAATCTTGCTGGGAGTAATCGGCACGCCAATCTGGCCCTGGTTTCAGTCCTTCTTGAGTGGGCAGGGCGCGTCGTTTAGCTTCGCCAGCCTCACGGAACCCGCACTGTGGATCTTGTGGGGAACTTCGGCTGCTGTATTCATTGTTGGTCTTAGCGTTGGTTTATCCCTCTACGGCGGGCGCTCACCGAAGGCAACCCAGCCGGATGTACTTGAATCCGCCGCGCCGCTGCCTTGGCGTTGGCTGCATGACCGCCTATATGTAGATGAACTCTACGGCGTGACAGTGATTGCCTTCTACGCATGGGCCGGACGCGCCGCGGACTGGTTTGACCGCCGTGTTTGGGGCGGGGCAGTGAGCAGCGTTGCCTGGGCCTTCCGTGGATGGGCTGGTTTGAATCGTTTCCTCGACACTTACTGGGTGGATGGTAGCTTTGACAAAGGCTGCGAAGAGATTGCGACCAGCGGTGGACTGCTCGCGCGTATTCAGACTGGGCGTGTGCAGACTTATCTGCGCATCCTCGCTGGAGCCGTTGTGATACTAACTGTAATTCTTATCTGGAGCAGCCGGGCATGAGCGGAATTCCTTTATTGACGCTGTTGACCCTTCTGCCCGTTGCCGGAGCAGCAGCTGCGCTCTTCTCCGGTAAACACGCGCGCCGTGTGGCGCTGGTAACAACCCTGATTGGTCTCGCTCTGGCTCTGCTCGTCTGGACGCAATTGCCCGCTGACGGAAGCATCGGGTTAATGGAACGCGGTGAATGGGCGCCCTCTATCGGTATTGAGTATGTAGTAGGTGTAGACGGCCTCGGCGCGCTGATGCTTGTACTTTCTGCATTGGTCACGCTGATGTCTGTAGACGCTGCGCATCGTGTACATCGCCAACCGCATCTTTATTTCGCGTTGGTGCTCTTATTAGAGGCTGGGCTCTTCGGTTCTTTTACGGCGCTGAATTTCTTTCATTGGTTCTTGTTCTGGGAACTCAGCCTGCTTCCAGCATTCTTCCTGATCAAACTTTGGGGCGGAGCAAAGCGCGGACCAGCATCGACTCAGTTTTTTGTCTACACAATGGCCGGCAGCGTGGCGTTGCTGGTGGCGTTTCTAGCGGTCTTTCTCTCCACCGGCAGCATGGATTTTGGCTATTTGACACACCTGGCTTCCACCGGCGAGTTAGAGCAGATGGTAACTGCTCACTTAGGCCCGGTCTTGCCGTGGCTGGCTCTGGGAGTGCTTGCCGGGTTCGCCGTGAAAGTTCCCCTTTTCCCATTTCATACCTGGCTGCCGGCGGCATACTCTGAGGCCCCTTCGCCGGTAACAATGCTACTAACTGGTGCAATGTCTAAAATGGGCGTCTACGGCTTGCTTCGGATTGCTATTCCGCTCTTCGGACATCAATATGCGGCAATCCGAACTCCCCTCTTAGTGCTTGCGGTTGCGACCGTTGTAATGGGCGCATGGGCAGCCGTGGCGCAGAAGGATTTAAAGCGCGTCTTTGCCTACTCGTCCGTGAACCATCTGGGCTACTGTCTACTCGGTATTTTTGCATTGGCAGTCCCCGCCACTGGAATCGATGCTGCAAACAGTCAAGCCGCTGCGCTGAACGGCGTGATTCTGCAAATGTTCAATCACGGTGCGACAGCGGCGGCGCTCTTCTGGTTCATAGCCATGATTCAGGAGCGCAGCGGCGGCCAGCGAGGAATCGACGACTTCGGTGGCTTGCGCAAACCTGCCCCGGTGCTCTGCGGTCTGATGGGAATCGCGTTATTCTCTTCGCTCGGCCTACCGGGATTGAACGGGTTTGTCGGCGAGTTCCTGATCTTTCGCGGAGTCTTTCCACTGGCCTGGGTTGCGGCCTCGGTTTCAGTTCTCGGATTGTTAGTGACAGCCGCTGTGATTCTTACCGTGATTCAGAAGGTCTTTACCGGCCCTGTGCCAGAGCGTTGGTCCGGATTTCCCGACCTTCATATAGGTGAGCGCATGGCGCTGGCGCCGGTGATTGGTTTGATGCTCTTGATTGGCATCCTGCCACAGTTGATCGTTGACAGTATCAACCCAACCGTTCAGAACCTGCTGGCTCACTGGAGATTTTAATGTTAGCGTGGACAATCTATCTCTCGTTTGCCGGCGCCCTGCTTGAGGCCTTGCTCCCCAAGGGGAAAGCTGCGTTGGCGCGATGGCTGGCGCTTGTGGTGTCTATTGTGGGCCTGGGCATCGCTGTCGCTGGTTTTATCGCAGGGATGGGCCAGAAGCAGGTGGTCACCATCGTAGACCTGCCTTGGGTCCCAGCGATGGGAATTCATTACCTGCTCGCTGCCGATGGCATCAGCCGCGTACTGGTTTTGCTCACTGGACTTGCCGCCGTTGCAGGCGTCCTCTTTAGTTGGAATATCGACAAACGAACCAATGAGTTTTTCGCGTTCTATCTCGCACTCATCGGTGGCGTCTTCGGGGTATTTCTCAGTTACGATCTTTTTCTGCTTTTTGTCTTTTACGAAATCGCCATCGTGCCAAAATATTTCATTATCGCTATCTGGGGATCGACGCGGCGTGAATACGCCGCAATGAAACTGGCGCTCTACTCCTTTGTCGGCTCTGCAATGGTGTTGATTGGCCTATTGGCTGTTTACGCGACGGCGGGTAGCCAATCTACCGGCATTGTTGCATTGAGCCATGTGAACCTTCCCGTCAGTTTCCAGATGTGGTGCTTCCCGCTGGTCTTTGTCGGCTTCGCGATTCTGGCCGGCATGTGGCCCTTCCATACCTGGGCGCCTACTGGCCACGTTGCTGCGCCGACTGCTGCCTCAATGCTGTTGGCGGGTGTAGTGATGAAGCTTGGCGCTTATGGCTGCCTGCGCGTGGGTATCGGACTCTTTCCACACGGGCTCGATCCCTGGGGATTCTCGTTCCTGGGCATAGGTTCTTGGCGCGATGTTTTCGCTGTGCTGGCCGTAGTCGGAATTGTTTATGGCGCGCTCGTCGCATTGGCGCAGACAGACTTCAAATTCGTCATTGGCTACTCAAGCGTCAGTCACATGGGTTTTGTGCTGCTTGGCCTGATGACACTGAATCAGATCGGCTTAACCGGCGCGGTATTGCAGATGTTCTCGCACGGCATCCTGGCCGGGCTGCTCTTTGCCATCGTAGGCCGCATTGTTTACGAGCGTGCCCATACGCGGCAGTTGGCTGAGTTGGAGACCATGCATCTCTCCAAGCGCTTGCCCTTTGCCGCTTGGGCCTTTGTACTGGCCGGTGCTGCTTCCATGGGACTGCCTGGTTTTTCTGGATTTGTAGCGGAATTTCAAGTGCTGGTCGGCGCATGGCAAGTGAATCCCTGGTGGGTAGCAGCAGCGGGAGTAGGTATTGTGGTCGGTGTCGCATACACATGGCGTGCTGTACAGAAAGCTTTCTTCAGCGATGCGCCGCCAAGCCCGCATCTGCACGAGCACGGCCACGAGTTAGCGGCAATCACCTGGCCAGAGATTGCCGGAGTTACATTATTAGGCGGAGTCAGTCTGGCTGTCGGACTCTGTCCGGCTGTGCTGCGGGCATTGCTCGATACGATTGAACCTGCGGTAAAGACACTGCTTGCGGGAGGGGGACAATGAACTACGCTGATCTCTTCCGCGTGACACTGCCGGAAACCGCATTGGAAATCGCGGCGCTTTTGGTGCTGGTTGTTGATCTTGGTTTTCTGCGCAAGGCTGCACTCAATATGCGTGTGGCCGTTGCCGCGCTGTTGGCCGTAGCAGGATGCGGAGCTGCGTTGTGGGCGATGAAATTCCAGGGGAACGCTGGATTGAGCTTTGGGGGTTCCGGCGAATCATATCTGCTTGCCACGGGTGGATACACCGCAATCGCACAGGTTGGAATTCTGGTCCTCACTGCACTGACTTTGCTGTTGCTGATTGATTCAGTATTTACAAAACATGTTGGCGAATATGTCGCTGTAGTCTTGATGGCAGCTACCGGCGGTCTATTGATTGCTGGCGCGCAGGATCTGCTCGTGATCTTTGTCGGGTTGGAACTGCTGAGCCTCGGCCTGTATATCATCACGGCTTTCGCAAAAAGTTCAGCAAAAAGCGCCGAAGCGGCGATCAAGTATTACCTCTTCGGTGGAATGTCTGCGGCGTTTCTACTGTTCGGTTTCAGTTATTTCTACGGGTTGAGCGGTAGTACGAGTTTGTGGGTTATACAAGATGCAGTTGCCCAGTCAGGGTCGAGTCCTCTCTTTTACTTGGCGTGGATTTTGGTAATCGCCGGACTTGGATTCAAAGTTGCAGCGGTGCCGTTTCATCTGTGGGCACCGGATACATACGGAGGTGCGCCTGCACCGGCTGCTGCATTTATCGCATCGGTTTCGAAAGTGGCTAGCTTTGCGCTGCTTTTAACGATTGCTTCGAATTGGTTGACCCTGCAGCCGCGTCTCACTTCCGGACTGATGGGATTGGCGGTAGACCTTCATGAATACGATCAGATCTGGACACGGATTGCAGTAGTTTTACTGATCATTGCCGCCGCTTCGATGATGGTCGGTAATCTGGCGGCCCTTGCGCAAACAAGTATACGCAGATTACTTGCCTATTCCGCGATTGCACACGCAGGATATATATTGCTGGGTGTTGCAACCTTGCCTCACTATTCGACTGCGATAGCCGACTTTCCGCTGATTGCATTCAAAATTAGAAGTGTTGGCATCAGCAGTAACGCCGTCCTCTACTACGTCCTGACCTACGGCCTCACCACCATCGGAGCATTCGGCGTTGTTTCTGTCGTCGAGAAGGCCACCGGCAGCGATCGCATCGATTCGTTCCTCGGCTTGCATAAGCGTAACCCGCTCCTTGCTGCGGTGCTGTTAGTTCTGTTCCTTTCGCTCGCAGGGATTCCGCCATTGGTCGGCTTTTGGGCGAAGTTCAATCTCTTTTCCGCGGTATTGGGCGTCTCCGCTGGGCCGGTACCCTTCGCTCTGGTCGCATTGGCCGTTGCGATGAGCGCGGTCTCGCTCTATTACTATCTGCAAGTCCTCAAGCGGGCCTACGTGATGCCTGCCATCGATGAGTCTCCCATCAAGACGCCGCCGGTTACGATGGCGGTGTTATTGTTAATCGCTGCCGCTGTTGTGGTGCTGGGCGTCTTTCCATCGATTTTGCAGAATTGGATTCAGAGCTTTTATCCAGCGCAGTAACGATCCCTACGATTTCCAGGTCTTGTCTGGCGCGGTACAGAGCGTTTCCAGGCTGCATTGATTGCACTTCGGTTTGCGGGCATCGCAAACGGCGCGACCGTGATGAATGATCTGGTGAGAAAAGCTGATCCATCGGCTTTGCGGCAGAATCTTCATCAACTCCTGTTCGACTTTTTGCGGAGTATCACCCTTGGCTAGCGCCAGGCGGCGGCTGATACGGAAAACGTGCGTGTCGACCACGACTCCTTCGGCCTTGTTGAAGCAGACACCAAGTACCACGTTGGCGGTCTTGCGCGCCGCGCCGGGGATGGTGATGAGTTCCGCGAGAGTCTGAGGAACCTGCCCGCCGAAATCTTCTATAACTTTGCGGGCCGCCCCTTGAATTGACTTGGCCTTATTGTGATAGAAGCCTGTTGTGCGGATCAGCGCTTCGAGCTGCGGTAGGGTGGCTTTGGCCATTGCCGCCGGGGTAGGGAAGCGGCGAAAGAGTTCCGGCGTAACCATGTTTACGCGCACGTCGGTGCATTGCGCGGAAAGGATTGTGGCGATAAGCAACTCCCAGGGGGAACGATGAGTCAGCGCGCACTCGACATCCGGGTAGGCTTCGTCAAGGGCATTGAGAATTGCCTCGACGCGTTCGGGCGCAAGAGCGCGATTTTTTCCTAATGCACTCTTGACTGCAGCGGGTTTGGCCGCTCTCTTTTTTGCCAAAGTAGGCATGTATTAAACAGGCTCCTTGGAATTCCAGTCTATAAATACCTGCAATACGTTGATACGTATCAGACAGTCAGTCGCAAAATCTCATGTCACATTGCCGGGAGTAGCGTACGAAGCAATAGAAAGCCCGCGACGCCTGCAAAGAAGACCAGCGCCATGCGCATGCCCGGTTCGCGGTTGACCTCGGGGACCAGGTCAGTGGCTGCGACATAGATAGCTACTCCAGCCGAGATTGGCAGCCCGTACGGCAGCCAGTCCGGGGCTAATTCAATCACCAGAACTCCAGCTAAGGTAGCAACGGCGAGGGCGACAGCTGAGTAGAGCGCCATGGCGCGGCTGCGGCCGCTAGCCAGCATCACGGAGGCCATTGTGAAGCCCTCAGGAGCCTTATGCAGAAAGATGGCGAAAAAAATCAACCAGCCGAGCAGGTTGGAGACCACGAAGCCCGAGCCGATGGCTACGCCGTCAAAAAGAGCATGAACGCTCAGGCCGGCCAGAACCGAATTCCCGGTGTGCCTAGAGACAAACTCGCCGGCGTGGGTCTCTTCTCCGAAGTGAAAATGCGAGTGGATCGTGTGTTCCAGGAGGTGAACAATGCAGTATCCAGCCATGATGAGAACAGGGCCGAGGCGAGGGCTGAGCTTAATGCTTTCCGGAGTCATCTCCAGAAGCGCGGTAGCCATCAGGAATCCAGCGCCGAGGGCGACAAAGTAGCGCAGATAGCGCTCCACGCCGCGAGCGCGAACAAGCACCAGGCCGCCTGCAACATCGGCCAGCGCGGCCAGCAGGCCGAGGAACATGGAAAGCTTCAACATTGGCCTAACTCGCGATGTCTTTCGAAGTCATAAAATTGCAAATGCATCCTTCTGCGATGATACAGCAGCAGGGATTCATGCGATGTTGATAAGGCCCTGTCAAGAAACTGCGATGTCAGCGCCTCCGTATTCGACCGAGTGAAGGAAGAGGCCACGCGCGGGTGCTGTAGGGCCGGCAGCGGCACGAGCGCGAGCTGCAATCATTGCAGGGATGGAATCGGGATTGAGCCGCCCGCGCCCCACGTCGAGCATCGTTCCAACCAAGTTGCGAACCATGTGATGCAGGAAGCCGCTGCCGCGGACGCGATAGACCATAAGTCTCTCGGCCTCTGTCTCCTGCCGATCCCACACAGAGGAAAAAACCTTCCGCACTGCCGATGGCGGTGCCACGGGCACTTCTGATTGTTCGGCCAAATCAGCGTCTGGCGCTGAACTTCTTACGCGCAGATCGGGATCAGTGGCGGCAAAGCTCAGAAAATCATGTTCGCCTACGAAATGCACGGCCGCCTGTTGCATTGCTTCCAGATCGAGCGGCCAGGGATATGCATAGGCATAGCGAGCTACGAAAGGCGGGCAGATTTCGCCGTCAATTGATTT
The DNA here is from genome assembly GCA_964532725.1 of uncultured Occallatibacter sp. Classification (GTDB taxonomy): domain Bacteria; phylum Acidobacteriota; class Terriglobia; order Terriglobales; family Acidobacteriaceae; genus Telmatobacter. The sequence goes on from CAZHKN010000041.1 coordinate 10,578, forward strand.
TGCTGAAAAGACACGATACTCGTAAGTCTTGGCAATGGATGAATGACGCGCATGAAAGGTGCTTTGTACTGTTATCGCTTCAAGTATCCGAATCGACGGGGGAAGAATGCGGTTGAGCGCGAAACGCAATTTCTCTGGCGGGATGGGCGCACGCAACTCAAAGCTGGCCACCTGAGCCAGTGCGTGAACTCCGGCGTCGGTACGGCCAGAGCCTTGAGGGAGCGGCGCTTCGCCTGTGATCCGGCCCAGCGCGGCCTGCAACTCTCCTTGAACAGTGAGTTCTCCGGGCTGTACCTGCCAGCCGCGAAAGTCCGTTCCATCGTAGGCCAGAGTCAGCTTCCAGTTGCAGAGCGGAGCTTCAGTTTTCTCGTTTTCAAAAGTTTCGTTCATCGGATACGTTCATCAACAGAGTATCGGAACGCGCTCCTACTCCGCATCTGTACAGGGAAAACCCCGGGGCTCTAAAACAAGACCCGGGGTTCAATGCGCTGTCAGCCTAGTTATTCAGGTTTTCTACGATGGCGGGCGAATCTCGCTGGACGTACCCCCAGCCGCAGGGACATAGCCTTTCAGCACATAATCCATCACCATACGATCTGCGTTGAAACGCCAGCCCAGCGTGCGGATGGTGCGCTTCATGCGCTTGATCCAACCTCGTGGCAGGCCGTCGCGGTCGCGATGATAATAGAGAGGGATCAACTCCTCCTTGAGGACGCGATAGAGGTCTTCGCCGTCGCGGCTGTCGTGGATGTCAAGGTTGGAGTGGGTTCTGCCCATGCCAATGGCAAATCCATTCAGCCCGTCGTAAGCCTCGGCCCACCAGCCATCCAGGACCGAGAGATTCAGCCCGCCATTGAGAACGACCTTTTGCCCGCTGGTCCCCGAGGCTTCCAGTGGCCGGCGGGGATTGTTCAACCATACATCGACGCCCTGGACAAGATGGCGGCCAACGTTGATGTCGTAGTCCTCGACAAAGGCAAACTTGTCTGCGAACTCCGAGTCGCGCATCATCTCCGCGATTTGCTGAAGCACCTTCTTGCCAGGCTCGTCATGCGGGTGTGCTTTTCCTGCAAAGAGGAACTGCACTGGACGCTTGGGATCGTTGACCATCGAGGCCAGGCGCTTGATGTCCGCGAGCAGAAGATTGGCGCGCTTGTAGGTGGCAAAGCGGCGCGCAAAACCGATGGTCAACGCATCGGGAGAAAGAATCTTTCCCAGCTTTTGCAGCGTCTCCTTGGACTCGCCGCGTCGCTCAGCCTGCTCCTGCGCGCGATGACGAACAAAGTCCAATAGCTGCGCTTTCAGGCTCAGGTGGGTTTCCCAGAGCTCGCCGTCATCGACGTTTTCAATTTCCTCCCAGGTCTGTGAATCTCCGCTGCTCTGCTGCCAGCCAATGCCGAGGTGGCGGTCATAGAGACGGCACATCTGCGGCGCAAGCCACGAGGGCACATGGACTCCGTTGGTGATGTGGCCGATTGGAACGGCATCTTCACTGCGGTTCGGATAGAGGCATTGCCACATGGCGCGCGATACTTCGCCGTGCAGAGACGAAACTGCGTTGGCGCGTCGCGAGAGCTTCAGTCCGAGAACCGTCATGCAAAAGGGTTCGCCATGATCGTTAGGTCGTTCACGGCCAAAGCTCATCAGCTCGTAATGGGAGAGCCCGAGCTGATCGCGCAGCGGCCCGAGGTGTTCTTCGATCAGTTCAGCATCGAAGCGGTCGTGACCGGCGGGAACGGGCGTGTGTGTAGTAAAAACAACTTCGCGAGGAACCAGGCTGGCAGCGGTGTTGAAGCTGATGCCTTCCTCTTCCATGCGGTTACGGATCGCTTCAAAGACTGCAAAGCCGCTGTGTCCTTCGTTCAAATGGAGGACGCCGGGCGTGATTCCCATTGCCTTGAGCGCGCGGAATCCGCCGACGCCCAGCAGCAGTTCCTGGCGAATGCGGGTACGTCCATCGCCACCATAAAGACGCGAGGTTAGTTCCAGATCTTCGGGTGCGTTTCCTGCAACGTGCGTGTCGAGCAGCAATAGATCGCAGCGGCCCACCTTGACGCGCCAGACCTTGGCGCGAATCAGCCCGCCGCGCGTCTCGATTGAAATCACCACAGGTTCGCCATTCTTCCCGATCGCCGGCTGCATTGGAAGTGAGTTGACATCGGTCTGCAGATATTCCTCGCGCTGCCAACCGCTGAGATCAAGTCTCTGCAAAAAATAGCCTTGTCCGTAGAAGAGGCCAATGCCGATCAGCGGAATGTCGAGGTCCGATGCGCTCTTGATATGGTCGCCTGCCAATATGCCCAGTCCACCGGAATAAATCGGCAGCGACTCATGCAAGCCAAATTCGGCGGAGAAATATGCCACTGGCCGCGGACGCAAAACACCTGCGTGAGCTGCGCCCCAGGTGCGATCCGCATTCAGGTATTCCTGCTGACGGCGGTAAACGTAGTTGATGCGGCCATGCAGCACGAGTTCCGTTGCGCGCCGCTCAATCTCACCCAGAGGAATTTCGCTCAGCAGCGAGATGGGATTCTGATTCAGTTGCCGCCAGCGCGTCGGATTCAGATCGCGAAATAGTGCGATGCAATCATGATCCCAGCTCCACCACAAATTACGTGCCAACGCCCATAGCCGTTCCTGCGCCGGAGCAATGAAACGGTCCAGTGTGCGCGCTTCGCTAACTACAGGCGCCACCTGGTTGGCGGCCTCGGTCAACATGCGGATCTCTTCCTCATGGAAGACGCGCGTTTCTTTGGTTTGCACAACCAGTACGCCTTGCAGAATACCGCGGTCAATCAGCGGAACGCCAAGGAAGGAGTGATACTCCTCTTCGCCGGATTCCTTGAAATATTTGAAACGCGGATGCTTGGTTGCATCCTCTACAGAAACATGCATTACCTGCTCGGCGACCAACCCAGCTAGCCCTTCATGCAGCGGCATGCGCAGCTTGCCGATGGAGCGGGGATTGAGGCCAAGGCTTGCGGCCAGCACCAGATTTGACCGGTCCGGCTCCAGAAGATAAGCGGAGCAGACATCTGTCTGGAAACGGTGGGCGATCAGGGCAACGACTTTCATTAACGTGTCAGCCGGCTTGCCCTCGACCTCGGTCAGGTTGGTGACCTCATCAATCGTCAGAACATGGCTGGCTTTGTCTTCCAGATGAGACTGCGTCATTCGATCCCCCTCCTATATGCATCCCGCGCAGATGTGAGTGATGTGGCAGCTCCGCTTCCTCCTTCACGCGATGCCTTGGCAGGAGCGGAGAATGGAAGAAACGTTTCCGAACAGTTGCTGCTGGTTCTGTGTACTTGGACCGGTTGAGGGCGGGTTGCCCCGTCATGGCTTATCAGCGGATGGATTCGACAGTATCATCAAAATCCGGCTTCAGTGAGAAAAACATCTGCGCATTTCTCATTCCGGCGCGAGGATGCGCTCTTTGCAAATTTCACGACAACACAAAATCTGCGCGACCTAAAAGGCTCTCACGATTGAAATAAGGAATCCATGTTGGACAGATGACGAGGAGAGTTTTTGTAGGTATCAGTCGAGAATAGAAGAATCTACGGGATTGCGGTGTGAGTGAATAAATTTAGGAAAAAGATTGGGCTGGCCACTTTTCGTGCTGGCCAGCCATCGTGTGGTTCTACAGCGTTTTCGATTCTGCTCTTTACAGAAACCTCGATACCGAGTGGCTTTTCTTCAAGAAAAAAGCCACCTTGCACAATCTTCAAACGCCAACACATGAATCGAAAACGCTCGAGTGGGTGAAAGAATCCTCTTAGGAATGCGTCTCTATCACGGCCTTGGCAAGATTTCGCGGTCGGTCTACGTCTACGCCGTGTTCGAGCGCCATGAAATAGGCAAAGAGTTGCAACGGGATCACCTCGCAAATAGGAAGCAGATGCTCCGGCGCAGGATCGACATAAACGCAATCGGAGACGAGCGCGGCTGTTCGCTCATCGCCGCGATTGGCGACAGCCACAACCCGCGCCCCTTGCGTTTTCATATCCCGCAACAGTTCCAGAGTCTTTTCATAGCGCAGCACGGAGGCTTCCTGATCGTGATCGACGGTAGTCAGCACCACGAGCGGCACTTCGTCGCTGACCAACGCATTCGGCCCGTGTTTCAACTCGCCTGTCGGGTAGCCTTCTGCATGGATGTAGGAAGCTTCCTTGAGCTTCAGCGCGCCTTCCCGCGCAATCGCGTAATGAATTCCACGGCCAAGATAAAGAAACGTTGAAGCGGATCGGTATTTTGCGGCCAGAGCGGCCATTGTTGTTTCCCAGCTTGATAGCTGCGCTTCGATGAGGCCGGGCAGGGAATTGAGCGTGAGAATTGCTTGCTGCAACTCTGCTTCTGAAATCCTCTTGAGAGCCTCTGCTTCGTAAAGCGCAAGCAGCGCAAGCACCGTAAGCTGGCCGGTAAAGCTCTTGGTCGCGGGAATCGCTTTTTCCTTGCCCGCGGCCAGCGGCATCGATAGATCCGCCTCGCGGGCCATTGTGGAGTGCTCAACGTTGGTAATCGCCAGTGTCCGCTGTCCGCGCCGGCGTGCCTCGCGCAGTGCAGCCAGTGTGTCCGAGGTCTCGCCGGACTGAGACAGCACAATCACGCTGGGGTTGCGATGGGCGATGCTGACCGGCTTGCCCTGAGATGCGCTGAACCGGCAGCTATATTCGCTTGCGTACTCAACATCCACAGCGAGGCCGCACTGATCTTCAAGCAGAATCTCTGCTGCCAGGCCACTGTGCCTGCTCGATCCGCTGGCGGCAATCAGAATTTCGCCGCGCGGGTTGCGCCATTCAGCCAGCGGCGCGACGTACTCGGCATTCAGCTTCAGCCCATCCAGGTAAAGATTCAGCGTCCGGCGCATGGCCTCCGGCTGTTCATAAATCTCGCGTAACATCTCGTGAGGAAAATTGCGTTCCACGTACTCTCCTTTATTCTTTTATTCTCTCATCGGCATATCGTCGCGGGAACAACATATCCCCGCAACAAATCTGCCGTGTCAAAGTCCATCGGAAGGGACTTCAAATGTGACTAGTTCTGATCGGAAACCGCGCGTACGAATAGCTCCATAGAGAATGCCGGCAACCATCCATGCCGTGCCTAGTAACTTTGCCGGAAGAGCCAGGTGAACAAAGATGAATCCGCAGATGACGAATCCCAGGAAGGGAACAACATAGCTGAAATAACTCTGTTTCTCATTTCTCATCTCATGGATGAGAGCAGCGCCGTTGACGCCCATGAACGCAATGAATGCGCCAAAATTCAGGCACTGCGCGCCAATATCGTAGGCGCCTCCGCCGAGACGGTCCGAGAAGAACTCGAGTAGCCCCGCGCCTACCAGCGCGAAGCATCCGACGGCGACAATGTTGTTGCGCGGTACGCGGTGCTTGGGTTCGATCACCCCGAAGAAGGATTTAGGCAGCGCATTGCCGCGTCCCATCCCGTAGAGCAACCGCCCCGCCGCAAGCTGAGAACCCATCCCGGAACCCATGTTGGCAATCAGCAGCGTGAAGTTGACGATCTGGAAGAGAAATACGCCGCCGGCCTTGCCGGAGACGATGGCAAAAGCCGACTCAACATTCTCGCTGGCAAAAGGTTTTGAGCCCCAGATCAATTGCGCCGCATAGACCTCCACGCCGGAGAGCAGTCCGGTGATCAGGCAGACCAGCACTGTAGCCAGCATGATATTGCGCCGGGGATTGCGGACTTCCTCGGAAAATGTCGAGATCGCGTCAAAGCCGATATAAGTCAAAACAGCAACCGATGTCCCGGCAAAAATGCTTTGCAAGTGAAAGTTGCCCGGCTCATAGAAGGGGTGGGTAAAGTATCCGGGATCGTGATGAATGCCCCACACCGCGCGCGTGACCGCTGCCAGGAAGAGAAGAACCACAACCACCATGCCGGCGCAGAGTGCCTCATTCAACTGCGCCGAGGTCTTGATGCCGCGCAGGTTGAGCCATGTGAAGAATGCCGCAAAGAATAATATCCAGATGTAAAACGAAAGTCCTGGAACGATATTCATCGCAGCCTTGGCGCAAAAGGCTGTGCAAATCAGGGGATTGATCAGGTAGTCCATCACCATGCCCCAGCCCACAACGTAACCCAGTGAAGAGTGCATCTCCTGGCCGACATAGGTATACGCAGACCCCGCGCTGGGATAGACGCGCGCCATACGCCCATAACTGATGGCGGTAAACAGCATCGCCACCATCGCGATCAGGATAGTGGTCACCACATGGCCATTGGCCGTGTTACTGATCACGCCATAGATGCCCATCGGCGCGGTCGGCTGGATGATCACCATGCCGATGATGATCAGGTTCCACAGCCCTAGCGTGCGATGGAGTCCGATGGCGCTTTGTGGTGTATTTGCAGTGGTCTCTGCCATCAGTTGCCTTCGTGCCCTGACGCGGCAGCGGTTGGAGTGATAGTTTGTGTCGCAACATTCCAGCCTTCAATCCGCACTATGCTTCCTTGAGGCGTGTCGTCCGGCAACTCCGCGGTCAATGTGCGCGTCTCTCCCGGTTCCAACTCAATCCAGTTATCGGACCATAGGACTGGGGCGATGAGTCCACCGGTGGAAGTACGAAAAGCAGCATGAACTTGAAAGGCCAATTCCACCGAAGAGTTATGAAGCTCGACGCTTATTTGGCGGCCACGCGCTTTGTTCTCAAGCTGCGCGCGCGCATCGACCTTGGAAGCGGGCAGGCTAGCGAGTGCTGTCAAATCTTCGTTGCGCAGGGCTGGCGTATGGGTAAAGTCGGTCCTGGCCCAGTCGAATGTAGTAAGGGTCGTGGGCACCCAGTAGAAATTGCGGCTCACAACATTGCCGATGTGATCGGTGAGAGTCAAGTCAACAAATAGCACGTGATCAGCGCCTTGATAAATACTCTCGGGGATCGAGAAGACACGCTGGGTGCTGTCAGACGCGGCTGAAATCTCCGCCTTTGCGTCGTAGATATTCTTTCCGGCCAGGTTGCGGACAGTAACAGTGGCATGAAGCCCTTCAACACTCTGATACGTGCTATTCACCACGGCCACGGAACCGTCGTCATACGAGTACTGAATATGCAGCGGCTCGCAGGCTTTCTTGGTTGCATAGTATCCTGCGCCTGTATCGAGGTAATAGTCGTATAGATGCCAGATCATCGACGGCCATGCGTTATTGAGCATCCATTGAATCACGCCGGTCGAGCTGTATTTGTTGCGGCTGTAAGCCTCGAACATCGCGCGCTCGGAGTCGTACTCCATTGCCTGCGCAATCCGCTCGTAATCCGCGGCTGAATTGGGTTTGGCGTAGACGGCTTCCATCGACGCATCGAAAACTTTAAGGTTGGCAAACTCGCCGCCGCCGTCATGCAGGCTCCACGCGGCGCTGGGCGGCCAGGCCTCGGGATCGGGCAAAAATTTCTGACGGCTGGCCAGCGAGGGAATCGCCGGTCCGGGACTGGTCTCGGTGTTGAAGCCATACGCGCCGCCGTTCTGCTTATCTATATACCAGTAGCTTGGCGCTACATAATCATAAGGCCCGGTCATCTTTACGCCGCTGGCGCCTGTCACAGTTGTAGATGCTTGTGTTGCCGAAGAGAGAATAGGATTGGGCCAATGGGTTTCAGACTCAACAGCAAGATACGTCTTCTCCACATCCGCGGGTGGAGGGTTGTCACTGCCGTTGAGCCAAACCAGCAAGCTGGCATGAGGTCGCAGGCGCAGCATCTGCGCCTTCAGCGATGCCTGCGCAATGGTCAGGTCTTGTGGCGTCCAATCCTTCCAATGCTCCCAATGATCGCAGCAGCACCAGCCCAGCATCACCAGGATGCCCTGCTCATCGGCCAGATGAAAAAACTCATCGGTTTCGAGCTTTCCTTCCAGGCGAATGGTATTGAGATTCAGATCGCGCACCATGCGGAACTGCTCGCGCAGGCGCTTTTCGTCTGTGCGCAGCAACATATCCTGCGACCAGCCGCCGCCGCGAATCAGAATCGGCTTGCCGTTGACGCGGAAAAGCCGGCTGCCATTGGCGGTGAACTCCGAGGTTATTTCGCGAATTCCAAATTCCGCGTTCTTTTCGTCTGTCGTCCGGCCATCCGCGCTGAAGCTAACGGTCAGCTTTTCCAGATGCGGCTCGCCCATCTGCGCCGGCCACCAGGGCTTCGGATCGCGAATGCGCAGTTGCTTGAACTGTTCCGGAGTAAAGGCAACGGTCCGGTCTTCATTGGCTTTCAATTCGACTGGCTGCTCGAAGTGAACACCCGCTGCTGAGCCGGCAACCACGCCTTTGATCGCATGATCGGCCGAGTTATGCAGCTCCGCATAGACGGTCAGATCTGCCGTTTGCAGCGAGTCCTCTGGAAAGTGTGTCACTGCCAGCGGCGAACGAACCGTAACTGCGCCAGTCTCCACCAGATCAACTGCGCCCCACAATCCCATGTCCTTATCCGGCGGGCAGGGGTTCCAATCGACCCAGTTGATGCCCAGATCCTTCTCTGTCGGCGCAAAAGTCTCTATCGCCAATACATTCGTTTGGCCAGGCTTGATGAATTCTGTCGCGTCGAAATCATACGTGCGATAGGCTCCGGCAACAGTCGTGGAGTCCGCGATTTTGTGGCCGTTGATCCAGATTTCTCCGCGATAATTGATGCCGCCGAAGTGCAGCCAGAAACGCGCATCTTTGCCTGCGGTCGCAGGAGCGGTGAATTGCTTGCGATACCACCAGCCGCAGTGGTAAGGGCTATCCTGCGCCATTGGCAGTTGCGAAAAATCCGCGCCGACTGGGTAAGTTGTGCCGGGAATTTGCCGCAGGTTCATCCCAAAGTAGGGATCGGGAACCACGCCGGCGGCTGCCTGCGCGGCCAGGACAGTACTGGGAACAGATGTCTTGAGCCAGCCGTCCGCAACAAATCCTTCGCCGGATATGGATTCGCCGGCAGCCGTCAACTTGCAGGCCGATTGCAACTGCCATCCATCGCGTAGCGGCGTTGTTGTCTCGCCATGCAGAGACATCTGCAACGCCGCGAATTCACACAGTGCAACCGCGGCAAGTAAAAATTTCTTTTCCGACCATCTGCCGAGCATCCCGACCTCCAATACAAATTTGTGTGCGACTCAACATATTTCCGGCCAAACCGCTCACCCGGTATCTCCGATTCAGGCAGATCTCCTGATCGGAGCCGAGGTTGATTTTCTTATCACCAATTCCGGCTCGGCCTTATGCAGACGAGAGGTCTGCACCGTCCCATGCTCGCGCGCGTCAACCGCCTCCAGCATCCAGTTGGCCGCCAGCAATCCCATCTCGTTGAGCGGCTGCCGAATCGTCGTGATTGCCGGAGTGGCTACCGCGGCCGGCAGCACATCGTCAAATCCCACTACGGAGCAATCCTCCGGCACACGCCATCCTGCCGCCGTCAGCCCGCGCACCGCGCCCAGAGCTGTCAGGTCGTCGAAGGCGAGCACGGCAGTGAATTTCAGCTTCGTCGCAAGCATTTGCCGGGTCAGCTCGACGCCTCCCTCAAAACCGCTCGCGGGGTCAACCAAACCGGGAAGTTGAAAAATCAGCCGCTCATCCAACTCAATCCCACACTCGTTCGCGGCCTTCAGAATCCCCGTCCAGCGCGGGCCGCTGTCGAATAGCTCTTCGGGGCCGCGAATCACCGCGATTTTCCGGTGGCCCAATTCGTAGAGATGGCGCAGTGCAAGCGCGCCTCCCGTCTCGTTGTTCACCAGCACCGAACTGACCCCGCGATCCGTCATGTCGCGGCTCACAATCACAATCGGCACATTATTTTTTTCGATATCCGAGAGCAGGTTGGTCTCATCGAAGACCCAGCTTGCGATAACCACGACACCCTCGGCTCGGCGCTCCAGAATCATCTGCAAATAGGTGTCGAAGAGGCTGCGCTGAGTCTGCGCATCCATCAACAGCGGCAGGTAGCTGGCCGGCTGCAAACCCGCTTGGATGCCGCGCACGACAGGTATGCAATAGGGATCGGAAAGGTCGTAGGCAAGTACGGCAATGGTCTGGCTGCGCCGGCGGCGGAGCGAACGCGCATAGGCGTCGGGGTGATAACCGAGATGCTGCGCCATTGCCCGAATCTGTTCTCGCGTCGAGGCAGCTACGTTCTGCGAGAGAGGCGCTTCGCTCAACACAATTGAGACAGTCGAGACCGAAAACCCACAGGCACGGGCGATGTCCAGCAATGTCACATGACCCGATCTGCGCTGTACCAATCGTTGCCCCTTCCCGCAGTTTTGCCCCAATAATCTCAGCGAATATTCGTGCGGATCAACTCAGTCTTCTCGGGTATTCTTCCATATTCCAGCCTTCGCGGACGCCCCCGCCTTTGAAGGTTAAGATCAGGGAAAAAGATTTTGCTTGACAGCCAAATCTACTCATCCTACAGTTGGCTATCGATATTCAAACGTTTGAATATCTGATTTTACACCGGGGAGGCCTTTTGTGAACATCTTTCAAGTGAATAAAAAAACAGATCTCTTCATCCTGACTCTGCTTTTCTTCCTCTTTTCTTCTACTGCCGGCGCCCTGGCTCAGGCCGGGCGCGGAGGCATCAACGGACTGGTCTCCGACCCCTCCGGCGCTGTCATTCCCGGAGCCAAAGTGACGGTCGTCAACCACGCCACGGGTGTCTCCCAATCCACCATCACCACCTCCGCTGGACTCTACTCTTTCGTCTCGCTCAACCCCGGCAGTTACCAGGTCTCCGCCAGCCTGCAGGGATTTGAGACTACCTCCCATGACAAAGTCACAGTCAGCGTCGATCAGGTCACAGCGGTGAATATCGCCTTGAAGGTCGGCAGCGTGAGTGAAGTGGTCACCGTTGCAAGCAGCGTAGACCTGGTGGACACGAATAACTCTACCGTCGGACAACTGATCGGCGCGGAGACCATTGACCGCGTCCCACTGTTCTCGCGCAATGTCTACGATCTGGTCCAATTGAGCGCCGGCGTCACCCCATCCAACGGCTCGCCAAACTCAGCCGACGGGGCAATGGTCAACAGTATTGCCAACGGACGCCCGGGCGTCGATGTCTCCTCCTACAGCATCAATGGCGCGATTCTCGGCTCGGTTTACTACATGCTCGACGGAAGTCCGTTGGGAATTGCCGAAAACAATATCGCTGCTATCATTCCGATGTCAGAGATTCCCGAAGATGCCGTGGATGAGTATCGCGTGGAGACACAGAACACTCCCGCTTCGTATCAAAGCGGCGCAGCGGGCGTTATCAGCCTGGTCAGCAAATCCGGAGGCGACAAGTTCCACGGCGATGCTTTCGGAGTCTTCCGGCCAGACGTTCTTGCGGCCAATGACTACTTTAACAAGCAGAATCAGCTGGCCAACGGTCAACCAAATTCCCCGCCCAGCTTTCATCGTTATCAGGAAGGCGGCGCAATCAGCGGACCGATCCTGCGCAAGAAGCTTTTCTTCTTCGGCGACTATGAGGCCACGCAGCAGGCATCCTTCGACTCGGGTACTTTCAGCGTTCCCACAACAGCCGAGCGCACCGGTGATTTTTCCGCTGACAGCTACACGATCTACGACCCGACACAGCCCGATGTTACCGCAGGATCGCTGGCCGGAACCCGTCAGCCGATGGCGGGAAACAAGATCGCCAATGCCAATCCCATCGCGCTGAAGTATCTCTCCGAGCTGCCGCATTGCAATTATCCCAGCTCCAGCACTTGCGAAGGCTTGGGGACCCTCTCACCGTTCGGCGACCAGAATAATCTTTATGTGCCCGGTGTGGACCCATCGACCGGACAGAAGTTTGACGTCCGCATCGACTTTTACAAAAGCGAAATGCAGAAATTCTTCGGGCGCTTCTCTTTTTCCAGAACGACTGAAGCAACCGTCAACGCATTCGGCAATATGTTCGATCCCTACTACGCGCAGAATATTACCAATGCGCGTAATGTGATGGCCGGCGATGACATCACGCTGAATCCGACGACCGTGCTCCAACTGCGCGGATCCTTCACACGCCACTACGAGAACCAGGGTGGCGATCCGCGGCAGAATGGAACGGACATTACGGCGTTGGGATTTCCTTCTTCGCTAGCCCAACAGGAAGTCTATAAAATTCTTCCGCTGATGAACTTCGATGATTTTGGCGGAATGCTCGGAGGCACCTGTTGTTACAACACGTTTGTCTTTGCCAGCGAAGATGCGGACGGCATCGCCAGCCTGACAAAGATGTGGGGCAAGCACGAGTTGAGCGCCGGCGTTGAGTACATGAAGCGCTTCCTCAATGCGGGCCAGCCGCCTTATCCCTCCGGCAACTACTCGTTCGACACTTCGGCCACGGATCAGGCCTCCGCCGCGGCCACGCCGGTTGGTGGCAACGACTTCGCTTCCTTCCTGATCGGCATGGGAACTGCGCCGGGCAACGAGTCTGGCAACGGCCCGAACTTTACCAAGGATCTCTTCATCGCCGAGTCCAGCCCCTATTACGCGGGCTTCCTCCAGGACACCTATCATGCCAGCCACGGTTTGACGCTGACTGCCGGAGTGCGCTGGGATATCTTCGGCGGCAAGACGGAGCGCCACAACCGCCTGGAGTACTTCAATCCGACGGCCGCGGGCACGACTAGCGGCGTTTCGTATACCGGCGGCGAGGTCTTCGCCAGCGGCGGCAACCGCTCTCCATTTACCACCAACCTCAAGG
>CAZHKN010000042.1:0-23238 GCA_964532725.1 uncultured Occallatibacter sp.
CTTGCGGAGTAATGTGAGAATGTGGTGGCCCGCGCTTCCGCCGTAGATTCCGTATTCATGTTGCAGGCAGACCAGATCGTTGCCATTGAAGTTTAGAAAATCGGCTGCGCGCTCATAAGACGCAAGATCTTCCTGTTCCAACTCCAGGCGCACTTGCTTCGGGTAGTCGTAGCTCGCATCAAGATCGTTGACGGGGATCGCAAAAATGCGCCCTTCCCCAAATTCGGCTGTGAGCGCAGTACACAAATCGGTCGTAAAGGTCGCTATTCCGCACTCGCGCGGCAAATAGTTTCCCACAAACGCGATTCGCGTGGGCAAAGGGAGCTTGTGCGCTTTCATCGCAAGAAGCGACGCCGCTGCTGATTTTTCTGCCGTCTGATTTGTGATCATCTTCGATAATGACATGCTGCCACCTTGTGGAACTCAAAACCGGCCAAGCACGAGCAGAATGACAATGATCACGAGAACCAGTCCCGCTCCACCGCTCGGATAGTATCCCCAATTCCGGCTATGTGGCCAACGCGGCCACGCGCCAAAGAGTACCAAGAGAAGAATTACGATCAGTATGGTTCCAAGCATTTGCACCTATGCTTTCCTGATGTCATCCAGATAGTTTGAACATGCGCTGCGGCGTCGAATGAGACCGCAGCGCTTGACAACATTGCTAGAGCAAACTTCCGGTAGTTACGCTGGCAGGGCTGCCGATTGCATCGCCGGAAACAACAAGCTCCACCCTGCGATTCTCCTGCCTGCCCGCCGCATTGTCATTCGATGCCACAGGCGACGCATTTCCGAATCCCTTGGCCGTCACAGAGTTGTCAAGCACACCCTGTCCTACCAAGTAGCTGCGCACCGCTCCCGCGCGATTCTCCGAGAGCGTCTGGTTCATGTCATCGCCACCTACATTGTCGGTATAGCCGCCAACCGCGATATTCAATCCGGGATAGGCGATAAGAATTCCTGCAACTTTTGCGAGTTTCTCGCGTGCGCCAGGCTTCAACGAGTACTGTCCGGTGTCGAACAGCACGTCTGACATGCTCACAATGAGTCCGCGCGCGCTATCGCGGGTTTGAAGAATCAGGTTCAGTTGCTCTGACAATCGCGCGCGCATGGCGGCTTTGTCGTTATTGGCCTGCTGTTCGCCCAACTGTGCATTCTGTGCTGTGATGCGAGCCTGTTCTGCGTCGGCCTGTGCGGCGGAGACGGCGGCTGCCGAGGTTGTTTGATTCGCTGCCATGTCAGCATGTGCTTGAATTGCGTCGGCTTGCGCCCTTGCAGCATTCGCTTGTGCGCTAGCGGCGTCTGCCTGAGCCTGGTTTTTCAGACGAGTGGCATCCTCTGCCTGAGCTTGCGAGTTTGCCTGCGCGTCGCTCGACGCTTTTCGATCATACGCTAAACGCTCCTCATCAATTTTCTTGACTGCAATTTCGCGCGCATCTTCGGCAGTCTGAACTGCGTCTCTGGAAACGGCTATCAAAGGCTTTATGTCAATATGCTTGCCTGTCGCGTCGGCATCGGCAGTGTTCATCAACTCAGCAGCGTGCTGATAGCTCGTGGCGGCATATCTCTCTGCTCCTTCGGATTTGGCGATCCGCAGAGCATTCCGCGCCTCGTAGAACTCCAATGGAAGGCCGGCGCCAAGCACAACGGGGTCGAACTGATAGCCAGTTGGAATATATCCGCCGCGCTCCATCAGTTCATACTTGGCATTTACTGCCTCGACGGTCCCTTTTGTGTCTGGGCGAACAACGTTCTCAAGAACAACAACGTTGCTCGGCTGCCGGACGGCGTAATACGGCTCCGCTGTCACTATCAAAGCAAATGCCTGGAGTTCGGTCGTTGCAGTCAACTTGCTCCGGTCATTGTCTCCGAGAAGCACTTCGCCAAGGTTCACAGCGCGACCCTCGGGAGAGATCGCCCAGAGGACGTACGTCAGGTACTCGTTGCCAAAGGCCGCAGGACTCTGCAGGTTTCGGAACTCCGCCTCAACTTCCATGGTGCCGCGCTTGCTGCGCACCTTGGCTTTCCCGTCTGCTGAAGGCAACAACGCAGTGCCGGCGAAATCGACATCCGAGGCTCCGCTGCGATGTTCATAATTCACTGCCTGAACTGAACGGCTGATCGTAATTACGCGATAGGTCGAAGCGGATCCTGTCGATTCCAGGACCATCGTCGCTTGCGGATTGGCTTGAGCTAGCGCGCTCAAGCTGAGGATACTTCCCATTGCTAACACGAATATATACTTCAAGATTCCTCCTGCCGGCAGATCTCAGCCGTATTGAGTTGAGCTTGCGTTGTGTCAGGAAACCATTGATCAATTCCTTAGCGGTTCCGGCATCAATGTCCGACGCGGAATTGCGAGAGATAGTCGTAGAGGCCGAATGCTCTTACCAGCCACACCACAACAACGATTACAACGACACCATTCAGAATTCCCTTAATCTGGCTCTGCATGGGAATGTATCGGTTTACGAGCCATAGAAGAACGCCTACTACGGCGAGCGCGAGTACAACGGTGATAAGCGGCACTGGGATTCTCCAATCATTTGTAAAAAATAGGTCTGCTGTTGACCACCTTGAAAATGCACTCAGAGGCCAAAGAGGGGCAGAGACATTGCCCGCTTTTCACCTACTATTCTTGCAGGGCAAGTGATTGAGTTCTGAGCTAGACTGCACACCAGGGACGGAGAGCGCGGGTTCACTTCTCGGCGACTGTGCGGGTGTTTCGCTCCTGGCGTTCGGTCCAGCTTGTTTTTATCTTTTCGTAGATGGCCTGCATTTCATCTAGTTCAAGGTCGCTTAATCTTTCAATATCGATCATTTGATTGCGAGCTTTGACAGTCGCCCGAATCAGCTCATTGAGCTTTAGATTGATCGCTCGTGCATCGCGATTCTGTGTGCTTTGGATCAAGAAGACCATCAGAAACGTTGCGATTCCGGTTCCGGTGGTGATTGCCTGCGCCCAGCCTTGCGAGAAGTGAAGGACGGGTCCAGCAGCGCACCACGCCAGAACTACCAGACCCGCTCCCGCGAAGGCCCAGGTTGAGCCGAGCCAGTTACAGGCCAGCGCGGCGAAGCGGCCAAAGTGGTCGTGGACAGTCTTTTCCTTAGTTTCAAGTGCATTGTTATTCATTGCCTGCAACCTGGAAAGTCAACGACAGACTGTTACCAAAAAGCGCAGAGACTCCCATTAACGACGCTCACCGCTGGTTAGAACAACCTTCAGAGCGCCTTCTTTCGCGGCATTCCCAAAGGTGTCATAAGCCTTCATGATGTCGTTCATTGCAAACCGGTGGGTGACCAGTTTGGCGGGCTGTAATTTTCCGGATTCTACAATCTTAAGCAGCATGGGAGTAGTGCTAGTGTCCACCAATCGGGTGGTGAGCGAGATATTGTGGTCCCAGAGCTTCTCCATGTGCAGTTCCACTGACTTGCCGTGAACTCCCACATTCGCAAGACGCCCGCCAACGCCAACAATCGCCTGGCAGATTCCGAATGTGATGGGCAGTCCGACGGCTTCAATGGCAACATTGACGCCTTCACCGCTCGTGAGTTTCATCACCTGCTTGACTGCTGTGCCATCAGCGGAATTGATCAAGGTCGTTGCACCAAACCTCTTGGCAGTCGCCAGCCGGTTTTCGTCCAGATCGATTACGATAATGGACGCGGGTGAATAGAATTGCGCAGTCAGCAACACTGCAAGGCCGACCGGGCCTGCGCCGACAATCGCGACTGTGTCCCCTGGCTGCACCTGGCCATTCAAAACTCCGCATTCAAAACCGGTGGGCAAAATGTCACTCAGCATCACAAGAGACTCTTCGTTGCCGCCGGGAGGAAAGGGGTAAAGGCTGCCGTCAGCGTGAGGGATGCGCACATATTCTGCCTGGGTTCCGTCAATCATGTATCCCAATATCCAACCGCCGGTTCGGCAGTGGGAGTACTTTCCTTTTTTGCAGAAGTCGCATTTCAGGCACGCCGTAACGCAGGAAATAATAACTTTGTCGCCGACCTTGAACTCAGTGACAGCGCTTCCAGCTTGCTCAATGATTCCGATTCCTTCGTGGCCGAGGATTCTTCCATCTGTCACAGCCGGAAGATCACCTTTTAATATATGAAGGTCGGTTCCGCAGAGCGTGGAGGTGGTAACGCGAATGATCGCATCCGCGGGATGCTGAATCGTCGGATGAGGTACATCCTGCCATGCACGCTTTCCCGGACCGTGGTAGACAAGGGCTTTCATTGAAGTGCTGTCGGTGTGGCCAATGCCATTATTAACCGCTACTTCCAGTGCTTGAGTTCCCATGTGAGATCTCCTAATTATGTGAATAACGCTAGCGCATGAACAATGCGGAAAATGAGCATGAATACTCGCGGTGCTTCGAGCGTTGCAACACATTTACGTCTATTAGGGAAGAGAATGTCGCGGTATACCACGCGGAATCCATGCCAGGTCTCCGCTCAGGATATAGATGGCAATTGCCGCCATCATGAAGGCTGCCCCCGCCCAAAAACGCCAGTCATGGTGCATGCGTCTCCAGTATGGTCCTGGGTCTGGTTCGCCGATGCTGCTGCTATTGCCTTCGTGGTTGTGTTTGCTGCCGGTCATTTTTGAATACCTATGCTTGGAAGTTGTCGGGTTGTACACTGCCCTTGCCGCATTCGACTAGGGCTGCGTAGAAGCTTTGTAGAGCGGAACCTCTATGCGTAGACGGACTCACTATGCACCGCATAGCTGGCGTGCTCCGTCGCGGCAATAATGTCCTTGGCTTTGTCCACCGTTCCCGGAGTTCCGTGCACAACCAGCAGGTATTTGTCGGTTTTCAGCGCTATATCGTATTTCAGAACGCTGTCTTTCGGGATGCCAATGCTTACTAGTCCCGCACCAATCGCACTGACGCCGCCCACGACGGCAGCTCCCTCAATGCCCGCTACAATCCACGCGACAAGTGGCCCAGCTACGAGAATTGGTCCGAGGCCCGGAATCGCGAATGCCGCGGAGCCAAACAGCAATCCCCAGAACCCGCCCCAAAATGCTCCAACCTTACCCCAATACATCATGCGGTCGCCGGCGTTATAGTATCCAACCACATGCTCGTCCGTGTGCGTGTCTCGAGCGGCGATTGAAAGGCTCTTCATGTCAATGCCGGACTGTTGCAGTTCCTTGATGGCGTGTTCGGCCTGTTCGTGCGTGTCGTAGATCGCGACTACAGAAGCTGAGCTGCTCATTGTCTTCTCCATGCTGCGGGTTGAATGGGGCTAAATCGCTATGCTGCTCCGTATAGAGGGATACAGCGGCAAAGATTCGGATCGGCGAAAAGATGACGTTCTCTTCAACTCAAGGGCGCGCCTAAACTGTAAGTCTCGCACCTTTGACTCGTTCGTTCTGAGCAATTGCAGACATCAGTTCAATGGAATTCCAGATCCGTATCTGATGGCTGAATAGCGCGCTACGGAATGCTTTGCGCAGTCGCCTGAATAGGATGCGCGGTAGTAAGTGAAGATGAACTTGCTGCTGCGGGTAGTTCCACTGCCGGTATTGCGGTTCCAGTGGGAAAGATGAGAATCTGAATCGATCCCCAATCCCCGTCCAGTTTCGATCCTGACTGTTTTCCGAGGCTCAATGTTTTCAACTGGCTGTCATCAAATCCATAGTTCTCAACTAAGTACTCTCGCACTACCATTGCTCTGGCCTGTGAAAGCACTAGATCCTTTTGCGTATCGCCCTCTGCGCCGGAGGAAACTACAATCACGGCAAATCCGTATTGATTTTGCGCTAAGAAGGAGCCGCCGGCATTGAGCTGCTTCTGGTCTTTCAACTTAGCCGAATCGCGAGCATCAAATAACTGCTTGCCGGTAAAGGTAAAGGCTTTGACAGGTGCGCAAGCCGGGAGACTGTCAATTTGATTCGCTGCCAAGCCAGCAGAGTCTTCATATCCGCGCCTCTTGAAGTAGCCACTGAGCAAGAAGTTATGTTTTAATGCTTCCATATTCTCCTGGAAGTCCGTGACTCCGGTCTGCGCCTGGAGCATTGTGTCGTGCAATGTAGTCGTGGTTTGCTCAAGATTACTATAAAGCTGCTTATCATTTACCAGCGCTCCGACAGTTCCCTGGCCGGAATCGATCTTGGCGCTGACCGAGTTTAGATGAGCAGTAGCATCGGTTGCGTTGTTGATTGCTTTTTGACTGCTATCGAGAATAAGGCTTGTCTTCTTGAGCAGGTCAGACATGGCTAGCGGAGGCTCGCTCTGGAGAACTTCTCCATTTTTTACCTCGGCCTGGCCTACCGATCCGAATGAAATCGCCATGAACTGGTTCCCCAGCACTCCGGCAGTCTCAATGGAGGCGATCGAGTCGTGCTTGATTACTTCGTGGGTTGAGTTATCCAAATCCATGACGACTGTGACTTTCTCGCCCGGATGATGCGGCAGCGTGATGTCATGCACGGTTCCGCTATGCACCCCGCCAACCTGCACATCCGCGCCCGCGGCCAAACCGGAGACATTGTCGAATTGCGCCTTTACTTGATAAGTCGGTCGAAACAGATACTCTTTGCTTCCGATGACAAAGACCCCGGCAGCCAGAATTGCCAGCGTCGTTACGATGAATGCTCCCAGCCTTGCAACTCGTGACATATTGTCTCCTATGCTTGTTTCAGAAATTCTTTTACAAACTGAATATCGCTTTTCTGGAGGTCTTCAAAGCTTCCCTCCGTCACTACATTTCCCTTATCCAGTAGGGCCAGATGATTTGCAATTGTCCGGGCGCTGTGCAGATCGTGCGTCACGACTATCGATGCCATCTGCCGTTCTCGTTGTAGCTTTAGAATCAACTCGTCGATTTCTCCCGAGCTGATAGGATCAAGACCAGCTGTGGGCTCGTCGAGAAGCAAAATCTCCGGCTTCATAGCCAATGCGCGCGCCAGGCCAACACGCTTTTGCATGCCGCCGGAGATATCGGAAGGCATCTTATCGAGCGCGCCCTCCATCCCCACCTCAGCCAACAACTGTTTCGCCCGGTCGCTGCGTTCGGCGCCGGTCATTTCTTTACAATGGTGCTCCAGTGGAAATGCAACATTCTCTCCAACTGTGAGCGAATCGTAGAGTGCTGCGTGCTGGAAGAGGAATCCCATTTTCTTCCTGATTTCCCCCATATGATCGAGTTTTATCCCATTGATCTCCTGACCTAGAACGCGTACTGATCCAGAATCAGGTTGTATAAGGCCAATGATGATGCGCAATAATACGCTCTTGCCTGTGCCGCTGCGTCCAAGTACCGCAAGAGTTTCTCCGCGATTCACCTTGAGGCTGATTCCATTGAGAACGGTCTGGGATCCGAATGCTTTTCGCAAATTCTCAACGGCGACAACCGGCGATTGCGCGCTAGTAGCCGGCAGATCTTGCTCTATTGCGGGTTGGTAGGCTGTGATCATAGTTACCTCATGAACGCATGCATCTACTGCTTTGGAATCAGGATCAATGGAAGACCGCGAGAATGAATTTGACCAGGACTACATCGGCCAGGATCACGAAAAGCGATGCGATGACAACAGAGTTAGTTGCTGCGCGTCCTACGCCCGCAGCGCCGCCGAGGGTTCTCATCCCCTGGAAACACGCAATAGTGCCGATGATGAGTCCGTAGACCGCCGTCTTAAAGGTGGGCGGAAGGAAGGCGCTGAAGGTGGCTCCTTGAAAGCCGTTTTCGATGAACTGATGGAATGTGAGCGGTTCAACCAGAGTTTGCGCAAACCATCCCGTCACTAAGCCGCACACATCCGCCACCAGGGTCAAGAAAGGAAGCACCAGGATGCAGGCAAGAATGCGTGTTGCCGCAAGAAATCTGTAGGGGTTGATCGCCGAGGCCTCAATAGCATCAATCTGCTCAGTTACCTTCATCGATGCGAGTTCCGCGCCAATGCCCGCGCCGACACGTCCACTCACGATGAGGCCGGTCATTATGGGGCCCATTACCTCAATGATGGAGTAGACGAGAGTGGCAGGAAACATGGACTTGGCGCCAAAACGGCTGAGGCTGTAACGCGCTTCCATCGAAAGCACCACGCCGATTGCCGCGCCTGCCAATGCGACCAATGGCAACGACTTCGAGCCTATTTCGTCAAGCTGGCGAATCAGCTCCTTCCACTCATAGGGAGGAGTCAGAGCAGCTGTAAGTACTTTCCAGGAGAAAATGCCGAGACTGCCGAACCATTCGAAAAAACCAGACGCCAGGTTTGCAGCAGGTCCACTCAGTGAAGGATTGGGGACATGCCGCCGTTCGGGGCTGACGGTAGGTGCGCTCGCTGCTGTTGTAAATCCCGAGGCGCTCAATGGTTTGGACCAGGATCTGAAGAGCCGTGCGCATTGTTCAGATGCATGTGTGAAAGCAACGAGTGAGGCCCGCTATAAAAGAACTCCAGCGAAAGATTTTGCCCGGCATAGGCCAGCAGGCTGTAGTTGCCGATGCGCAATGCGTCCTTCGCGCCAAAGCGACTCGGGTACCAGCCGTAGACCGCGGCCATCGAACCCGCATAGGGCGCGATCAGTGCAGGCAGGGAGAAGACGCGATGGCCATCTTCTCCGCGCCGAGCTGTCAGGGTTGAGAAAAATGCATGACGCACTCGCGGGAGCGCGCCTCGGCAATCGCACCGGTAGTACAAGGTGTCTTCCCTCAGGGCCTCCGCCAGCACGTAGCGCGTCGTGGTCCCGACCGCTGCAATCCCAAAGTCGGAGCCAAAACGTTTCGAGTAGCCAACAAAGCCTTGCTTCCACTCGGGAGGAGCATTGCTTATCTGGTTGAGGCCAGCCGTGAACGCAGCGCCCGCAACCGGGTAGGGACCGTAAGCATCAAAAACGTAGTTTT
This sequence comes from uncultured Occallatibacter sp., assembly GCA_964532725.1. Taxonomy (GTDB): domain Bacteria; phylum Acidobacteriota; class Terriglobia; order Terriglobales; family Acidobacteriaceae; genus Telmatobacter. Next base: position 8,857 of record CAZHKN010000042.1, read on the forward strand.
TGGCCATTGTCCGTTGTGTCGGCCGGAAGTAGGTGCGGTCCGTTGTGGACGCATGAACGACCGCGCGTGGATCGGAAGAATCCGTCATATTGGCCAATGCCTGAGCCTTGCCAAGCGCAGGCAACGCCAGAAGGATCGAAAGAATGATCCAAATTTGTCTAGTGCTCATATCGAAAGACCTCGTTGTATCCGTCCATCGTCTGCATTGGGGAGGGCGCAATTGGATTCTGGCAGGTCCATTGGCGTTAAACTGGTCAGATTTGCTCTGCAAGGAAACCTGGAGAACTCGGCCAATCATTGATCTGCATCTACGGCGACAGTGAACAAAAGTGAACAGACGCCACAGCTTTGAAAGGCGATGATCTGTATCAGGCCGCGTTGATGGCGCGGCGAGGAGATTGTCTTGTCCGAAACCAATGCCTTGCTCTCTATCCCAACTAAGATTCTGTTGCCCGTTGACTTTAGTTCCTCTTCACAGGCGGCCCTGGATATGGCCGCGGATCTTGCGCTTCATTTTCACGCAGAGCTGCACCTTGTGAATGTGATTCCATTCTTCCCCGCTACGACTTTTCCCGATTTTGTTCCGGAACAGTCATTCCTGACGCAGGCACGGGTTCACGCGGAGAAGCATCTGGCGAAAACCCACGCAGCTCTGACCAAAAGAGGCATCAAGGCTAGCTCAAGCGTCGAAATTGGAAACGACGTGGCCGGAAACATTATGGAAGTCATTGAACGCGAAAAAATTAACATGGTCATTATTTCCACGCACGGCATCTCCGGCTGGCATCCTCTCATCTTCGGATCGGTTGCGGAGAAGGTTGTCAAGCTCGTCCAGTGCCCGCTTCTCCTGCTTCATTCGGCCAAGCCGGATAGCAGTTTGAAGATCGCTTCGGGACGCTCTATGGAATGGTGGTAGAACGTGTTGAGCGTCTGCTGGATGGGCGCTGAAGTATATTCATCCAGCAGGCTTCGCCGCCCGGTCTGATTCAGCGCGCCTTTGCAGGGAGACTCAAATTATTTGCATAAAATCCTGACATGAGCAAAACAGCACAGACATGTGCCTGATCCACTCGTCAAAATTAAAGTGTTTGAGTGTCACTGCTCTCAGGCGAGGGCGGTCGCTCCCTGCTGGGTGCCGATCCTTTCAAAAGTTGTTGGTGGGTGCGTTCCCCGTACGTCGATGCGGCATGTCTCGAGGTCTTTTTGCCCAAAGCTATTCATTAGCCGTTTCTGATGGATACACCGCAACCGCCTCTCTGTTCCAGTCCCAGGTGGCATTACCGGGAATTCATCCCCACAGCGGGCTAACCGTCTAGAAATGAGTCTGATTATGATCAGCAAAAAAAGCATGCAGAATCCGTTCAACTCTGACTCTTTTCTCGCTAGCGCCGGCCTCGGCCGGAAGATTGTTGAACTCGAGCCTAAAGAGACTTTCTTCTCTCAGGGCGATGAGGCAGATACAGTCTTCTATCTGCAAAAGGGAAGGGCGAAGCTCACTGTCGTTTCCGAGAGCGGCAAAGAAGCCACCATCACGATGCTTGCTGTCGGAGATTTCGTAGGTGAAGAATCGCTGGCGGCGATTCCTGGGGTGCGATTGGCGACTGCCTCCGCAATCAACACCTGCACGGCGCTAAAGATTACAAGAGAAGAGATGGCCCGTGTGATGCATGACGAGCCTGCATTCGCGGACTTCTTCCTGAAATTCATGCTGATCCGGAGCATGCGCATCCAGGCAGACCTGGTCGATCAGCTTTTCAACTCCAGCGAAAAGCGTCTGGCGAGGATTCTTCTCCTCATGGCGGAATTCGGCAAGCCAGGCGAGCGCGACAAATTCATCCCTCCAATCTCGCAGGAGACACTGGCGGAGATGATCGGCACCACTCGCTCCCGCGTCAGCTTCTTCATGAACCGCTTTCGTACACTTGGCTATATTAATTACGATGGCCGTATCCAGGTAAATAAGTCACTTCTCAATGTGGTTCTTCTCGATCAGTTGCCGGAACACAATGCCCATAAGCCACTCTTGCCCACTGTCGGATCTGATTTAAAGATCGTGATTTCGAAGGTCGAGTCCTTACTCGAGCCGGTTATCCCGATTGTCAAAACTATTCTTAAACCAGTCATCCCGATTGTTGCAGCCGTGAAGCGTAAACTTTCAGATGAAGCGCAAGTAGAGAAGAGTCAGCTGTGATCTGGCGGGCGCATGTTTGACTATTATGCTTGCGAATAAAAAAAGGTAGGAATACCCCTCGGAAGCGGATAACTATAGCCTGTGAGCATGAACGACATAGCGTTCCGGGGCAGGACCAATATAGTGAAACGGATAGCACGTCACAAGAGTCAGCGTTGATCCGGTTGTAGAAGACAAGATGCGGACGTCGCTCGGGGCTGTGATTTGTATCCAATTTACCTGATACCGGACGACTCCTGCTACTGTTTGCAAGTTGATCTCATCATCCTGCCGAACATCTTTCAGCGCCCGAAAAAAGGTGTCCCGGTGGCCGGCGATTCCTACATTTCCCGGCTGCCCGGGCAGCGCCGTTCCGGCAATATGCCCCACTCCAAGCAACAAGGTTTTCGCGGTGGTTCCCTGCAAAACTGCCGCTGAAAAACCAAGCCGCGGAATCTCAATCTTCCCCAAGACATCTCCTTCCCTGACTGCAGTGGCTGACGGAAGGGCAATGTGTTGCCTTGCAGCTTGTATCTGTTGATTCAAAGTATCGCTCGCGGCAATCTGATACTGCCTTGCATTGAGGAGAACAAGCCCTGCATATGCAAGCGCAAGAATTCCAGAAATGACAAATAGCCATCGCGTCCAACGAAGGAAACTGCGTCCTTGGCTGGTGAAAGCCTCTTGCTCGGATGTGGAGATCATGGCAGTTGTCCTATGCTGCCAGATGCTGGCGGCGATGAGTAACCAGCCCGCGTGCGTACCGACAAGCGCCCGTGTCCAGCAGCACTCGCTCTCACCTCAATGACTCGATACTTGCCGTCGTCCGCTTTGTTTGTTGGGATATAGGACAGCGTGTACTGACTGCGAATATCGTGGGCGATCCCGTCGCAGATAGGAGCAATATCTTTTGAGGATCCCGGAAAGAATGCTTCCCCGCCTGTCGCTTTCGCAAATCGTTTCAGAACATTGGGGTTCTGATCGCCGTCTTGCTCATCGAAGATCCCGATTGCATAGATGATTGCGTTGGAGCGCTTCGCCAACTCAACGATCTGAGCCAGAGTGTGCTTGCTGGCATTATCGCCGCCATCGCTGATGAGAATGAGAACCTTCTTGTCATAACTTCCAAGTTGAAGATGCTCAAGAGCCGCGGCAATTCCATCGTAGAGCGCTGTTTCTCCGATCGCTCTGAAGGAGGCAAGAGCCAGTTGCAACTGATCGCTGCGATCTGTAAATGGCGTCTTCGCAGACAGCCCCAGAGAAACGTGCTCGTTGAAATGGACGACAAACATCTGGTCCTTGGGATTGCTCGACCCGGCAAACGACAAGGCCGCATCAATCACATCGTTGCGCTTGGGAGCCATGCTGCCGCTGTTATCAATGACAATACCAACAGTGACCGGTACGTCTTCATGGCTAAAATTCTTGATCTTCTGAGGAACGTTGTCCTCATAAATTTGAAAGTTATCTGCATTGAGTTGAGAAACAAGTGCGTTATGACGATCCACTACAGTTGCGTTCAAAATGACCAGATCTGACTTTACGCGCAGTGTGTAATTATCGCCTGAACGCTGGTGCGGCGCAGCGGCCTCCTGCGAACGCGCTCGAGGATTCTGAGCGATCAAGACGGCAAGCAGGATGATGGAAAACAGAGGTTGGTTGCTCATACTCCGACTGCACGCTCTGGATAAGAGCATATGCGGGACAGACAGTCCGGTTGCTTTCATTGCTTTGCATTCAGGCTCAATCTTCATCGTCATCTATCTCTTTCTTAAGAGAGTCCTGACACTCCGCCATCAAGTGTTCTGCTGGTCATGCAAATGGAGAGGCGATACTTACGTACCGCCTCTTCATTTGCATTTCGTCGCTCCCTTTGAAGAACCAGGAACAACCGTAGGTGTCTACGGTTCTTTGCTTAAACAGACTTCTTCATCAGCCCCGAAAGCAGAAGACCGACGCTTAGAAGCATCATTCCTGACAGGCCGATTAGGCCAAGATTACTGGCGGTTTTCGGCAACGCCACAGGAGGTTCGAGCGCTGCCACAGCAACGGTCGCGGGAGGCGCTTCGACTACCTGAGCGGTATCAATCGTCTCGCCTACGGGGTTTACTGCCTCAACCGGAGCAGCCTTCAAGGTCTCGACGGGAGCGGCCACAAGAACCGCCGGGGTCGAAAGCACATACTCGTTTGTTTCCTTGGCCAGTTGAATTGCCTTGGGCCTTTCATAGACAAATTCTTCGCCCCATTCACGGCCTGGATAGAACCATGCCCTTAATGCTTCTGGTTCGCCGGCAGGGCGCTCGCGGAAAGTCATGACTGTTTTATCGGTGGCTTTCAAGCGGAAATTGGGGATGGCGAGAATGGTAGTGTACACGTGGGTCTCGTCCTGGCTCAGGATCTGCACGATGTGACGATCCGAGGGCGACTCTAGGATCTTGAATATATAGGTTCCCGCCGGTAAAACCTGTGCGCCAACGCCCGGAACTTCGACCGGGCCGCTGAAGGTGACTACTGTTTTTCTGTTCCAATCGTCGGCCTTTGATTGGGGCGCGGCGAGTACACAGAGCACGGTGAGGCACAATCCTGTACCTAGGGATTTGAGCAGTGTCATTGGTTCTCCATTTGGTTCTCCGACTCACTGGCACGGCGGTTGTTATGCGGACTCTATCTGTTGTCGGTTGCATCAAAGCCCGCACGCCGGAGTGTCCGGCAGCCTTCTATCCCGTGGCGTGTACTGAATGTCAGTATTGCCTGCGCTGATTTCAATTGCTGACCAATATTGACCTGAGTGGTAAGTGAATGAAGCAAACTGAGAAATGTGATGTGTTCAGCATTGCTCAGACTTAGACAAGGCGCGAGGCTAAGTTGAATACTGTAAGGGTTGATCGATAGAAAGCCTGCCTGAGTTAACAGAAGCGATGAACGGACTTAGCCCCTTATGGTAGCTGCCGTAGCCGAATTTGTTTTGCGGCTGCTCACAGCATCCCACGCAACAGAAGGAACCGCAGACACCTCAAGGGGGTCAAAGATGCAAAAGTTCAAGATACTACTTGGCACCACAGCATTATTGTTTGGACTGGCCATCGCGCCAGCGGCTCATGCGCAAATTGTCGTTGGCATCGGCATTCAACCCGTATGCTCCTACGGCTATTACGACTATGCTCCCTACGGCTGCGCCCCCATGGGCTTTTACGGGCCGGGCTATTTCTACAATGGCATCTTCCTGGGCATGGGACCGTGGGCCGGATGGGGCTATGGTCACGGATGGGGCGGCCATCGGTTCGTTGAAGCAGGCGGCGGAAGCTATCGCGGCGGTGGTGGTGAAGCAGCAGGCCGTAGCCATTACGCGGCGGCAGGGCGCGCCGGCGGAGGGGGATCTCATCTAGCAGGTGGTGGAGCAGTCCATCACAGCGTACCAGTTTCCCACCCTGGCGGGGCACGGCCCGGTGTGGCTCACGCAACGGCCTCTCACGCGGGCGCAGCACCTCATGGCGGTGGCGGACACGAAGGTGGCGGCGAACATAAGTAACCGATGGCAACTCTAAAGGGACTGTAGCTGTGCCAAAAAGGCGGGGCTGAACCGCTCCGCCTCGAAGCGCAAAGCACCGTTGACTTCACGCCTCAAGCATCAATCCACGGAACCTATTCTTGCCGGCTCATGACCAAGCACTCCGCTGTGTACGTGTAATTGACGGCAGACCTGTGTAATCATGCGTAATAAATGCAAACTGACCTGCCTGCCGCTCCAAACCATTCCCTAAAGACCATACTCGTGTGATCTCACAGCAAAGGGATAGAAATCATATAAAGTGTTCATTATGTGTGACGTTTATTCAGAATCATTGGTGCCGGGAGGGGGGGTCGAACCCCCACGAGCCGAAGCTCGGCGGATTTTGAGTCCGCTGCGTCTGCCAGTTCCGCCATCCCGGCGCGGGGTGGCCAGCCTTGAGTATCGCACAACTTTGGCTCCAGACGCCACCGGCAAAAACGACATCTAGTCAGGTGTTCAGCCGGATGGAGTGAGCTGCAGGCCGAACATGTAGCGCTAACTTCTCCGCTGCGCATGGCGGCAAGCGGCCTTGGCTTTGAGCCGGCAACACACCCCAAATCTACCCATTTGCCGTGACAACCGTGCGACAATAAAGGCAACCACGATGACCCTTGAACATTCTCCAGTCGCTCCAGAACCGGTGGCGGTAACGCCTGAGTTGCTTGCCCTGCACAGCATCACAGCAGATGAGTACAACCGCATTCTTGCGGCGCTGGGGCGCGTACCCTCACTTACCGAGTTGGGCATTTATAGCGTGATGTGGAGCGAGCACTGCTCCTATAAGTCGAGCCGCGTCCACCTGAAGCGGCTGCCCACCAAGAGCGATCACGTGGTGCAGGGGCCGGGCGAAAATGCCGGCATTATCGACGTCGGCGAGGGATGGGCCTGCGCTTTCAAGATCGAATCGCACAATCATCCCAGCTATATTGAGCCATTTCAGGGTGCTGCCACCGGCGTGGGCGGCATTCTGCGCGATATCTTCACGATGGGCGCGCGGCCACTGGCAGTAATGGATTCGCTGCGCTTTGGGCCTATTTCCGATGAACCGGGTCTGGACGAGGAAGACCGCAAGCTGGTCCGGAAGAACCACTCCATTGTTGAGGGAGTGGTAAGCGGCATTGCCGGATACGGCAACTGCTTCGGTGTGCCCAACCTGGGCGGCGAGACAAAATTTGAGGTCTGTTACAGCGGCAACCCGCTGGTGAACGCCTTTGCGCTCGGCCTCGTCCGCAAGGATGAGATCTTTTACGGCAAGGCCAGCGGAACCGGCAACCCGGTGATTTATGTAGGAGCGAAGACCGGGCGCGACGGCATCCACGGCGCGACGATGGCCTCTGAGGAGTTCCACGAAGGTACTGAGGCCAAGCGGCCCAACGTGCAGGTGGGCGACCCCTTCATGGAGAAGCTACTGCTGGAGGCCTGCCTGGAGGCGATGCAGACCGGTGCGATTGTCGGCATTCAGGATATGGGCGCGGCAGGCCTCACCTGCTCCACCTGCGAGATGGGCGCGCGCGGCGGCGTGGGGCTGGACGTGGAGCTGGACCTGGTTCCGCAACGCGAAACCGGCATGACGGCCTACGAGATCATGCTCTCTGAGAGCCAGGAGCGGATGCTGCTGGTGGCGGAAAAAGGCCGCGAAAACGAAGTCCTGTGCGTCTTTGAAAAATGGGGACTCGACGGCGTGATTGTTGGTACCGTCAAGCCTGAATCGCGGCTGAGGATTCGCCATCACGGCGTACTGGTGGCAGATATTCCCAATCAGTCGCTCACTGACGATGCTCCACTCTATCATCGGTCTGTCGGCGAGTGGAAAGCCCCTGTAGCGCTAGACCCCCCGGAGGGGGTATTGGCCAAACTTGCCGAAGACCGCGATTACACGGCCGATTTGAAGAAGCTGCTGGCCAGCTCCAATGTCTGCTCCAAGCGCTGGGTGCATGAGCAGTACGACACCATGGTGCAGACCAACACCGTGATTGGCCCTGGCGGCGAAGCCGGCGTGATGCGCATCAAGGGCACCGGCAAGCCAGATGCATTGGAAGGGCCGGTCGGCGAGATTGGCCTGGCGATGGCGCTTGACGGTAATGGGCGCTGGGCCTATCTCGACCCAAAGCTCGGCGCGATGCATGCCGTTGCCGAGGCCGCGCGCAAGGTCGCCTGTACAGGCGCGACACCGGTAGCCGCGACGAACTGCCTGAACTTTGGCAATCCTGAAAAGCCGGAGATTATGGCCCAGCTTTCCGCCGCGATTGACGGCATCGGCGAGGCCTGTACCGCGCTGGGTACGCCGATTACCGGCGGCAATGTGTCGCTCTATAACGAAACCCGCGGCGTGGGAATCTATCCAACACCTGTGCTGGGAATTGTGGGAATTCTCGATGATGTGACCAAGGCCGTATCGGCGGGCTTTGACGCCGAGGGCGATGCAATTTTGCTGCTTTGGCCGGTGCCTGAGGGTGAAACCCCCGATCCCAGCCTCACCGTTCCCGTTGAGCCGCTGCCAATGAGCCAGATTGTATTGCCGGCTTTGCAGGCCCAGCCAGTCGTTTCTGAAGTCGCCGATGCGACTGAAGATGCAGCGGCAGCTGCTCTCACCGCTTTCGGCAGCTCCGAGTACTCAAAGGTGATTCTTGGCGCGCTCTGGGGCAGACCGCCCGCGCTGGATCTTGAAGCCGAAGCCGATCTGCACAAACTACTGGCCGCGCTGGCGGAGAAGGGGTTGATTCGCTCCGCACGCGACATCTCCGACGGCGGCATCGCCGTCTCCATTGCGCAGGCTGCGTTTGCCAAAGGAATCGGCGCGACTGTTGAGCAGGATCAATCGTTGATGGCGCATCCGCTCTTTGGACTCTTTGCCGAGGTCGCCTCCACCGTGCTGGTCACCACCGATCCATCGAACACCGCGACGATTGAACGGCTGGCCGCGAAGTACAACTTCCTCGCCGCGCGGATCGGCGCCACCGGCGGGCGGCACATCAAGATCGCTGTCGATGGACAGGCCTTTATCTCTGTGCGGCTGGATGAATTGCGAAGACCCTGGGCCGCGTCGCTTGAGGCCACGCTGCACGACGAGGTGACGGCATGACCCCGCGGCTCTTTCAAGGAGTAGAAGGCGTAATCGACGCGTCAGACTGTTGTCATGTTATCGCCGCAAAGAGTTGTCATCCTGAGCGAAGCGAAGGACCTGCGTTTGTTTCTCACTCCAATCAGCCGGGTGCCCCCGGTCTCGCTTCTGAGACCGGGGATTGCAATGACCCAAAACTCCGCGAAGAGTGCGGCGTAGTCGCTATTCACGGCCATCCCGATGCCGCCCGTCAGGCCTATCTTGGCCTGTACGCTCTCCAGCACCGCGGTCAGGAATCTGCCGGCATTGCCACCGCCGACGGTCAACGCCTCGCCAATATCAAAGGCATGGGGTTGGTCTCAGAGATTTTCACCGACGATGTGCTGGCCAAGCTCCCTGGCTCGATGGCCATTGGCCACACCCGCTATTCCACGACTGGTGATTCAGCGCTGCTCAACGCTCAACCCATCCGCGTCGAGTCCACCAAAGGACTCATTGCGATTGCGCATAACGGCAACCTCGTCAACTTGGGCAATGTGCGTGCGCGCCTCGAACGCGATGGAGCCTACTTCCAGACGACTTCCGACTCCGAGATCATCGTCCAGCTCATCGCTCACTCCAAAGCCAATTCGCTGGTGGATGCCATTGCCGACTCGCTCGGCCAGGTCGAGGGCGCATTCTCCATCGTGATGATGACTCGCGACCGCATCTTTGCCGCACGCGATCCACGCGGCTTCCGGCCGCTCTCGATGGGCCGTATCAAGAATGCAGACGGCCCGGACACCATCATCTTTGCCTCGGAGACCTGCGCTTTTGACCTGCTGCGCGCCGAGTATGAGCGCGACGTACTACCCGGCGAACTTGTGATGGTCACCGAAGACGGCGTCACCAGCCGCCAGTACGCAACCGGCGTTCCGCAGTCGAGCTGCATCTTCGAGCATGTTTACTTTGCCCGGCCCGACAGCCGCATCTTTGGCCGCTGGGTGCAGGAGAGCCGGGACCAGATGGGCCGCCAACTGGCACGCGAGTCCGCCGTTCCCGCCGATGTTGTTGTTCCCGTGCCGGATTCCGGTGTTACAGCAGCTCTCGGTTACGCGGAGGAGGCGGGCCTTCCCTTCCGCCTCGGGCTGATTCGCAATCACTACGTCGGACGCACATTTATCGAACCAGAGCAGCGCGTCCGCGACTTCGGCGTGCGGCTCAAGCTCAATCCGGTGCGCAATCTGCTGGAAGGCAAGCGCGTCATTCTGATAGATGACTCGATTATTCGCGGGACAACTTCACGCAAGATTGTCCGCATGGTGCGCGGCGCGGGAGCTTCTGAGGTTCATCTGAGAATCAGTTGTCCGCCGACGATTTCGCCGTGTTTCTACGGCGTGGATACGCCCAGTAAGCGCGATCTGATTGCGGCGCAGAAATCCGTTGAAGAGATTCGGCAATTTATCGAGGCTGACTCGCTGGCGTACTTATCTTTAGATGGCCTGCTCAAAGCCTGTGACGGCCAGGAGCATAACGGCTACTGCACGGCATGTTATACGGGCAACTATCCCACGCAGTGGGTGGATGTGGATGAGATTTTGCCGGCGACTGTCGGCTTTTAAGATGATCGGCTTTTACTCCGGCAATCACTTTTCACCCTGTGCAAACTGGCGCATTGGTTACTTCAGGGTCCCGGCCTTTCGTAATGTAACTCATCTATAAATAGACGGCAATATTCACTCGACATTAAGAAAGTCTCGGGCTATGCTCCGTTTGTTGATCGGCCTGAACGGTCGAAGCTGCAATAGGCAAGACGGGCGCATCAACGGCTGGGTTTGCGCGCCGATGTCATTGTAACAATTTGATTGCCAAGGTTCGTATCAACAATCCCTCAAATATGGAGAGCACAATGGCTGAAGCGGTAATTTATGCGGTCGAAGGCGACAAGCTTTTCCGCTACCTCGACAATGGACAAGGCGATATCGGTCCCGGCACGGTCATCGGAACAGGTGGCTGGTCACAGTTTACTCACCTGTTCTCAGGCGTAGTCGGCGAGATCTTCGCGCTGACGGCAGATGGAAAAATCAAGCGCTACTTCGACAAGGGAGGCCCCGATATCGGGACCGGCGCTTTCATCGGCAATGCCGGATGGACCCAGTTCTCATCCGTCTTTTACGGCGGCAATAATCTGATTCAGGCGATTACCCCCGACGGCAAACTCCGGCAGTACATCGTCAATGGCGACGCGGATATGGGTCCGGGAGTCCAGATTGGCAGCGGCGGCTGGCAGAACGTGAAAGTTATCCACTAACAACTCTGGGAACACACTCTTCTACAAAACTATGTTTCAGTTCTTGAGCGGGAGGGGGGGATATTTGTGCCCCGTCCCGCTTTCATTTGTAGGACGCTCCAGCGACCGCATCTCGTGCGCCGAAGGCGGAAGCATGCCGTGGGAGGAACGGACAGTATTGCTACGCTGTCTTCAATTGTGCTTCTGCGATGGCGGCGGAGATGACCTGATCATTGATGCCGTGTTTGCGCAGGCTCTCAGTGAGCGCGCTCAACTGCGAGCTCTCCATGCGCGCCTGATCCTTGCGCAATCCTTGGCCAATGTAAGCGCGGATCAGCGGCTGATAACCGCTGAAGCCAAGCGATGGAGCAATCTCTTTGAGTTCATCGATCACATCTTCGGGAATGCGAATGCTGATGACCGTCATCTGACGGTCTTTCTTCAAGCGCTGCCGGATTCGTTCACTCGCAGTCTTCATAAGTTCTCCGTTCCTGCGCGGTCGCCGGCCGCGCCGAGATAATACGGATCGTCTCGCCCTCACGCAGCAGATGAACGACAAAGAGCAAGGTCCAATCCTCTGTCAGTCCGATGGCCGCGTCTCTTTGCTCATCTCCGCTGCTAGCACCTTCAATCCGAATCAACGGATCGAAGAAAACTTGGCAAGCCATCTCAAAGCTGACACCATGCTTGCTTATGTTGGTGGACGCCTTCTCCGAATCCCAGACGAAGCGCTGGCCGAGAAAGAGGAAGTGGAGATCCATCTCAGCGATGTATATATATTGTATATCTCTTTGTCAATAGCGATGCAATGGTGTGCAAAGCATTGCAGATGCGTTGCACACGGCGAAGAGTAAGAGGCGGAGAGATTGAAAAGTAACTCCATTCACCGGACATGCATGGAATGGTCGATTCTGCACAGACAGAGTTGCACAATAATCGATATCATCGGGGTGCCGTGATTGCCGGGCGGATAGGTACAGGATTGAGGTGTATTCAAATGGAGAAAAATACGGAGAAAATATCTTCGCTGCACTGGTCCATCGAGCAACTGTTGGAAGTTCGCTTGCAAGAGGTTGGCGAGGACGGCGGCGGAGCGATTAGCCGCGACCAATGCCAATCGGAAAAGGGAGTTGAGCTGAGAAAACACTGGCATAATGGATACGCCACCGCACTGAAAGACGTAATGATCATGTTGCGGAGCAATGGAACTACGATTAATTAGACTAGACGCGACACCTATTCAAAACTTGCCCCTTTCAACTTGAGCATTGAGTTTTACCGCATTTCGACGTATGATAACGATGCAGACGAATTTGTCCGTCCTGTTGCCGTGGGTTTGCCGGCTGGCGGAGAGAGGAGTGGGCTTACAGCCCACTTTTTATTTGCGGAAAATTCCCTGCTTCTGGACCGATTTTTATGAAAGCTCCCACCCCCTGTTTGCAGTCGGGTTGGCAGACAAAATCTCTCCTGAATTCAATCAGATGCGGGGATTGAATCCCTGAGAAAAGCCGCTGTGCGCGGCGTGGAATCGATGGCAGTCAAGCTGGACGAAATTCGGGTTGCGGCGCAGCGGGTAGCCGCCTCGCATGGGCTGGATGTGGTGGAGATTGAGTTCGCCGGCCCGGCAAAAGAACGCGTTTTGCGCGTCTTCCTCGAAAAAAATGCCGAGGGGCGCGAACGGCTGAAAGCGGCAATTCTGGCCAGCGTGTCCAGGGTTGGGACAGATGAGGCTGAGGATTCTGAGCCTGAACTGGGCGATGAGGGGCACGAATCTCTCCCCGAGAGGCTGCTGAAGGACGCGAAGGCGGGGACGCTGAGCGCCAATCAGCTCTCCGGCATTACCCACGAGGATTGCGTGGCCTTCAGCCGGGATTTCGGCGTGCTGCTGGATGTGGAAGATCTCATTCCCGGCGCGGAGTACACGCTGGAGGCCAGTTCGCCGGGCCTTGATCGCAAGTTGGCCAAGGCGGCGGATTTTGAACGGTTTATCGGCTCCTTGGTAAAGGTGCAGAGCTTTGAGCCGGTCAAGAATAACCGGCACTGGCAGGGACGGCTGCAAGTAGCGAACAAAGAAACGATCACGCTTGATTTGAACGCGGTGAAGCAGAACAGCAAGAGCCGGAAGGCTGGTGTAAGCACAGTGGAGATTGCGTTGAGCAATGTGGAGAAGGCGCAGTTGATTCCGGAGATTTGAAGAGACAGGGACCAAGGGACCAGAGGGACTAAGGAGAAGCACCGGGGGCAGGCTCCGAGAGCGGGCGATGAAATGAGTCCCTTGGTCCCTGGCACACAACAAACCGGTGCGGCCCGCAAGGCTTCCACCCAATTTAACCCTCCGCCGTACGCGGAGTACCGAAGAACAGAGAGCAAGCAGAGTATGGCCAGCGTTTTGTATCAGAGTATCGAGCTGTTGAGCAGCGAAAAGGGCATCGATCCCGGCATCGTGGTCGGCGCCGTTGAGGAGGCCATTGCCCTGGCCACGCGCAAGTTCTACAAGACCCAGGAGAACATGCGCGGGGAAATGGACAAGGAAACAGGCGAGATTCGCGCCTACATCTTTAAGACGGTCGTGCCGGATGAGGAACCCGTCGAAGATCCGCTCAACCAGATCACGCTGACCGACGCCAAGGCGATCTCTCCGGAAGTGGAAGTGGGCAGCGAGTTGCGTTTTTATCGCGACACCAGCCCGCTGGGGCGCATTGCCGCGCAGTTGGCCAAGCAGGTGATCTTTCAAAAAGTTCGTGAGGCGGAGCGGGATACGGTTTTCCTCGAGTATGCGCATCGCGAAAAGGAAGTGCTGAATGCGACAGTGAAACGCATCGAAGGCCAGGACATTATCTATGACCTGGGCAAGGCCGAGGCGCGCTGCCCCAAGCGGGAGCAGTCGCGGCTGGAGCAGTTTTCCATCGGCGAGCGGGTGCGTGTGGTGCTGCTGAAGGTGGACCGCGCCGCCAAGGGGCCGCAGGTGATTGTCTCGCGGGCCGCGCCGGAGTTGGTATCCAATCTCTTCCAGTCCGAAGTACCGGAGATCTACGACAACACGGTTCTGATCAAGGCGATTGCGCGCGAGGCCGGCGAGCGGACCAAAATTGCCGTGCAGAGCCGCGACAAAGACGTGGACCCGGTGGGCGCCTGTGTGGGCATGAAGGGAATGCGCGTGCAGTCGATTATCCGCGAGTTGCGCGGCGAAAAGATCGACATCATTGAGTTTTCCGAGGAGATCACCACCTTTGCCGAAAAGGCTTTGCAGCCGGCCAAGGTGAGCCGGGTTTCGATTGCCGATCTGACCGAGAAGCAGCGCGCGATCGTCGCCAGCTCGGTCGAGATCAAAT
>CAZHKN010000043.1:0-22874 GCA_964532725.1 uncultured Occallatibacter sp.
CCGCCTGAAAGTACCTTGCCCGATGGCGGCACAATCGTGTTGTAGGCGCGGGCCAGACGCGTGATCGAGTCCAGCAGAATCACCACGTCGCGCTTGTGCTCAACCAGGCGCTTGGCTTTTTCGATGACCATCTCGGCCACCTGCACGTGGCGGGCGGCGGGTTCGTCAAAGGTCGAGCTGATCACTTCGCCCTTCACCGAGCGCTGCATGTCGGTGACTTCTTCCGGACGCTCATCGATCAGCAGAACAATCAGCACAACCTCCGGGTGATTGGTCGAAATCGAGTTGGCGATCGACTGCAACAGCATCGTCTTGCCGGTACGCGGCGGAGCGACGATCAGGCCACGTTGTCCCTTGCCCACAGGCGTGAGGAGGTCCATGACGCGACCGCTGACGGCCTCGCGCACGGTCTCCATCTTGATGCGTTCCTGGGGATAGAGCGGGGTGAGGTTGTCGAAGAGGATTTTATTGCGGGTTTCTTCAGGAGATTCGAAATTGATGGCTTCAATCTTGACCAGCGCGAAGTACTTTTCCCCTTCGTGGGGCGGCCGCACATTGCCGCTGATCGAGTCGCCGGTCTTCAAATCGAATTTTCGAATTTGAGAAGGAGAGACATAAATGTCGTCCGGCCCGGGCAGGTAGTTGTAATCCGGCGAGCGCAGAAAACCATAACCGTCAGGAAGGATCTCCAGGACGCCTTCAGCGAAGATGTGGCCTTCTTTTTCGCTTTGCGCCTGAAGAATCTTAAAGATCAGATCCTGCTTGCGAAGGCCGCTGGCGCCCGGAATCTCCAGGGTGCGCGCTATGCGGCTCAATTCTGTGATGTTTTTTTCTTTGAGTTCAGCGATGGTCATGTTCACCTGCAAATGGAAGGATGTGTACGTGAGGGGGTACGAGAAGAGACATGCTCCAGTTGAATACCCGGGAAACAATCCTGGTAGCAATCCGTGCGGGGGGCAAGGAGACAGCCTATAGATGCCGACTCAATCACTCTATCTGATTTGCATAAGAGGATGGAAGCGGCAGGGAATGCAGCGCTGTTTTTTCTTAGACAGCGCCGCTTTAACCGATGGCTTGACTCAATTATACGCGGTACGGGCAGTGTTATGCCGCGCGGCGCTGTTCTTCCATGGGCAGTTCAGGGACGACGACCGCCTGCGAAATGGCGCCGGGGTTGGTGAAATGGAAGCGATCCAGGACTTCATTGGTCGTGTCCTGCAGCCGGGTATTCGGCTTGTGCAGCTTCCGGGTTGCCTTGCTGGCCAGCAAACAAAGCTGGTAGCGGTTGGACACATGAGAAAGTGCCCCAAATACAAGATCAGAACGCATTGCCATACTCTCCTTCACAAAAGGCTCAAATTCCGTCCGGCAGAGGTTGAATCCGCCGCCGAAGCGGGAGGCAGCCAGTCCTACAATGTGCTGCCGAAAAGTTCATTCACCGATATAGACGCACGAGAAAGCCGTCCAGTTCAAAAAATCTTGGCGCAAATTTGCACATCTGGAAAGAACCATCGTGCGTCAATGCAGTCGTGTTTGCCGTCTCGGGAATTTACGCGCCCGTTCTTCCCGTTCCGGAGGCGCTGAAAACACGCCTGGGCACCAACAGATGAGCTACTGCTCAAGTAGGATGCGGGAATCGACAGACCGGCGCGCTCACTTGCACAGCACAGTCTGCCAGTTGGATGGCATTTCCAATGTATATCGGGTTTACTCGGAGGTCAACAGTTTTTTGCCGCCTTTGCTGCCCTAACCCGCATAATAACCAATGCGCTCACGGACGCGGTTGGAATCTCACCAGGGCGCTGTCTCTATCCATATAAAGAATCAATACGATGCCCCATTGACCCTCTTCCGGGAAAGGCTCACATTGCGATACATTCCTATGGAAAATTCGCTCATCGCCTCCCGGCCGCGGCAGAGACAATCCGCGCACGGCGTCCAGCAAAACCGTTCTGCCGGATGCCGCCCCTAACGCTTTCGACAATTCTTCCGATTGAGTCCTTAGAGTATTTTTTGATTCGCATCTTGGCGGTTTGGAAATCGTCTAAGGCGGCCTTTTCCTGAGGAAAAAGATCGCCCACATCTCAGTCTCTGTAAAGAGCTGAATCGGAAATGCTGTTACGGGTTCAATTCGCCGGACAAAATTCGCCGGGCAGGAGGAGAAAATCAATGTCGCGATGGACCGGGCACAGCGCACAGGGGATGTACGACGACTACGCCTTGCTCTTTGCAACCCTCGACAAGCTCCAGGCGGCGGTGATCGGAGATCAGCAGCAGCCAGCTGCGGGGCTGTTACTGCATGAGGTGGCTGAATACACCTCCCACCACCTCGCCTCCGAGGAAGCGATCTTTGCCGCCGCCGGCCTGCCGGGCATTGTCGAGCGCGCCGCCGAAGACCGCAATATAACGCGCCAGGTAGCCGAGTACGTCGCCCTCTACGAGGCGGGTGAGATTTCCATCAGCATTGAGTTCCTCGATGGATTGCGCAACTGGCTGCGCGCGCACATCGAGTCTACCGACCGCGCTTACGGACCCTGGATTGTCCGGCAAAGAGAGAGCTGAAATCGCGGGCCGCGGGCAGCCCGGCAATCACACCCGCCAACGGAACAGGAGGAATTCAATGACACTGGTGGCATGGAGCGATAAATACTCAGTCGGGGTTGAGAGCGCGGACAGTCAGCATTTTGTGCTCTTTGAAATCCTCAACGAGCTGCATACAGCGATGATGCGCGGCCAGGGACATACCATCACCGGCCAGTTGCTGGCCAAACTGCTCAAATATACCCGCGATCATTTTTCCGGCGAAGAGGCGATGATGGCTGCCGCGGGCTATCCCGGACTCGAAGCCCACAAGGCCCTGCACCGCGAGCTGACCGCCAAGGTCGAGGACTTTATCGTACGCCACGAGCGCGGCGAGATGATGGTCAATGCAAAGCTGCTCAGCTTTCTCCGCGACTGGCTCACCAACCACATCCAGACCGTCGACCGGCAGTACGGACCCTGGCTCAATGAACACGGTCTTCGTTGAGCGGCGAAGACCATGGCAAGGCTGCTTGCATGCCCTCGTCGATAACGCGTTCATTCCGGATGCGGCCATTTCCAGATCGGGCCATAATCCGTTCATTCCCGACTCCACCCTTTGGTTGAAAGCGTCAATTCCTTTTATCTTGCAAATTGACACAGCCAGCGATAGTTTTAGTCATCCCTCGTCACGTACGCTGCTGTCGCTGGATGCAAGTCCTGGCCCTTCGAATTCCCCCGGGAGGAGCAGAGCATCGTGTTTGGTCCGGAAACTCCGCATCTTACCAATCAGGTTTTCGATGCCGCGCCGACCGGGTTTGTGCTGACCGGAACAGATGGCCGTATCTCCCATGTCAATAAATATCTTTTAAACCTCTTCGGATACAGCCGCGAAGAGATCGTAGGCAAGGAAGTGGAGTTCCTGCTGCCCCAGCGCTATCACGGGCAGCATAAGCTGCTGCGCGAAGAGTATAGTGCTGCTCCGGTAACCCGCAGGATGGGCGCGGGCCGCAACCTCTTTGCTCGCGATGCGGAAGGACACGAGTTCCCTGTCGAGATCGGGCTCAACGCGCTGGAGACGCCGGAAGGAACCAGAATCCTGGCCTCGGTCGTCGATATCTCCGAACGCATCCGGCTGGAGACAGCCTTCCAGAATATCTTCGACGCCTCACCATACGGAATGGTGATGGCGGACCGGGAGAATCGCATTGTGATGACCAACCCCCGGGTTCTGCACATCCTCGGTTACCGTCCGGAGGAATTACAAGGGATGGCTCTGGAACAGCTGATCCCGGAGCGCTATCGTCAGGGACATGCGTCAAACACTCACGCCTATCGCACTCACCCTACGGTGCGCGCGATGGGCGGCAATCGCGACCTCACCGCGCTGCACCGGAACGGCAAGGAGGTTCCGGTGGAGATCGGCCTCAGCCCGGTAGTCTGGAAAGACGCGCGGATGACACTGGCCGCCATTACCGACATCAGTGTGCGCAAAAAAATGGTACTGGATCTGCGCCAGGCCAACCGGGATCTGGAAGAGTTTGCCCATGTGGCTTCGCACGATCTGCGTGCGCCGCTCACCGGCATTGCCGGCTTGGTCGAGTGGGTGATGGAAGACTTGGGAGAAGAGGCCCCCGAAAGCGTAAAAAACAATCTGGGCCGGATTCAGGCGCGTGTGCGGCGCATGGAGCGACTGATCAGCGATCTGCTGGCCTACGCCCGGGCGGGCAAGACCGACGCGGAGCTTTCCCTTGTAGATCCCCGCAAGGTATTCGAGAGCGTCTTGGAGCTACAGCCGCCGCCGGAGGGCTTTACGGTCGCAATCGAATCCGATGTTCCCCCCTTCGAGGCCGCGCGCACTCCGCTGGAGACTGTCTTGCGCAACCTGATCGGCAACGCGGTCAAACATCATGATCGCGCCGAAGGGCGCATCGAGATCAAGGCAGTGGCGGAAGACAGTTATTGCAGGTTTACCGTGGCCGACGACGGTCCGGGGATTCCGGAGACGGCTCAGGAGCGCATCTTTCAGATCTTTCAGACTTTGTCGCCAAGTAAACAGGGCGAGACCAGCGGGATCGGCCTCGCGGTGACCAAACGGCTGGTCGAAGCGCATGAAGGCCGGATCGAAGTCCATGCCAAAGACGGACAGCGGGGCGCGGAGTTCTCTTTCCGCTGGCCGCGCTTTCCCACAAAACAACTGGAGGGGTGAAGTGGTGAATATCCTGTTGGTAGATGATGATGATGCGGCGCGGGAACTGGTCTGCCGCGGCCTCAAGAAGGCCGGAGCAACGTTCCCGGTAACGCCCGCCGAGGATGGACGGGAGGCGCTGGAGATATTGCGCGGAGTCAGTCCGGCCCGGCATATCGATACGCCTCTGGTGGTGCTGCTCGACCTGAATATGCCTCGAATGAACGGCTTCGAGTTTCTGCGCGAACTGCACGGAGACACGGACCTGCGAAACACGCCGGTCTTCGTTCTCACCAGCTCCGACGCCGACATAGACAGGAAGCGCGCCTGTGACAGCGGCTGCGTTTCCGGGTACATGGTCAAATCCCAGGTCGGTCCGCAGTACAGCAAGCTGGCCGCCTTCCTGACCGGCTACGCGGATGCCATGATGAATTAAACCGGCGCGGGAAACAGGCTTTCGAGAGTGAGGGGAGAGCCGCAACTCCACGCAGAGCAGCGAAATGGCAGGCAAATCAATGGTGAACGTCCTGGTTGTGGATGACGACGATGCAAGCAGAGAGAGCATCTGCCGCGGCCTAGCGAACTCCGATATTAAATTTGCGATTACCTGCGCCGAGGACGGCCGGGAAGCGCTTGAAATCCTGCGCGGCCAATCACCCGGCAAACACGTTGAAATGCCGGTGATGGTTCTGCTCGATCTGGAGATGCCACGCATGAACGGCTTCGCGTTTCTCGACGAACTGCGCGCCGACCCAAAATTAAAAAACGCTCCGGTCTTTATCCTCTCCAGTTCAGACGCGATTGAGGACAAGGCACGCGCCCTCAGCGGCGCTACATCCGGTTATCTGGTGAAGTCGGAGATGGGCGCCGGCTACAAAAAACTTCCCACATTGCTGGAGAGCTTTCTCGATTCGCTTGAGTTCTGAAGCCACGCTCTGTAGGCGGCTCAGCCTTCAAAGGCGAGCAGCGCGGTGGCCCAGGCGGGTGGCGCGGGCTTTGGTTCCGAGGCCAGCTCATAGACCAGCCGCTCCAGCACTAGCCGCTTGTCCGGAGGAGAGGACCGCAACTCCAGATCGGCCCTGGCAATCAGCCGCAGCGCACGGGTTAACTCACGGCGGCTCTTATAACGCCGGGCTTGGCGGATCAGGTCATCGGCGGCAAACGGAGGCATCCGAAAGCCCTGCCACAATGCCTGCCAGATCGCCCGCGAGTCACGCACGTTCTTCTCGATAATCACCAGCATCTGGCGGTAAGTCCGCGCCAACATATATAGATGCCCTATCGCCGCATCCTCGCCTGCATCGGTGCTGTTCAGCAGCCCATGCAACAGCGCCAGCGCCTTGGCTTTGTCCTTTGCGCTGATCGCGTCGGTCAGTTCATAGAGCGAACGCTGCTTGGCTCCCAGCACCATTGTTTCCACGTCGCCCAGCGTGATGCGTCCCTTCCCCAGCGTGAAGAGCAGTAGCTTCTCCAGCTCCGAGGCAATCAGCATCATGTCCGCGCCCAACGCATCGGCCAGTTGCCGGGCAGCGTCGGGTTCCAGCTTCGTGCCGGCTTCCTGTGCCGTGGCCACAGCCCAGCGCATCGCGTCTTCTTCGTTCACCCGCGCCAGCTCCACCATGCCGCAATGCTCGCCGAGTGTCTCCGTCAACCGTTCGAAGCGGTTCTTATCGTCCATCTCCATCCGCCGCGGGTCGCTGGGGATACACAGAAAATCCGCCACAAAAATAAGCAGCGCCTGGGGGTTGGGCGATTTGAAGTATCTGTCCAGCGCGGCAAATTCGTCCTTTTTCGCACCGCGCGTGTAAAGCTGCTTCACATTACGGACAAAAATCACCTGGAAGGGAGCCATCAATGAGGGGGTCTGCGCCCGGTCCAGTACCTCAAAGATCGGCGTCGAGCCAAGATCCATCTCCGAGAGGCAGAAATCCCGCAGGTCATCGGGAACAAAAGCTTTGAGAACTGCCGAACGGCAGCGCTCCATGAGGAAAATCTCGTCCCCGGCCAAGACATAACCGGGACGCAATTGTGCCTGCCCCGACTGGGTGCCCGCTTGCGCGGCCTCAATCTCCGCTACAAAGCGCGTTGCCGCCGTGATGCCAGCGCCCCAGCGCGCGCCACTCATCGTTCCTGCCTCATTGTCCCCA
Organism: uncultured Occallatibacter sp.; assembly: GCA_964532725.1. Taxonomy (GTDB): domain Bacteria; phylum Acidobacteriota; class Terriglobia; order Terriglobales; family Acidobacteriaceae; genus Telmatobacter. The sequence continues at coordinate 6,856 of CAZHKN010000043.1, forward strand.
ATCTGCGCTTCATCCGGCTCCCGTTAGACACTTCAAGAATATCCTCCGGGATAGAGGGAAACCAGTCCAAACTGCCAACGGTAACCTGAATCTTCAAATTTATGTTGAGCAACCGGCCAGCAATTCCAGTAGACTCGTCACGAAACCTTCTGCAGACACGATCAGAAAGTAGCCCGATAGGTTTCTGAAGCCATTTCTCCCGGCGTAACGGTAAAACTGCCCCAGTCAGGACTAAAGCGCATGAGGATTCACATCTCCGTGATCGCCAAAATTCCAGTTTATCTTTACCTTTTGCTTTGGTTTGCATTCGCGATTCAGGATTCGCTGGCCGCACAGGCTCCCGCGCCCCGCATTCACGGAACCATAGATGAATCTAGCCGCGTGACTCTCGCCGGCAACACCCGCCCCGAGGCCAACGCCGCGAACGATCTCGGCGCGGTTGAGAATGGGCTGCCACTAGAGCACATGCAGCTGCTCCTCAAGCGCTCGGACGCGGCACAGCAGGCTCTCGACGCCTACACCGAGAACCTCAGCGACAAATCCTCGCCCAACTACCACCACTGGCTCACCGCCGCGGAGTTTGGCGCACGCTTCGGCGTGGCGCAGGCGGACATCGACACCATCGCCGTCTGGCTGCGCGGCCACGGACTCACCGTCAACACCGTCTATCCCAACCACATCCTGATCGACTTCAGTGGCACGGCTGCCCGGGTCCGCGACGCATTCTCCACCGAGATTCACCGCTATGAGGTCAATGGCGCAGTTCACATCGCCAACGCGACAGATCCCCGGATTCCAGCGACCCTCGCGCCCGTCATCTCCGGCGTCGTCTCTCTGCACGATTTCCGCCCTCACCCAATGAACAAGCCGCGCGCTAAGTTTACCTTCAGCTTCGGCGGCAGCGAGTGGTACGCCGTCACGCCCGCTGATCTGGCCTCCATCTACAATTTCACACCCGCCTTCAGCGCCGGCTACACCGGCACTGGCCAGACCATCGTCGTCGTCGAAGATACAAATGTCTATTCCACAGCCGACTGGACCCGCTTTCGCACCGCCTTCGGCCTCTCCGGCTACACCTCCGGCTCCTTCACGCAGGTTCACCCAGCCCCGGCCAGCGGAACCAGCAACTGCGCCGACCCCGGCGTGAATGGAGACGACGGCGAAGCGATCCTGGACGCTGAATACGCCTCCGCTGCCGCTCCCAATGCAGCTATTGTCCTCGCCTCTTGCGAAGACACATTCACCACCTTCGGCGGACTCATCGCCATCCAGAATCTTCTCAACGAAAGCGCCACGCCACCGGCAGTCATGAGCATGAGCTACGGCGAGTGCGAAGTCTTCAACGGCGCTACGGCAAACCTGGCCTATAGCACCACCTTTCAGCAGGCTGTAAATGAGGGGGTCTCAGTCTTCGTCTCCTCTGGGGATGAAAACGCCGCCAGTTGCGACGCCAATGAGGCTGTGGCCACCCACGGCATCGGCGTCAGCGGCTTTACCTCTACGCCCTATAACGTCTCCGTCGGCGGCACCGATTTTGCGGACACTTATATGAACGACAACGCCGCCTACTGGAACACCGCCAATACCGCTTCCTACGGCTCGGCCCTCAGTTACATTCCCGAGATTCCTTGGAACGACTCCTGCGCCAGCGCCCTGGTTTCTCAATTCGAGGGCTATGCGACGGCCTACGGTACGAGCGGCTTTTGCAATTCAGTCGCGGGCGAAGACGGCTTCCTTTCTGTCACCGGCGGCTCCGGCGGCCCCAGCAACTGCGCCACCGGAAGCCCCTCGCTGCCGGGCATCGTCAGCGGCACTTGCGCCGGGTGGCCCCGGCCCGCTTGGCAGGTCTCCTTCGGCGAGCCGCTCAACAAGGTCCGCAATATTCCCGACGTATCGCTCTTCGCCTCGAACGGAATATGGGGCCACTATTACCCTTACTGCGACTCCGACACGAATAACGGCGGCGGCAGTTGTGCGGGTACGCCCGATACCTGGTCCGGCGCTGGCGGCACCAGTTTTTCTTCGCCCATCTGGGCCGGCATTCAGGCGCTGGTTAACCAGAAGACAGGCGAACGCTGGGGCAATCCCAATCCCGTCTATTACAAGATCGCCATCTATGAGAACGGCCTGATCGGAAACTCCGCATGCAACTCAACCCTCGGCGCGCGCGCAGCCTCGACCTGCGTTTTCTATGACGTAACAATGGGCGACATGGACGTGAACTGCACCGGAACCTATAACTGTTATCTGGACGGCGCAACCAACGGCGTTCTTTCTACCTCGGATACGAGTTACAGCCCGGCTTACAAGGCAGGCACTGCCTGGGATTTCGCCACTGGACTCGGAACCGTCAACGTCTACAACCTGATCAATAATCGCTTCTGGTAATTCTTGTCCACGGCATGAAATGATCAAGCGGCGTGGAGTCTTCCCCACGCTGCTTGCTTTGAAATTGATTCCTGCATTTTTTTTGCAGTTGGAAGCCAGGCTGCTCTCAAGTCTTTCTGGAATCGGGATAGATAAGTGCTCTATAACTTGAAACGCTGGAGTACCCATAAGTCACTATCTTCGTGCGCGTAGAAACAATGCACACTCTATCAGCGCAATTCAACGCAAACGAGGAGGTACTATGATTCTTCAACTCAAGCAGTTGGCGCTGACCAATGTGAACGATGCGGCAGGCCGGTGGCAATTCGAAGGCGGACAGGTTCTTGAAAATGCGGTCCACGTCGCAAATTTCGCAAGCATCAAGCGCGTAACCTTTAAGGGGACTGATCAGGACGGCCAAAACACCGCCTCAGTGACCACAACGCTCTTCTTCCTTGGGGTCAACAATCCACCCCATAACATTACCCTTGAAGGGGCGCACGATTTCTCTTCAGGCAATCAAACAGGCAGCGTGAGCGCCGCATCGGCGCCCTATGCCGCAAATATCGGCCATCAATACACGCTCGCCGGCGCCACAAACATCCTGACCATCGTCTAAACGACATTCAGAATAAGTTTTCACAGGAATCTGTGGTCTACGATTCTTCCTGCGATTTTCCGGCTGCCTTCCCCGCGCTTCCATAAGGGCAGTGGCGGCAGCCGGAGCCGCAGCAATATCCGCGCTTCAGGTGATACGCCGCAGTGAACACCAGATACAGCCCGTCCATGTAATAGTCTTCCTCATCAAGCACGGGCTGCGCGGCACTGGGCGGTTTTTGGTCCATCCATCTATCTTCTCCCACACAGCGGGAAGCGCGCCAGAAGCCCTTTCTGTCAATAGGTAAAATTAATGCATGACACTTTCCGCAGAAAGCCGCGCCCGCCGTATCAAAGTCATTCTTTTCGACGTTGATGGAGTCCTCACTGACGGCACCATCTGGATCTATCCCATGCCTGTCGCTTTACCCGATGGCACAATTCAAACCAAAATGGTCGAAGCCAAAGGCTACAGCGCCCACGATGGCGCGGGCATGACCCTCGCCCGCCTCGGCGGAATGAAGGTAGGCATCATCACCAAGCGCATCAGCGAGACCGTCGCCCTGCGCGCACGCGACCTCAAGCTGGAATTCGTCTACCAGGGCCAGGCCTTCAAGATGCAGGCGGTGCGCGAGATCATCGCGAAAGAGGGCGTGACACTGGAAGAAATCGCCTATGTGGGCGACGATGTCATTGATCTGCCTGTGATGCGTCAGGTCGGCCTGGCAGTGGCCGTGGCCAATGCCCGCTCCGAGGTCAAGGCCGAGGCCCATTACATCACGCCGAACTCCGGCGGCCACGGGGCCGGTCGCGACGCCATCGAGTTCATCCTCAAAGCCAAGGGCATCCTCAACCAGGCTCTCGAAGCCTCTATCGACGAAAGCAACCCCCTCTCGCCGTCAATGGACATTGGCAAAGGCGGCGATCTCAAGTAAGAAAACTCGATGTAATTCGCCCGATGCGAAGGTCAGAAATTCTTCGCCAGAAACTCGCGCAGCCGGTCGAGCCGATAACTGGCGTCGCCAGTTTCGACTCCCAACAACAGTTGAGTCGTAGTGAGCTGGTTGCGGAAGTCCAGTGCCGCAGTCGAATCGGCATCGCCGATCTGCTGCAAATCCCTGCCGGCCTGCGCGGTTTCTTCTTGGAGGCCTTTGAGCCTGCTTTCCTGCGCGGCAATCTGCGCGGTAATTACGCCGCGCAGCTCTTCCAAGCCGCGTATCACATCGCCCTCCTGCACTTTCTTCCAGTCACCGTAAGCCGCTACAGAGCGGTCCAGGTGCTTATCGATGGCGCGGCTGCCAAGGTTGTAGCTCAGTGTAACTTCACCGTATGGATGAAAACCCTGTGCAACTGGATTGATCTGTTGGTGTCCGCCGGCAGTCAGGGCTACATCCCAGTTATTCTGCCGATTCAATTTAGCTTGCGCCTTCTGCTCTTCAATATCGCTGGCCTGCTTGGCTGCTACCTGCGACTTAAGTGGCTGATCAGTGAGCGCAGGAATATAGATCGCGGCAATCTTCGACTGCGCGTCCGCGCGGTCCGATTCCAGCTTGATCTTATTGGTCTTGAGCGCCCATAGCATCGGGCGTGTCATATTCTGCGCCGCAACCATCTGCGCGGACTTGTCGATCAACGTGCCGAGCGACTTGGCCGCTTCATCAATCAATTCAACCCTGTGCCGAAGCGCATCCCGTTCAATATTCGGCAAGGCATACTGCAAATTCTGCTGTATGCTGATCGTGTCCCTATAGAGCACACAGTTCTTGCGCGCCACGTCTTCCGTAATCCCCGCCTTCTTCAGATTCGAAATGCTCAGTTGCGCACCGGCCACCAGTTGCTGAGGTAATCCGGTATCAGGCTGCGTAAACCCTCCTGTCGCGCTCGGTGTGCGCAGAAACTCGCTCTGCGCCTTGGCCTGCTCGGTAAGGTACGCGCAGTACGCCTGCTGATCGGTCAATACGCTTTGCGCGGCCACGCAGGCAGGCGCGGCAAGCAACAGAATTACGGCATACTGCAAATTATGCGGGAACATCCTCTTACTCCCTCAACAATCAATGACTAAAAGAACAATGGTTTGCGGCCCAGAAAGACCGTCTGCGATTTCGCTGACTCGGGGTGAGATAAATCCATCAGGATCGTAAGCCCCCGCACCTGCGTCTTGAAGATCGGGTGGCTGATGACTTGCTCGCCTAGAAACACCTGCTTCACGGTGCCCACCTTGCGGCATAAAGCCATATTCAGATAGCAGTCATAAATCGGCGCGCCTACCTTTGCATTGTCCTGATTGTCATAAGGAACAAAGGCAAAGTACAGCCGCGCAGTTCCGGTAGCATTGAGGTAATAGGGGCTTTGTTTTGCAATGGCAATTGCGTCGTGTAGGCGGTCAGCCTGACGGTTATCTTCAGCCAATTGCTTTTCTGCGACACTGAGCGTTACATCGAGCTGGGCAATCGCCGAGCGTAGCTCCGCCTGCTTTTCCAGCACATCCATTGATTTAGTTCCAATTGTCGTTTTGTCCAGTACGCTGTCTGAGAGCAGCACATCTGCGATGCGACTGTCTGTGTAAGCGCCTTCCGCCTGGTTCAGCGCAGCCAGTTGCGTCGCGGCATCTCCCTTGGTGATGAGTCCCGCGGCCAGATCGCTGTCGATGTGAGCCTCAAGCTGGTGAATCTGCGTTAGCATCTCTTGCGTCTTGCGATTGTCGGCCTGTTTCTGCGCGTCCAGCGCAGCCAGTTGCGGCCCAGTTATCTTATCGTGACCGCGTTCGCGTGCTATCGCTGTCTCAAGCTGAGGATCAATCGCCAGTAAGGCTGCGCGCTGCCGGGTCATCTCAGTGAGAGTATTTTGCTGACGCAGTATATCCACCCGGAGATCCTCAATGCTCTGCCGGCTTATTACCAGCTTCTGCATGAAATCAAGGCTCTTCTCATCTGACGCGGAGAGAATGACCGGCGCGGCCCACGACTTATTCACCGCATAGAATCCCATGATGAACGCATAAGAAAGCACGCCCAATAACACGGCATAGAGTGTAACTATGGCAAAGATGCGATAACTTGTCAGCACCGACTTATAGGCAAGCGATTGCAGCGGTGGCCATGATTTTTTAGCGGCAACGGTAGATTCAACTGCTGGCGTGGACAACGGATGCCTCCTGTTGCTCTTTTGTACGCGTGCCCCAATCCGCGGAGTCCATGGTGCACAGCGCGAGCGGCGTAATGAAAAGTGTGCTGGCCAGCGACCATGCAATATATGCGCCAAAGGCCAGTGGATGCTGGAGCGTCTCGCGGGCGCTGTACTTCTTGATTGCCCAGCTCAGAACCGCGGCGATGCCCAGATAGACAACTAATGACGTTGGACCAGCCCAGGCCAGCGGATCGGTAGATAGCATTGTAACTACAACCAGCAGAGCAACTATCGCTCCCAGGGGCGTAAGCACAAGAGTCAGAACCGTATTCGGGTGCAGCTTCCAAACATGCTGTGGCAAAGTACGCAGGGTAAAAAAGAAGTCGCGCACAATGCTGCGCCGCCAGCGAAGCTGCTGCTTGAAAAGCACTGATAGTTTATTGGGAACAGTAGTCCAGCAAAGCGCGTCATTGTTGATATAGGTTCCGTAGCCGCGCAACAGCGTCTGATGCGTGAGAAATCTGTCTTCGCCTTGATTTACCGGGATACCAAACCAGTGGCGTGCGCGAATCGCCGGCTCAATCTCCAGCAGCAGTTCGCGCCGGATGGCAAACAAACAACCGCTGATGCAACAAACACTCCGCGTCCAGTTCTCTGGAATCTTATATAGCTCAAAGGCGGAGTAATAAATCATTGTCTGGATTGCGGTAATCACGCCGTCGTTGGGATTGCTGACGCCGACCCGGCCGCCAACCGAACCAATCCCCGGCTCCGCAAAGCAAGCCGTCAGCTCGCGAATCGCATCAGGATGAAAGATGCAGTCCGAGTCAATCGAGATAATGATCTCAGCGTCGGAGTGCTGCAGTGCATTGCAGACTGAACGAGCCTTGCCGCTATTCACATCGTTCCGTCCCACGCGGATGCGGATATTGGTAAAGTCACGCTGGGCTTTCAGCATCCACTCATGGCTGTCATCCACTGAGCAGTCATCCTGCGCAATCACTTCAAAGCGGTCATTCGGATAATTGCTCTTGCTGATGCTTTCTATGGTCTGGTAAACCGTCCGGCCTTCATTAAAGCACGGCATTAAAACACTGACGGATGGCTGCCATGTGTAATCTTTCTGAATTTTCGTACCAGGAAAGGAAAGTCGCAGAATAAGGCCCATTAGATACTTAACGACGGAGATCGCGAGGCACAGCACCAGGATGAGCCAGAGCAGAATGGGCGCCACGAATCTCTCCACGTGAAACAAAATCGCACTGATTTTACTGCTTGGACGGCCCCGCAAGCCGTTAGGACTCCTGTAGGACCGTTGCAATTCAATTCTATCCATCTCCATTCAATCGCATCGGATTTTCAGCCAGCCAGTCGGCGCCAATCCACATGCAGCCGCAGGTTCAACGCCTCGCGAATCGACCAGCCCCCACCCCGGCAGTGTATTCTCTTCCCTGAATGAAACGAATTCTTACCGCGCTTGTCTTGATTCCAATTGTCCTGGCCCTGGTCTTCCTCGAGCCGCGCTGGCAGGTTTTCTTCATTCTGGCCACAGCCGCGGTCGCTTTGCTGGCCGCGTGGGAGTTCATGGGGCTCGCCGAGAAAAGCGGAGCCAAGGCACCGCGCATCGCTGTACTCGTCGCCATCCTCGCGCTCTTCCTCGGCAACTACCAATGGCCCGACCTGACCACAACCATCTTCGGCTTTCTCTCCCTCGCGCTGCTGGTCTATTGCACCTTCTCCCGGCCCGTCGAGAGCGTCATGCCGGATGCCGTTACCTCGGTCTTTACCCTCTTCTACACTGGCTTCACACTCATCTCGCTGCCCGCGCTGCGTGAAGAGGCCAACGGACCCTCGCTCGTTGCCTTTCTGCTCTGCGTCGTCTGGGCCGGAGACATCGCCGCGCTCTATATTGGCCGCCTCTGGGGACGCCACAAGCTCGCCCCGAAAATCAGCCCCGGTAAAAGCTGGGAGGGCGCAGTTGCCTCGGTCGTTGGCAGTGTCCTGGTCTCCGCTGGACTCCTCGGACTTGCACACACGCTCTCCGTTCAGTGGGACTCGGCCCGGCTTTCCTACCCCCTCGATCCCGATCTTGGCATCTGGTACTGGCTCGGCTTGGCCGTCCTCGTCAACATTGCCGCGCAGGTCGGCGACCTCGCCGAATCCGCGCTCAAGCGCTCCGCAGGAGTCAAGGATTCCGGCTCGCTGCTCCCCGGCCACGGCGGCGTTCTCGACCGCATTGACGCTCTCCTCCTCGCCGCCCCCGTTCTCTGGTTCGCCCAGATCATCCATCAGCGGTTTTGAGTTTTCTTCCCGCGCTTTCTCCTTGGGATCTATCGAAAAATCAAGGTTTTGTATCAGGGCTGGACTTCAGTCCAGCCGCAAGACCTCCAAGATTAACGCGGGCTTTAGCCCCTGAGGGAACGCTACCTCAGACTGACCCACTACCGCGCAGCCAGAGCAAGCCAGACTCATGCTATGATCCCGTATTATGGCTACGGTTTTGCAAATCCCGCTCAGTGAATACCTCGGCATCACTTACCGGCCGGACCGCGAGTATGTGGATGGGGAGATCAGGGAGCGCAATGTGGGTAAGTGGGAACACGCGCGGGTGCAGTGGTTGTTGGCGGCGTGGTTTTGCGCGCACGAAAAAGAATGGGGAATCACCGGCAGCACGGAGCAGCGGGTTCAGGTCGCCCAGAACCGGGTCCGCGTGCCTGATCTGGTTGTGCTCACCGCCGGACCGCAGCCGGATGTTTTGACTGATCCGCCACTCCTGGTTATCGAGATTCTTTCCCCCGACGATACCTACTCCGATACTCAGGAACGCGCCCAGGACTATCACCGGATGGGCATCGAGACAATCTGGATAATCGATCCCAAAACCCGCACCGGACGCATGTGCTCGGGAGCGGAATGGGTCGAGTCCACGCGCCTGGAGGTAAAGGGAACGCCGTTGTATGTAAACCTGCCCGATCTCTTCAGCCAACTGACTTCCGCTTAAACATCGCGCAGGTAGACCTCAATCCTGTTGCTGGTCCAAGTGGCAATGCCGCTGTCAAAAAAGTCCTGATCTTCGGTCCAGATCGGGGCATCCAGTAGCAGCGCCGTTGCAACGACCGGCCAGTCATCGGCATCACGCGCGGCAATCCGTTCCCGCGCCCACGTTTCATATTTTTCGTATGCCGGCATTTCAATTACGTTAATGCAACTGGTCAGCAGTTGCATCAGGTTCTCTTCGCTCTCAACCGGGTCGATTCCCCGCCGCCGTGCAATTGAGGGAATATATTTCAGCGTATCCTCAACGCAAATATCCGGCGTATAAAACGAAACCGTCTCAGCGTATCCGGTGAGCAACTCCCGCACCCTCACACCGAATACTCCGCGCAGCAAGATATTGGCATCAACCACCAGCCCCCTGCCCGCGCTCATCCGCGCCGCTCTTTGCGCCACTGCTTGAAGTCAGCCAGAATCTCATCTTCGGTCACGCCATTGGCCTGCATCATCTCCTGCATTCGCACCCCGGCGAGCCGCAGAGCCTCCTGCTCCGATTCGCTCCGCTTGCGCCGCGTGGGCAGATAATAGCCAATCGTGTCGCCATGCCGGGTAATCGCCAATGCCGAGTCAGACTCCAATAAATAAGTGGCCAGCTTATCGCGAAACTCGCGAATCCCAACCCGCTGCGTCTCCATCGCCCCTCCTGAAATCATTTGTGTACGCAAGTGTACCACAATTGAAAGCAGCGTTATGAAAGCCCGACGAACTCCGGCTCTGTTTGTATTTACAATTATGTATTACAATTGATCCGTGAGCGATGTCCAGTTTGAGTGGGATCCCGCGAAGAATCTCGCCAACCAGCGCAAGCATGGCATCAGCTTTGAAGAAGCCGCTCAGGTCTTTCGCGATCCGCTCTATCTCTCATGGAAAGATCGCGTTCAGGACGGAGAAGAACGCTGGCAAGCAATAGGCCAAGTTGAAGGCGTGGCGCTGCTGATCGTGGCGCACACGATCCGGGAAGAACTTGAAGACGGGACCGAAATCGAAGTGGTTCGCATCATCTCTGCCCGGCAGGCCGAACCCAAAGAAAGGCGACGCTATGAAAAAGAAAATGGTTAGGTACACACTCGACACATTGCCGCCGCTCACCGACTCGCAGCGCGCAAACCTGAAGGCGCTCTCCGCGCGGTCGGCCCGCGAAATCGACACCAGCGATATTCCTGTCCTCACTGACGCTGAATGGGCTAAAACCCAACGCATCCGCGGCCATCTCTATCGCCCGGTCAAGAAAATCGTCACCGCCCGCCTCGACGGAGACGTTCTCGAATGGCTAAAGTCCCACGGCAAAGGCTATCAATCCCGCATGAACGCTATCCTCCGCCGCGAAATGCTCTCCTCCCTCAAGTAACCACCACCTGCGGTGGGGCTGATTGCCTTCGGCGTGGCGAGCAAGCCGCATAGGCATTTCATTGTTGCGCGACACGGATGAGCGAGATATATACAGCGAGATGTGAAATTGCTTCTGAGGAGCGAGTATCGATGGAGAACTCGGAAACGCCCAAAGTATATGAAGGCACGACCCTCGAACGGATTCGCCAGCGCCCCGCAATGTATCTCGGCAAGAACTCTCTCTCGGCGTTTCGCTCATATATGGACGGGTACTACTCGGCACACATTGAACTTGGCGTCGAGTCGCCGGGGCTGCTCCCGAAAGATATTCACGACTGGGTTGCCTATCGTCTTCATTTTCTGGAATCGACATCTGGTTACGCGAACATGATCTTGAAGCATACGCCAGATGAAGCCCAGGGTTTGACTCGATTCTTTGAACTTCTCGATGAGCATCGCGCCCGACAACCGAAACTCGTTGCCAAGATCCGCCGTCATCCGCAAGATTACAAAGTTCGCCAACAGACGAAGGGTATAGATGGGAAATTCTCTGACTGGTACGAAATACCTACTGCGGAAGAAGTCTCTATTGTTGTCTTTACCGATGACCCAGGATTCTTCGTCATCAACGAGGATCCCGCCGTTGACGAGCCACGCAGAAGCTCCTTTTGTCATACGCTCTCATGGCTTCATGTGCCCTACTGTCCAAACCACGAATTCATGACTATCTACGATCATGAGCAATATGACAGGCTTGTTCGCGAAGATCAGGCATATCGACTCGATATGCCTGCGCGAATAGAGGCCAACAAGCAGAAACGCCAAGAGCAACAGGGCAAGATAAACTGAAAGATGTCGGGAGGCCGCAGGTCGCAGCTGTCTCCATGCGCGTCGTCGCTAAGCTGCAATGTCGAATCATTCAATCTTCGGTCGCTTCTTGCGCGATGCCTGCCACATATCGTAACCCGCTTGCATGTCATACCAAAAGCTGGCGTGGGTTCCGAGCGCGTCTGAAAGCCGCAGCGACATCACTGCCGAAACCCCCGCCGCACCGTTCAAAATTCGCGAGAGCGTGGTGCGCGAGACATGCAGGTGCTTAGCAGCGGTCGTTACATCAATATCGCCAAGGTATTCGCGCAATACCTTGCCCGGATGCGGCGGATTGAACATTTTCGTCATGGTTCAACTCCCGTGATAATCCAGACTTCAACATGCATGAGGTTCTCGGCGATACGATCAGCGTAGTCCGTCCTGCGCATACAGTCCACCTCAACTTACGCTTCCGTAACCTAACAAAGCGCCGTAGTCGGACCGCGTATTTGTCCACCACCCCATCCAACCGGCGATAATTAACTCAAGAGGATCATAAAGGAAAATTGAAAAAGCTCGCCATTCTCGGTTCCACCGGCTCCATCGGCCAAAGCACCCTCTCCATCGTTGAGCAATTTCCCGAGCGCTACTCTGTAGCCACGCTTGCCGCAGGGCGCAACGTTGACGAAGCCTTTCAGCAGGCCCAGCGCTGGCGTCCGCGCATCATCTCGATGGCCACCGAAGAGCTGGCCGCACAGCTTTCCACCCGCCTCAAAGACGCTGGCATCACCGGCATCGAAGTTGCTCACGGCACCGCTGGCACCGTAGCCTGCGCCACGCACCCTGAAGCCGATTTCGTCGTCTCAGCCATTGTCGGCGTTGCGGGACTCGAAGCGACACACGCAGCCATCCTCGCTGGCAAGCCCATCGGCCTGGCCAACAAAGAGTGCATGGTTGCCGCCGGCGAAATCCTCACCGCCGCCGCCCGCGAGCGCAATGTCCCTATCCTGCCCATCGACAGCGAACACAACGCCGTCCACCAATGCATGAGAGCCGGAGCACACGCCGAGGTCAAGAACATCTGGCTCACGGCCTCCGGTGGACCCTTCCGCCAGCTGCCGCTCGACAAATTCGCCGACATTACGCCCGAGCAGGCTCTTAAGCATCCCACCTGGGTCATGGGCCGCCGCATCACCATCGACTCAGCCACCATGCTGAACAAAGGCCTGGAGATCATTGAGGCCTGCCGGCTCTTCAATCTGCCGCCCGCGCAAATCCGGGTCACAGTCCATCCCCAGTCCACCGTTCACTCACTGGTGGAGTATGTGGACGGTTCGATTCTGGCGCAAATCTCCGTGACCGACATGCGCCTGCCGATTCTCTACGCCCTCGCGTGGCCCGAGCGTCCTGCCTCCACGCTCACCTTTGACTTGGCCGCGCTCCAGCATCTCGACTTTGAAACTCCTGATTTTGAACGCTTTCCTTGCCTGCGTTTGGCCTATGAAGCAGCGGAAAAAGGAGGTTCGCACTGCATTGCCCTCAATGCCGCCGACGAAGTCGCCGTCGAAGCGTTTCTGGAGAGAAAAATCCCATTTATGGGAATTCCGCGTACAATTGAGAAGGTGCTTGCCGCCACGCCCGAGGCTCACCCCGCTACGATAGCGGAGGTGCTCGCCGCAGACCGCGAGGCGCGTCTAACAGCTCATGTGCTGTTAGCCTAAGCCGGCACAAAGCAGAACGCTTCATCGAGGTCACGCCACAGAATGATGCCTGATTTTTTGGTTTACCCCATCGCATTTGTTGTCCTGTTGGGCATCATGGTCGTAGTCCATGAGTTCGGCCATTTTGCCGCAGCCAAGCTTTGCAAGGTTCGCGTCGAGGCCTTCTCCGTCGGCTTCGGCCCGCGGCTCTTTGGCATCAAATACGGCGATACTGACTACAAAATCTGCGCACTGCCCCTCGGGGGCTACGTTAAGATGGCGGGGGAACTGCCCGGTGAAGAAGTCCCGGTCGATGACCCCGGCACCTTCAATGCTCACCCCCGCTGGCAGCGCATGTTGATCGGCGTAGCCGGTCCCGTGGCCAACTTCATTCTCGCCTTCGTGCTCATGGTCTTCTATTTTGGCTGGATCAATGAAGTGCCAGACATCAAGACTGTCAAACTTGAATGGGTAGGCCAAGGTTCAGCGGCCGCACAGGCAGGCCTGCAGCCCGGCGATATCATCCGCCAGTTCGATGGAGTCAACAATCCCGATTGGTACGCAGTCATGGTTCCCGGATCGGACATGCCCAGCAGGAACATATCAGTATCGGTCGAACGGAACGGCAAGCTGGTCCCGATTACCCTGAGCCTGCCGGAAGCACACAAATGGAAACCATATGACCTCAGCACAACTGGCATCTTCATCGAAGAAGAGAAGGCTCCCATAGGCATTAAGGACATTATGTCCAATTTGCCGGCGGAAAAGGCCGGCTTGCAGCCGGGTGACTCCATTCTTTCCGTCGATGGCCACGCATTCCATACATTAGAGCCGATGGTGAGCTACCTTCAGGCGGGACAAGGAAAGCCCGTATCTCTCATGGTGGTTCATAACGGAGAGGCCGCTACGCCGATCGTTGTTCATCCTGTCGCTCAGGACGGAAGATGGATGATCGGTTTCGGCCACAGTCAATATCCTGACTTGCCCACTCGCACACAGCCGATGGGTTTTGCGAATGGTGTAGCAGCATCAGAAGACTTCTGCGCGGATAATTCCCTGCTGATCTTTGGAACCATCCAGAAGCTGCTCACCCATCAGGCTTCCGTCAAGCAATTGGTTGGCCCGCTGGGCATTGCGCAGGCCGCGGGAGACGCCGCCAAGACCAAGGACTGGTCCTCGAAGTTTGGCCTTGCCGCCGGTATCAGCCTCAACCTCGGCATCCTCAACCTGATGCCATTTCCCATTCTCGACGGCGGGCTGATCCTCTTCCTGCTCATTGAGAGCCTGATGCGCCGCGACGTCAATATCATGATCAAGGAACGCATCTACCAGGCGGCATTCGTTCTGCTGGTCTTCTTTGCCGTCTTCATCCTCTTCAACGACGCAACCAAGCTGCCGTTCTTTGTGCACCTCAAACTCTAGAACATTGGCCAGTTGATTTTGTAAAGACAGTATTGTCGCGCCGGTCTCCAGACCGGCTGTCCTGTGGGCGTCCTCGCCTACACTTCTCCCAAAGCGAACACCAAATCATAGGCCTGAATACAAGAGCGTCGGAGAGACCAGAAGATGCCAGTCACAACCCAGGTAAGGGTGCGCTACGCTGAAACCGATCAGATGGGCATTGTCTACTATGCCAACTATCTGGTCTGGTTTGAGATTGGCCGCGTAGAACTGCTTCGCTCGCTCGGCTATGCCTACAGCGACCTCGAACGGGAACACAAGCTCATCTTGCCGGTCGTCGAGGCTACATGCCGCTATCGCGCTCCGGCCCGCTATGACGATGAAATCCTCATCGAAACCAGTCCGGCAATGCTACGCGGCTCAGTCCTCAAGTTTGCCTATCGCATCCTCCGCAAAAACTCCAATGCTCAGGAGGGCCACGAGCACACTCTCCTGGCGGAAGGCGAGACCGTCCACGTCGTCTGCGATGGGGAATTGAACCGCCAGCCGCTGCCAGAGCAATACACCGATGCCCTGCGGAAGATGATGGAGTACAACGAAACCAGGAGATTAACTGCTCAGCGCAACACCACCGCCAGGGCAAAGCCGTCATAGCCCTTGTTGCCCACCGTCTGCAGCACCGTTGCGCTCAAACGCGGCTCGGCTGCTAAAAGCTCGGTGAACCGCCGCGATCCCTGCACATTGGGATCGGTACTCTCCGCATCGGCGACTTCACCATCGCGAACCACATTATCAGTAACAATCACCGTTCCGGGGCGGGAAAGCGTGAGCGCCCAGCGAAGATACTCGGCATTGCTCTGCTTGTCTGCATCGATGAAGATCAGGTCAAATGGCGCGGCAGCAGTGTTTTTTAGTTTCGGAAGACTCTCAATTGCCGGTCCCACGCGCAAATCGACCCGCTCCAGCAGTCCCGCATTCTGCAGATTCGCGCGAGCAACCTCGGCATGGTGCGGGTTGATCTCCAGGGTAACCACTCGTCCGTCCTCGGGCAGCGCACCCGCAAGCCGGATCGTGCTGTAACCGCCCAATGTCCCGATCTCCAGGATGCGCTTGGCGCCCGAGATCCTCACCAGCAGTTCTAGAAATTTTCCCTGAAGCCTTGAAACATCGATTGCCGGAAGTCCTGCTTGCTGATTGGCCAGCCGCGCGGCTTCTAGCTTGTCATCGGCCACAGTTGGGGTCAGCAGATCGCCAAAATAGCGGTCTACCTCGGTCCACACCTCTTGCATCAATCCCTCCAGAGGAAAGCTACTTGTCCCGCGCCACCACAAAATCCGGCACCCAGAGTAGGGCGCGCTTGAACTCGGAGTCGGGCAGCGAGGCCAGCGCCTTGCGGCTCTGCTCGGCATAGCGGTCCGCCACGCTCATCGCATATTCCACTGAGCCGTTGCGCGCCAGTATCTCCTGAATCTGCTGGCGGCTGACATTCTCAAAGCTGCGGTCATCCAGAACCCGCTGAATGATCTGCCGGTCCGCCGCCTTGCCGTGGTCAAAGGAGTGGATCACAGCCAGCGTCGCCTTGCCCTCGCGCAGATCGCTGGCCACCGGCTTGCCCAGCACCTCTTCGGTCGCGGT
>CAZHKN010000044.1:0-22841 GCA_964532725.1 uncultured Occallatibacter sp.
GAGGCCTCCCATCACCCATCCATTGCCGCGCGACCAGAAAACTGGCTTGCCCGTCGCGCCGGTTTTATGCAGAAAGGTGATGTCGCGGTAGTAGAGGTGTTGCTGCGGGTCGAAGAGCAGGTCCGATGTTTCCCACCAGTGCCGGTCGATGGAATCGAGGTACTTTTGCTCGTGCGTGGCCGCATACATGCGCGACCACACCGGGGGCGCCATAAAGAGCGCATCGCACCACCACCAGGGAATTTGTGCCTGGTTCTTTGGAATCGACGCAGCGCCGCCCGCCAGCAAATCGTCGAGAGCTGCCCGCGTCGGCGCAAGTTTCTCTGCGCCAGGCTGCGACAGGTCCAGTTCAAGATAGGTCTGGCCCACACTCTGGTCGTCTGCGTTGGGATGCTCCGAACGCAGCTCCCAGTGGTATTTCTCCGCCATGGCCTGCATCGCGTCGCGGTACTTTGGATCGTTCAGCGCCGGTGTGGCCGCCATGAACCCCGAGTACAGTACGCTCCATGTCCAGATCCGGTCGAAGTAAGGCTGGGACCAGCGAAGCTCCCAGTCAGCCACTTTCCGCGTCGCCGCTCGCACGGCGGCGGGTTTCAAGGCGGGCGAAAGCTTCGCGCGCGGCCCCGGATCCTGCGGAGCGTCGCCGAAGTGGCGCTCGATATCGCGCTGGCTGCCTTGTTGCTCTTCCGGTGAGAGCGTCTGCGCCGCCGCAGTGCCCGCGGCCTGTCCGCGGAGATCCCCCGCAACGAGCGCGCAGCTTACGGCTACGGACAAGGCGGAGAATCGAGAGAGACGCCGGATCGATAGTGTGCCCAGCAAAGTGGTGTGCCTTTCTTTTCCTGGCAGTGGGGGTGAGTGACGGTTCCAGGGTCACGCACACAGTACGCGAGCAGAATTGCGATTGTCAATAGGGTGATTATTTCCCATTTGAAAAATAAAGAAAATGGTCACGGTTGACCGTGCGCGAAAGACTCACCTGCGGGCCTCTCGTCTTCGATGTTCGTTCAATCGCTGCGTTGTGATCTTAAGCGGAGTTGGGCGCGCTTTTCCGGCCAACGGAGTCGAGGGAGCTGCATTTCCACCACTTTTGCCATTCAGCGCGCACTAGAGACTAGAGCGGTGCTCCAATTGGCATAGCGCGGAGTTGATGTACTCAAGTGGCTTTTTCCTTAAGAAAAGGCCACTTTGCACAATTTCAATCACTGCACGGGAATTGGAGAACCGCTCTAAACGCTATAGCGAAACCAGGGAGGTTGTATCCCGAAAGCACGTCCGTCCAGTTGACGCGACCATCAGGGAGCGGCAACCTTGCACAAAACTCAAGAGGACACAGTAACCCTGGTTTCGCTCTAAGGCTTGTGCTCCTCATGGAGCTGTCTCTCTCCGCCGGGAATTAACCGCAGAGGTCCCAGAATTCCCGAGGGCAGCGGTTCCAGGTGGTCCATATCCTGGAGAGCGAAGCGCTTTCCATACTTCGACCAGAGCAGTGTGTAGTCTTTCGGCGCGCGGCCAGCCAGTTCGTTGATCGCGGTGTTCGCCACCACGATCTTCAACTCGTTTTTGCCGCTGTGCAGCAGGGGAGCCACATCGATCCTGTAGGGCGGAACCCACACCGATCCCGCTCGCTTTCCGTTTACATACACAACCGCCGCATCGCGCAGAGGGGCATCGTACCAAGCGCGCATACCGGGCAGGCTGAGCGACGTTCGCTCCACCGGCGCGCCCTCGCCAAAATCGAGGATCGCCGGCTGGGCGCGTGTCACGTCCTGAGGGATTTCAACAGTGCGCACATAGGTGGCCGTTCCCGAGTAGTACATTTCCGCGCTGTCGTCCGACCATGATTGCAGCGTCGGCATCGTTTCGGTGGTTCCGCTTTTGTCGAAGATCACTTTCCAGTCGTGGCTGAGATCGATGGCTGCGAAGCCTGCGTCCTTTGCCGTCTGCACCGGCGCGGCGCGGTCTGCAAATACCACCACGCGGGACTCGTAGGGAGCCAGCGACATCGCGATCGACGGACCTTTGCCCGCGCCCGTCACGCTGCCGGTGAATGGATCCCACCACTCCGCTGCCGTTCGTTCGGTCCGGAAGGTCGCCGTGAAACTGTGCGGCACATTGCCTGTGTTGGCTACAAAATACACATCCGCTTCCGGGAGTTGACGATGGATGAAACTGACCTCGGGCGCGGCCGGCTGCACTTCCATATCCGGCCTGAGAAATGTCGCCAGCGTTGCTTTGAGGTCTTTCGTTTCCGCCGCCAAACTCGTATTTTTTGCATCCGGCGCAAACAGTTGCTGCGATATCGCCCGCACCTCCGCGCTGTCTCTCGGTCCCTCGATGAATCCAGGCGCACGCGACGGCGCCGCGCCTGTGAAAATCACCGCGCCACCTCCGCGCGCAAAATCGGCGATCTTACGGTATGTCGCCAGCGGCAACCGTTCAATATGCGGGATTACAAGCACACGGTACGGAATGCCAACCCGGTCGATAGCCTGGACATCCATGAAATCGTAGTTGTAACCCGCATCGAGAATGGCGGGGATGAGCTCAGGCCCAAGCAGCTTGCCCATCCGATCGCTGACGGATGCCTCGCCCAGCCGGAACCGCGCTTGCGCATCCTCCTCCGGCAGCAGCACCGCGACATCGTTGGCTGGCTTCCCTTGCCGCAGCAGCCAGCTGACGCGCGTGAGATACGCTGTCACATCCGGCATCACCATCCACCAGGGATTGTGGTCGTTGAAGACCGCCGCCGCGTAGAACGAGTTCCCCGGCTCGCCCGCCGACGGCGGCGAATACGGCCAGCCGTGCCCCACGAACTGGTTGACCCCTTGCAGGAAAAATGTATCGGCCTCTGCCTTCATATCCAGCGGCGTGGCGCGAAAGGGAGGGGAATGCAGCCACGTCCATGTCTCCCCCGAAGTGACTGGCCGCCCATAGATATGGCTGGCCGAGGATGCCCAGCGCGTAAACGAGAATGGCCCATGCCACTGCGATCCTTCGCCTTCCGGCAAATCCACCAGGCGGTTGCTCGACAAAGTGACAGCTGGAAATCCATAACTCTGCGACCGGAACTGAGTGTGATGAGCCTTCGCCCAGGTATCGATCTGCTCAAGATAGTTTTTGTCAATCAATTCCGCAAGGGTCCGCGCCCAGTCGTAGCGCAGGTCCGCGGCCTCTGCGCTTGTACCGGCAATCAGCTCCGGCAAACGCGGCTCCAGATCGTAGCCGCGACGGCTCCGGAACTCGCTGAGCAGTTCCGGCGTCCAGTCCGAACCGTAGACCTCCAGGCTGTCGCTGAAGACAGAGTACGGCGGATGGTCGCCGAAGGCGCGCACCAGGGGTTCACCCACATTCTTCAGGTGATCCGCGACGGCCTCGTGGCTGAAGTGGTCAATGACGAACCCTTCCGCGCCGAAGGCCGGTCGCTTTACCTGCTGCCCAGTGCGGCCGGCAATGAAGAACAGCACCACCTGCGCGCCTGTGTGCGTAGCCGGCAGGCTTACGCGTCCATCCCGGACCGCATCCAGCCTCTGCGTGTGCTCGGCGTCGTAGCTTTCCTTACTCCCAGCCGCCATAAACGCTGCCAGTAGCGCTTCACCGTTCTCCAGCGCCGGGGCCGCAACCGAGGATTCGGTTGCGGCAACCGGGACGGCCACTACGCGCAGACGCCCCGCCGATTCCGTCACGGGTACCCACGCTCCACCATACGGCCAGCCGCTCCCCAGCGTGAGGCTCACCCGCATCCCTAGCTCTTCTCCGGTCTTTGCGGCAAAACCGACCCTGTTGAGAAACTCCGGCGACAAAAACCGCATGTTTCGGAATCCCTTGGATGGATCGTCGAGTTCCAGCGGATAGACCGGCTGGATCTCCACCCCGCCGATGCCGCCGGCCTTCATCGTGCGCAACTCGCGGGCCAGCTCCGGTTGCTCCACTGCCGGACCAAACCACCACCAGCGCATCATCGGCCGCGCATCCATCGGCGGCGCGGCAAAAGTCCGCCGCAACGCCTGCAGATCTCCGGCGTCCGCAGTTGGTTGGATGGCTGTGCCCGAAGGCTTCTGGCCCACTACAGTAACCGATCCCGCCACAAACATTGTCAGAACCGCTGCGTAGACCCTCTGTTTCACCGGCATGGCTGTCCTCCCGACCGCGTACTATCGTACCTCGCGCGGCCACAGAAGCGCAGCTTCATATTGGAATTAATTTCTCTATTGACAAGGATTGAACCACAGCGGTATCGTCCCGTTGTCGGCGAAGATCGCCTCCCTCGCCGGCTACAACCGGTCTCATAAATGCGTATTCCTCGTTCCACCGGCTGTGAGACCCGCCATCAAGGCGGGGCGAATGAACTTCGCGAGTCGATGAGGGTGATTTATGAGACCGGTTCAAACCATTTCCGATCCCATTCTCATTCACGAGCCTGCCTTGGCTTGCGTCTCTTTTACAGCAAGCAACTGGTCAAAGCGCTCAAGCACTTCCCCAGGCACGGCAGCTTGGGGATAATATTCAACCAATTGGAACGACTCGCCGATCAGCACGCGCGCTGCGTTCAGGTTTTCGATCTGGCCCAAGGCAATCATCTGCGCGCTCAGGTTGCCTAACACAGAGGCCTCAACAGGGCCGGAGACGACGGGCAGCTCGCAGGCATCGGCGCAAAGCTGATTCAACAATGCGTTCTGGCACCCGCCTCCAACAATGCGGATCCGCGTCAGCCCGCGCCCGCGCAGGGACTCGATCTGCTCTTTAACCGCTCTGTAGGAAAGCGCGAGACTATCGAAAATGCAGCGCGCAATCTGTGCCGGAGTCTCCGGTACGGGTTGCCGCGAATTCCGGCAAAAGGCCTGTATGGTCTCCGTCATTGAGGCTGGAGCAAGGAACTCCGGATCGTTGACATCGATGATCGAGCGCCACGGCTCGCTGCCGGCGGCTTCCGCAACCAGAGTACCGAAATCGGAGATATTCTTTTCCTCGCAAACACACTGAATGGGCCACATGCCCATGATGTTCTTCAGAACCCGGAAGCGGCGCTCGAAACCGCCCTCGTTGGTAAAGTTCATACGCTGCGCGTCCGCGGTCGCAATCGGAGTCCAGCTTTCGATGCCCATCAAAGACCATGTGCCCGAGCTGATATAGGCCTCATCCGTGCTCTCCAAGGGGGTTCCGGCGACGGCAGAAGCCGTGTCGTGCGTAGCGGGAGCAATGATTTTGACTCCGGCCGCCAATCCCCGCCCATCGCCCAGCACTGTACCCGCCGCGATGGGGGTGCGCAGCAGAGGATGTTGCAGCCCGATTGCCTCCTGAAGCGCTTCATCCCAGCTTCCATTCAAACCGCACATCTGCGTCGTCGTCGCATTTGTATATTCGTTGGCGAGGATGCCGGAGAGCCGGAAGTTCAGGTAGTCGGGAATCATCAGCAAGTGCCTGGCCTTGGCCATCCACTCCGGCTCCTGCTCTACGCACGCCGCAAGTTGATATAGCGTGTTGAAGGTCAGAAACTGAATCCCGGTTCGGCGGTAAATCTCCTCCGGCGAAATACGTTTGTGAACAGATTCCATCCTGCCCGTGGTCCGTTTGTCGCGATAACAGACTGGCCTGCCAACAATGCTCCTGTGCTCATCCAGGAGGACGTAGTCCACGCCCCAGCTATCGATCCCCAGGCTGGCCGGTTTCTGCTGGCCCAGCGCCGCTCCCAGATGCCGCTCGATCTGGCCGAAGATCTCCTCGGTATCCCAACATCGATATCCAGATTCAGACGGCTTCACTGGAGTTCTGAATCGGCCCGCTTCCCTCAGATTCCAGCGGCCATTGGAGATCTGTCCCAGAACAACCCGGCAGCTCCCCGAGCCAAGATCGATTGCCATACAGGTGGAGTCCATTGCTTATCCCTTTTCTCGCTCAATCATGCCTGTTCCACTGGAATCGGATAGCCGAATGTTCAGCCCATCTGCAAATCAGCCAGGAACAGGATCGTCCGGGCGCGTTCGGCCGGATCGAAGGGCGTCTTCGTTAATGTAAGTTGCCCTTCGGTATATTAAACCGCGACCTGTCAAACCCTGCTGTGATCCAAAGATCATAGCAACGATGCGCGGCGGAGTCGCACAGGCATGCGATATCATCAAGGCGGCAGGGCCAGATTTCAATTCAAGACGGCAGTTCCGTGATCGAATAGCCTGCCAGGAGAAGATGTGAAACCGGAACCGGACCTCAGCAGAAAACGAAGATGGGTTTGTTTGATGCCGCTTGCCATGCTCGCGGTTTTCTTCTGCGTATGCTCTGTTTCCGCGCAAACGACCCTTACTATCTCCGCGGCGGCTAGCCTGAAAGATGGAATCGCCGAGGCTGAAGCGAGTTATAAACAGATCCACTCAAATGTGGAATTCGTGAATAACTTCGGCTCTTCGGGAACACTGGCGGCGCAGATCGACCAGGGCGCGCCGGCTGATCTGTTTTTTTCTGCCGCCGAGAAACAGATGGATGAGTTAACGGCAAAGGGAATGATCATCGCCGGCACGCGGCGCAACCTTCTGCGCAACGCGCTGGTGCTGATTGCGCCGCTCGATTCGCAACTCAAGGACTTTCAAGGACTCACCGGTGGTTCGATCAAGGTGATAGCGCTGGGCGATCCGGGCAGTGTCCCCGCAGGCCAATACGGCAAGCAGACGCTGGGCGCGCTGCATCTGTTCGACAAGCTAGACGCAAAATTTGTATTGGCCAAGGATGTGCGCCAGGTGCTGACTTATGTGGAAACCGGCAACGCCGATGCGGGCCTGGTCTATGCTTCAGACGCGCTTATATCGGGCAAGGTGCGCGTGGTGGCTACTGCGCCGGAATCAACTCACGATCCCATCGTTTATCCCGCGGCTGTGGTGAAGGGAAGCCACAGCGAAGAGGCGGCGCGTAGATTCATCGAGTATCTCGCCAGCCCCGCGGCTCAAGCAATCTTTCAGAAGCATGGATTTACAATAGCTGCACCGTGACGCTGCCTTCCGATTTATCTCCGCTGTTCATCTCGTTGGCTACCACCTGCGCCGCCACGGCTGCCACATTTGTTTTCGGATTGCTTGCCGCATGGCGGATGTATGGCGCGCGCGGTAGCCTGCGCGCATGGATTGACGGCATTCTCACGCTGCCGCTGGTTCTGCCGCCCACGGTTGTCGGTTTTTTTCTGCTTCTGTTTTTCGGGCGGCGCAGCTTCATTGGCCATGCGCTTGGAGAGATAGGCATAACAATTGTTTTCTCGTGGCCGGCAACAGTCATCGCTGCAACCGTCGTTGCGTTCCCACTGATGTACCGCACCACGCTGGGCGCATTCGAGCAGGTCAATCCGAACCTGCTGGATGCGGCGCGCACGCTGGGAGCTTCAGAGGGGCGAGTCTTCCGCAAAGTGTTGTTGCCGCAGGCCGCGCCCGGAGTGCTGGCGGGAACGGTGCTGGCCTTTGCGCGCGCGCTGGGCGAGTTCGGCGCGACGCTGATGCTGGCAGGCAATATTCCAGGCCGCACGCAGACCATGCCCATGGCCATTTTTTCCGCCGTCGAGGACGGTGATATGCGCACGGCTGGATTGTGGGTAGGTATCATCGTTGTGCTGTCGCTGGCAATCATTCGCCTGCTTCATTGGGAGAAGAAGACAACAAAGGATGCAGCAAGCCGGAGAACGCCTTCACTGGCGCCAGCTTCTGTTTCTCATTCGACTTCCACGCCCAGCAAAAGCGAGACCGCGCCCTCAGACGCTCTTGACGTGTTTGTCGAGAAAGCGCTGAAGAATTTCGATCTGCGCGTTGAGTTAAACGCAGGCGCGGGCGCGGTGGGTTTGCTGGGAGCCTCAGGCGCTGGAAAATCAATGACGCTGCGCATGATTGCCGGCATTGTTGCGCCAGATCGCGGGCGGATTGTTCTCAACGGGCGCGTTCTCTACGACAGCGAGGCGGGCCGGAATATCAGGGCCGCGCGCCGCAAGATTGGCGTAGTCTTTCAGGATTATGCGTTGTTTCCGCGCATGACAGTCGCGGAGAATGTAGGCTTTGGCCTGCACACGCTGCCAAAGCAGGAACAATACAGCCGAATTCGTCAGCAGCTTGAACGAATGCATATCGCCGAACTCGCCGATCGTTATCCGGCGGAGATTTCCGGCGGGCAGCGGCAGCGAGTGGCGATTGCGCGGTGCATGGCAATCGAGCCGGATGCGCTGCTCTTCGATGAACCCTTTGCAGCGCTTGATCCGCACCTGCGGCGGCAGATGGAAGAGCAGCTCCGCGAGACTCTGGCTGATTACAAGGGCGCGGTGATCTTTATAACTCATGATATGGAAGAGGCATTTCGCTTCTGTACCGATCTGCTGGTTCTGGACAGTGGAAAAGTGATTGCGAGCGGGCCGAAGCAGCGTCTTTTTGAGCGTCCGCGCAGCGTGGCTGCCGCTCGTCTGACCGGTTGCAAGAACATCGTTGCCGCGCGGCGCATCCATGCGAACCGCATCTCCGTGGGCGGCTGGAACTGCGAGTTGCAAACCACGGAGAATGTTCCTGAAAGGCTTACACATCTTGGCGTCCGCTCGCATCAGATCATCATCCAAGCCGTCCGCGGCCAAGAAAACTCGTTTCCGTGCTGGTTAGTCGGCGTCAGCGAAGCGCCACACGAAATGACGCTCTATCTGCGCCTGCATGCACCGCCGCAACCAGGCGAAGCGGCCCATCTTCAAGCGGATCTCCCCAAAGAAACATGGCGCGCGCTGAATGCGCAGTCCCAGCCTTGGCAGATTAGACTCGATCCCGCGCGCCTGCTTTTGCTGGAATGAATCAATCCGACGGTTGTGGATCATCCTCAGCTGCGATGAGCGTTTGCCTGGGACGGATTGAATCCCATGCAAATGCAGAAAGGCCCGCTTCCGTTGAGAAGCGGACCTTTCTATTTTTCTTCTGAAAGTATTTCCGGGTTACTTTACCGGAAGCTCTGGCGTCGCGTTCTTGGCGTTGTACTGGACGCGCTTGTTCTTCTTGTACTCATCGGAGAGGCCGCCGATGAAAATTTCAAAGGCCTGGCTGCGACGCTCCTGCAGCATCTGGTCGCGGGTGCGGTCAAAGTTCTTGGCAATCTCGTCGGCGCTCGGCTCCTGCTTGTCGACGATCTTGGCAACAATGCCGGCCCGCTGGGTGCTGATCGGGCCGCTGATGCTGCCCACGCTCAGATCGAAGAGCGATGCGGCCTGCCGGCCCACCTGGCCGATATCCGGCACCTGACCGCTTTGCCCCACCAGGTCGCTGGTCTTGAGGGTTGCGCCCACTTCCTTGGCGGCCTTGGCCAGATCGTTCTCCGCCTTGGCCTTGTCAGCCAGCTCTTTGGTCTTCTGACTCAATTGCAGGGGCACTTGCTCACTACGGTAGTCATCCTGGATCTGCGCCTTGTAGTCTTCAAATTTGGGCGCGTGGGCCGGGGCAATATCCGCTACCTGGAAGATCGCGTAGCCTTCGCCGGTGGGTGCGGACTGCGGCGGATCGCCCTTCTTGGCCTCAAAAGCCCGGGCAATTACCTCGGCTCCATCGGGCAGCGACGAGACGACACCGCGGCGGTCAATAAACGGAGTCGTTGTCACTTCCAGATGATGCGCTGCGGCGGTCTTCTCCAGGCCGTTCTTGCCGGCTTCGCTGGCCAGGTTCGCCGCGTAGGTGCTCTCGGCCTGCGCCGCCTTCTGCCGGATCAGCGTGGCCTGGATCGTCGGCAGCACTTCGTTGAGGGACTGTGCATGCGCGGTCTGGCGTTCTTCAACCTGAACGATGTGGTAGCCGAACTGGCTCTTCACAATCTGCGTGTCGCCAATCTTCTGCGTGAAGATGGCGTTGTCAAACTCCGGCACCATCGCCCCGCGCTTGGCAAAGCCCAGTTCGCCGCCGGAGTTCTTGCTGCCGGGGTCGTCGGAGTTCTTGCTGGCTAGATCTGCAAAGTTGCCGCCGGCCTGAATCTGTTTCAGGATTCCCTCGGCCTTTGCTTTGGCAGCCGCGTCCGTCTTGGCATCTGCGCCCGCGGCAACTTTGATGAGGATGTGGCGGGAGCGCGCCTGCTCCGGCACCTGGTACTCGGCCTGATGCTGGTTGAAGTAATTCTGAATCTCCTGCTGGGTGGGCTGCGGTACGCCGCCGGGCAACTGTTCCGGCGTGAAGCTGAAGAAGGTGATCTTGCGCTGCTCGCCAACGGCGGTCGCGTAGCGCGGGCCATTCTTCAAAAAGAAGGCCTGCAGCTCGGCATCCGTGGGATTGATCGTCTTGCGGATATCGTCGGCGGAAATCACCGCGTAATCGAACTTGATCTTGATATTTTGCTTGCGATAGCTGTCGCGCACTTCGGCATCGCCCACGGATACGCCGGCCGTGATCAGCGACTGCAGGCGCTCGATAATGATGCCCTGCTTCAGGTCATTCTCAAAGTCGGTGACCGACATGTTGGCTTGACTGTTGATGATGTTCTTGTATTTATCCGGGCCGATAAATACGCCCTTGGGGAAGAAGACTTCGCCCAACTGGCCCTTGTGCAGGTACTGAGCTACATCGTCGTCGGAGGCGCTGATGCCCAGCTTGGCCGCTTCCAGCAGCATGATCTGCTGCTGCACCAACTGCTGGCCGACGCGCGGCTCGAACATCTGGATGATCATCGGATTGTCGGCGTACTGCGGATTCTGCCGCATGAGCTGCTGGCGCGTCATGCGGTCTACCTTGGTCTGCTGGATAGTCGCGCCGGAGGAGAAGAACTTGCTGTACCAGTGCGGGTAGACTACCGCGTAGGTGTCCTGCGCGTTGGCGCCCATTCCGCTGACGAAGCTGGGAATTAGGTAAACCACCATGCCCAGCGAAACGGCGGCAATGATGACAATGAAGATCGCTTTGGCGACGCGGCTGTCTTTTGCTTGCAGGAAACGGATCATGAGTTTAGTTGAACCTTCTACTCTCTGTGCGCAAAGATGGGAACTGACTCCAAAAACGCACAGGGCGCCGGGGGTATAGCTCTTCCACTAAAAGCGCAATTCTCGCTTGACGCGACACTCTGCCATTATAGACGAGAGGGAGCTATTCCGGTCTGTGCGGCGCGTATCCCCGGCCAGCCGCCGCGGCACGCTCCCGGAATCCAGGAGAAAATGTTCGAGCGCTACACGGAAAAGGCGAGGCGCGTCCTGTTTTTCGCTCGATACGAAGCCACCCGGTACGCCTCGCCCGAAATCGAAACCGAACACCTGCTGCTGGGCCTCTTTCGCGAGACAAAGGCGCTCTTTGAGTTTTTTTTGGCCGCCAATGCCACCGAGGACTCCTTTCGCAAGCAGATCGGGGGAGATCTCGATGCCGGCAAGCGAACCGCTGCCGACATGAACCCTCCGCTCGGCGATGAGTGCAAGCGGGTGCTGGCCTATGCCGAGAGCGAAGCCGACCGCATGGAGCACAAACTGGTGGCTCCGGAGCATCTCTTCCTCGGGTTGCTCCGCGAGGAGAGCTGCGTCGCCGCGCGGATGCTCAAAGCCCGCGGCGCGGATATCGATCGCGTTCGCGAGGAGATGACGGCTTCTGCCAACAACAGTTTGCCTGCCGCGCGCAAGGCAGCAAAATCGCTGCGCAAACAGACTGCGGCCGGCGATGCGGAGCAGATCATTACCGGGCCGCTGCGCATTGATCTCTATAAACTGCACAGCCAGAAGCCGCGGGGCAAGCGGCTGCGGTTCTTTCTCTGGCGCTGCATCCAGTTGCCTTTTTTCGATCATGCGCCCCAGATACTCGGATCGCTAAGGGTCTTCCTGCTGCGCCTATTCGGGGCAAAGATCGGACCCTCCTGCCGCGTCAGCAATGGAGTCAAAATCCTGATGCCCTGGAATCTGACCCTGGGCGAACGCTCCATCATCGGCCGCAATACCGAGATTCACAACCTGGCCTCGGTCGAGATCGGCGACCATGTAGTCATATCGGAGCACAGTTATCTCTGTACCTCGACTCACGATTACACCCACCCCTATTTTCCCGTGCAATCCCTGCCGATCCTGATTGATTCGCAAGTATGGGTTGCGGCGGGCTGCTTCATTGGCCCCGGCATCACCATCAGCGAGGGAGCGGTTATCGGCGCATGCTCCGTGGTCACCAAAGCCATGCCGGCCTGGATGGTCTGCGCCGGAAATCCCTGTAAGCCCATCAAGATGCGCGTCATTCGCACGGTATAGCAGGCTGATTCTCACCTCAAAAACCAACGGGCATCCCGGTTGCCCGGGATGCCCGCCAAGAACCAAAACAACGCATCGCGCAAATCAATCAGCGCCAGTAGTAATACCCGCCAGCCACGTAGTAGGGCCGGTAGTAAACCGGCGCGTAGGCGTAGGGGTACGGGTAGGGGGAACCGTAGCCACCATAATAACCATATCCGGGGCCACGGCGGTAAAGATTTGGCCCGCCAGGATAAAGTCCCTGTGCTAGGCGCGCTGCTTCCTGCTTGTCCACAGGAGTAACGGTCAGTGGCGCTGACAGATGGAACTCCACCAGAGCCTCGGCGGGAATCCAGGCCCGCGCCCCCGGCGAAGCAGCCGAAGCAGCCGTGCCGGCGGCGACGCCCGCGCCTGCGCCAACCGCGCAGCCCATGCCACGGCCTGCCGCGCAGCCAATAATGGTGCCGATAATGCCGCCGCCAATCGCGCTCTCTACCGTTTGGCCGGCCTTGTTTGGAGCCTTCACCTTGAACTGGTCGGTCTCCAGCGGGTAACTCTGCCCGCCCAGGTCAAGCGAGGTCAGCTTCAAAGCCAGCTCCGAGCTGCCTGCCAGCGCGCCGGCGTGTTTCACTTCCGTCACCACTCCGTGGACGGTCGCTCCGCGTGGAATTGCCAGTACGCCGCCGGAAGCAACATCTTCAATCACCATGAACTGCACCGGCGCGCCATCCTTGGCCTTCTTGCTGTCTACGAATTCACTGGTGCGCAGGCGCAGCAGCGTTCCCTGAGAGACCGTGACCGGGCCTGTGGGATCGGCATACTTCTGTACCCTGGGCCGGACTGCGGCATACTCGGGACGCGCGCCCGGAGGGGGCGGAGGCGGCATGGAGCCTTGAGCCTGCATTGATGGAGCAGGGTCGGGTGATGCGGAAGGCGGCGGAGCCTGCGCCGGATAGGGGGCCGCGCCCGGGTCAGGAGCAGGACCGGAAGCCGACTGCGGCTGTGAATTATCAGCGGCTGGAGCCGGGTCTGGAGCCGGAGCCGGTTGCGCGGCATCCTCAGCGGTCTGCGCATCCTGCGGGTTGCCCACCTTCAGGTTGTCGTTGACCTTGGTTACGCCTGCCACGCGGCTGGCAATCGCCTCGGCCAGCTCCTTGGAAGCCTCATTCGAGACTGTTCCTGAGAGCGTGACCTCGCTCTGAATCGTCGCGGCAGTAATCAGGTCCTGCTTGAGCGCGTTTGAGGCGTCAAGAGCGTGAACCACGTCCATCTCGATCTGCCCATCCGTGCGCTGAGCCGGAGCCGCGTCTTGCGCCATGGCAATCGCGCCGCTCAGCGCAACAACCGCGGCCCAGGCCAAAGCTTGGGGCAAAAATTTGCCGAGAAACTTGCTTTTCATGATCTTTCCTCCCATTGAGGTCTGCTCCCGCGTCCTTGCCGGCCGCTTCTATCTCTGCGGCTTCTATCCGTTAGACGGCATCCTGCGGGAGCCGTCATAGATGAGGACACCGCTGCGGGAAAAAAGTTCCGCTGTGGTGAAAATTCTCCCTATCGCAGGTAGAAACCGGAGCTCGGCCTGTGGCATCAAAAGCTGCGGAGGTATCAAATGGCCGAGCGGCTGAATTATGCCAAGGCGTTCCCCGAAGGGATTCATGCTCTCCGTGGCATGGAAAAGGCAATTCGCGAGAGCGGACTGGAACCCTCGCTGATCGAGCTCGTCAAAATCCGGGCATCGCAGTTGAACGGCTGCGCGTACTGCCTGGACATGCACACCAAGGACGCCCGCGCCCTGGGCGAAACCGAACAACGCATCTACACCCTGAATGCCTGGCATGAGACGCCGTTTTTCACTCAGCGCGAACGGGCTGCGCTGGCCTGGACCGAGGCCATCACCAATATCCAGCAGGGCCATGCCAGCGACGCTGCCTACGAAGAGGCGCGCGCCCAATTCAGCGAAGCAGAAATTGTTCGCCTCACGCTGGCCATCGCGCAAATCAACACCTGGAACCGGATCGCCATTGGCTTTCGCGTTGAGCCGGGTACCTATCAACCCAGCCCGCACAAGGAAAGCTGATCTCCAACGCAAACTGCGCCAGCGGATATTCAAG
The DNA here is from genome assembly GCA_964532725.1 of uncultured Occallatibacter sp. GTDB lineage: Bacteria > Acidobacteriota > Terriglobia > Terriglobales > Acidobacteriaceae > Telmatobacter. The sequence goes on from CAZHKN010000044.1 coordinate 14,269, forward strand.
CCCAAAACAGGCAGGGACCAGCCTTTTATCCCGGCTGATCCCTGATCCCTGATCCCTGTCGTTACACCAGCGCCGACTCCACCGCCGCGGCCAGCGTCTTCAACCCCGCCGCAACATCCGTTCCCAGATGCACCCGCAGCGCGCGGCGTCCACGCGATTCGAGCACGGCAAGATCTCCGGCAGCCTGCGCGGTAATGACTACGCCGAAGCTGTATTTCTGTCCCGGAATCGCCACATCGACGGCATGGTCGGCGGTAATCTGCAGAAAGACGCCTGTATTCGGACCGCCCTTGTAATCCTGCCCGGTCGAGTGCAGGAAGCGCGGCCCAAAGCCCAGGCAAGTGGCAACCTGCTTGGCGTCGCGTACCTGGTGGCGCAGGCCCTGAATTACCGCCTCGTGCTCGGCAAACATGGGCAGAAAAGCGAGCGCGGCAAAGTAGTCGCCCGCGTGAATCTGGTCGAGATGCGCGCTGAGAAGCCCGGCCAGCGTCTGGTCGGGCGCGGCGGCTTTGAGCGTGGCCGCGTAAGCATCGGTCGCGTAGAGTTTCACGCCCTCGCCTTCCAGGAAGGCCGTCCGCTCCGGCAGCTTGCCGGTCTCCTCATACGCCGAGGTCAGCGCCCGGGTCTCGATCTTGGCTGACTCCACATCCGGCTGGTTGAAGGGATTGATGCCCATCACCGATCCGGCCACCGCCGTCGCCACCTCCCAGGCAAAAAACTGCCCGAAGATCTCGTAAAGGTCGCCAATCTCGATATGAACCACCGGATGCCCGGCGGTTTCCAGCGCAGCAACTCCAGCATCCTGCGAGCTGTCCTTTGTATCCTTCAGGCGGACATACGCGAATACGCGATCCCGCCCATACGCAGCCGGTGCGTCCAGCTTTTCGCGGTCTACCGGCGTAATGCCTTTGCCCAGCTTGCCGGTCGATTCGGCGATCAGTTGCTCGAGCCAGGCGCCCAGATCGTGAATCTCCGGAGAAGTGAAGATGGTGATCTTGTTTTGCCCGGCATTGTGCGCGGCGCCCAGCAGCAGGCCCAGTTGCACGGCATGGTTCTCGGCCACCGGCAGCTTGGCCGCAGCTACAGCCTTGGCCGCTTCGGCTAGCAGCTTTTCAACGTCGAGGCCCGCGATCGCGGCCACCACCACGCCAAAGTTCGAGAGCGCCGAGAAGCGCCCGCCGATTGCCGGGTCGCCTTGGAAGATGTGGCGGAAGCCATCGGCCTTGGCCACCTGCTCCATCTTCGAGCCGGGGTCGGTGATGGCGATGAAGTGGCTGCCGGCCTTGTCCGCGCCAACAGCCTGCTTCATCTCCTCGTAAAAATACTGCTTCAGCACATTCGGTTCCAGCGTCGAGCCGGATTTGCTGGCCACGACAACCACCGTCTCGGCCAGGTTGACTGCCTCGCGCGCGGCCTTTACCTGCGCCGGGTCAGTCGAGTCCACTATGTGCAGGGCAGGGAAGCCGGGCTGCTGGCCAAAGGTGAGCGAAAGCACCTCGGGGCAGAGGCTCGACCCGCCCATGCCGACGAGCAGCGCGTGCTTGAAGCCAGCTGATTTAATTTCAGCAGACAACGCCAAAAGAGCTGGAAGCTCCTTCTGCTGGCGTTCGACAATGTCGATCCAGCCCATCCACTTCTCTTCGCCGTCCGAGGCCCAGAGCGTGGGGTCTTTTTGCCAGAAACGGGCAACGTTGTTGTGGTGCAGCCAGTCGGCGGAAGCCTGATCAACAGCTCCGCGAAGATCCTGAGGCAGTGCGAATCGATAGCTCATATCGTTATTGATTTTGCCTTAAAAATCCGGAAATCGGAAATGGCGGCGGGTATAAACGCCATGAATTCTTCATAAAACAGCAAAGCCCCGATCTTTTGGGGCAGTGGAGAGGCCTGGGGAGAGGCCATTGAGATTGCGAAGAAAATCTGGCTCAGTCTACCGGAAGCCGCTCTCGATAGCGGAAGAGCATCATGATCAGGTGGCGGGCATCCCAGTAGCGGGGCGCAAACCGCCTGGGGTTGGAGATGCTCCTGAACATCCATCCCAGTCCCAGCGTGTCTGCCCAGGCCGGGATTTTACACTGCTCGCCGGAGAGAAAAGCTATGGCCGCTCCGATACAGTGAATGGCCGGAGTGTAGCTCAGATTCTGTTTGAGATATAAGCCCAGCCGCTCCTGCGTTCCACCGCCGAGGCCTAGCACCACATGGCGCGGCCGTTGTTCGTTCAACCGGCGCAGCAGTTCGTGGTCTTCAATCTCCGCTCCGTAGAGCGGCGCCAGATAGACATCTTCCTCCGAGACGGTGACCCCATGTTGGTTCAGCCAACACGTATTACAGCGAACCGCCCTCTTCGTAGGCATCACCCAGAAGCTTGCGCCGGACTTGCAGAAATCCGTCTGCGCAATTAGTTTGCGCAGGTACTTCAGGCCGGAGAGCTTTGGAATCCGGTCCCGCTCCAGCAGATTCCACAAAACCACCATCAGCGCGCTGTCGGCAATGGCAAAATCGGCGCCGAGCAGCGCGGCCCGATATTTCTCGTCGTAGGGAAGGTTTTTCAAGGCTGGGGCAGCCGGAACCACGACCAGCCCGCCCGAGACCGAGACCTGATCGATTGCTTCCTGAGCGTTGCCTACCAGAAAACGAATACCAAGGATTTTTTGAAAGCGAACCAGTTGATCCATCTCATATTCTCCGGCAATGCTCATTCAGTCCGCATTGGTTCTGACTTCCATAGTGGTATCGACGCGATTCCCGTTACAGGGTTGCGAAAGAATGCGCTTTTCGCAGATCTCTGTTCCAGAATCGTGGCAATATTTCCTGAACACGGAATCACGGGGATATGGGGAAATGAGCAAAAGATGCGCTAAAGCTGTAAACGCACCTGTCTCGCAATACTTCAAATCTGCCATTGCGGGGGAACTCTCCGGTTCCTACCGCTCTGCTTGCCGTAAGCGAGATCGCGCTGAAAGATCGATCTTCGCCCTCTTGCTGTTCTTGCCGCCGGTTGCTATTTCGATGGAACCCCGGCAAGCATCTGCTCCTCAATCCAGGCCAGGGTTTTGGCCATGCCATCCCGCAAACGGATTGAAGGTTCCCATCCTAAAGACTTGTGAATGAGCGTGTTATCGCTATTTCTCCCGTTCACGCCCTTGGGCGCGCTCAGGTTGTAACGCCGCTCCAGCCGGATGCCAGCGATATCCTCGACGATATCGACAAGCTGGTTAATTGTGACCAGTTCGCTGGAACCAAGATTGATGGGTTCAAGAATGCCGCTATGAAAAATATCGATTACGCCCTTGGTGCAATCGTCGATGTACATGAAGCTGCGCGTCTGATGTCCGTCGCCCCAGATTTCAATCTCATGCTTTCCGCTGATCTTGGCTTCCAGAACCTTGCGGCAAACCGCTGCCGGGGCTTTTTCGCGTCCGCCGGTCCAGGTACCCAGAGGGCCGTAAACATTATGGAACCGGGCCACGCGGGTTTCAAGGCCAAAATCCTCGCGGAAATGCCGGCACATTCGTTCGCTGAAGAGTTTTTCCCAGCCGTACCCGTCTTCGGGCAGGGCCGGGTAGGCATCTTCTTCCTTGAGCGCAACTACATCCTCGTTCCTCTGCTTGTCGGCGTTATAAACACAGGCCGACGAGGAGTAGAAGAAGCGCTTGACGCCCGTATCCTTGGCCGCCATCAGCATGTGGGTGTTGATCAGCACACTCAACATGCACAGCGCCTTGTTGTTCTCGATAAAGCCCATGCCGCCCATATCGGCGGCGAGCTGAAATACGGCATCAACGTCCTGCGCGGCCCGGTGACAGCTTCCCGGCAGTTTCAGATCAAGTACGAGGCTCTCGGCTTTCGGATTCTGCTGGTACCACTCGTCGAATGGCTTTATGTCCACGGCGCGCACACTGGCTGCTCCCTCGTCAAAAAGCGAGTTCACCAGATGACCGCCGATAAAGCCGCCGGCTCCGCAAACCAGAATATGACTGCCCCGGATCTGCATCTTACGCATGTCCCTCGAAAATCTACGTTTGAGCCAAAGCGGCAACGCGAATGCAGCCTACCGGCCAAGATGCCTGATATGGGTGCGCCTGCAAGAAATGAATACTGCTCGCCCGGAATCCAGTGGCTATTATTTCATAAATTCCAGTGCGAAGTACCATTGTGTGGGGAACACGCAAGTACCGTTGAACGTTCCACCTAGTGTATCTTACGGCTCCAGGCCTGCAACAGAATTAGTTTTCGGCGCGCAGCCAGCGGTCATGGAATCCCCGCCAGTGCCGATGGAGATCGGCATCCGAGAAAGCCGCAAATAGCAACGGGATCCAAGCATCTCCAGGCCAAGGCGGCCAGCATGAGGATTTGCCCAGAAACCCGTTGCGGATGGGCGCTGATTAATACTGCAAACCGCGATGGCCGAATTTATACGTCGCGCCGATCGTAATTCCCTGCGGGTCAAGGGTTTGCGCGTTCTGGAAGAGTTTTGGCCAGAACTGGTATTCGTAGTCGCCGCGCGCCCAGAGATTCCCAGCCAGGTGATACTCCACCCCTAGGCCGGCCATGTAAATCGTTCGGGTGTCGTGCTTGTAGTCCGGATTCGAGTTGTCGAAGTCGAGGCTGCCATACCCGATCAGGAATTTTCCGTAGGGACGAAAATTGTGATAGCGTTGCACGGTGTAGATAGCGCCCCCGCCGTAGGAATCCTGGCGCATGCGCGGAATGCTCTTCGGCTTTCCTAGTCGATCGCGTGGCCTTCCAGCTCAATGCCCAGTCCGCCAAAACGCTTTGACACACGGGTAAGGTTCCAGTCAATCCACACTGTCGGCCCTTCCATGCGGCGGGAATGGCCCCAATCGAGGTCCATCATCGTCGCGCCGCCGCCAACAGAAAGCGGTAACGATACCCCTTCCCCAGTAGCAGAAGGAGCGACCTGGGCGAACGCGGGAGCCGAGATAACAATCAACAGAACTGCAAGGAAAATCTTCAAACGCATTCGACGTCTCCTTAAAAATGCGGACCACGCCCCCCGGAGGCATATCCCTAGGCGGCAGTTTACATCGGTAAGACAGGATTGCAAAATTCAGGCCAGTCAAATCCTATGGTATCCCGAGCTTCCCCAGGATCAGGAACCTGTGGTTCCGGCTTTCCTGCTTTGATCTGGTTACGTGTTAATTCCATTCTCCACTATTACGGCGATTTTGGGCAGTGACAAATCTGGCTCCTGAGTCCAAGCGCTACCGCCAGTTTGGAGTGATGCGGATCAGCTCCAGCCCGCCGGCATCTTCGACGACAAAGGCCGGCGCGGCAGAAGGAATCGCCACAATCCCCCGCGCCGGCAATTCAATTGCCTCGAAACCAGTACCTGTGATGCGCGCAATTCCCGCTGATGCAAAGAGATACGCTAGGCTCGGCGCGCCCAGTGATTCGCTCGGCCGGCTTCCAATTACTGGAACCCGCTCCACGCGAAAATGTTCCGCATCCACCAGAATTGTCCGGTCCGCCTCTTGAACCGGCGCAATCTTCCCTGCTCGCGTCACCAGCCGCGTCGCTTCCAGCGATTTCGCTATATGCAGTTCTCGGGGCCGCCCATAGTCGTACATACGGTAGGTCAGGTCGCAATTTTGCTGGGTTTCCAGCAGTACCGACCCCGGCCAGATGGCATGAACCGTCCCCGCATCCACAAAAATCAGCTCCCCGGTTGCCACGTCCAGAACCTTCAGGCTCTCTTCCAGCGTGCCGTCGTGAATCCCTTGCTGGATCTTCTCCAGCGTTACCCCCGGCTTCAGCCCGCAGGCCACCTGCGCCCCCGGCTCCGCCGCAACAACATACCAGCACTCCGTCTTGCCCCGCGGATCTCCATACTTCTGCGCCATCCTGTCATCTGGATGCACCTGCACGCTCAGCTTATCCCTGGCAAAGATCATCTTGATCAGCAGCGGCGAATCGCTGCGCGAGGCGGACCTGCCGAGCAGCGCCTCCGGCATTTCAGCAAACAACGCCGCCAGGGTTTTGCCAGCATGGACACCCGTCGCAACCCGGCATTCATCCCCTGTCAGCCAGACCTCGCCGACCGGGTCGCCCGCCTCCACCACCTTGTCATACCAGGGGCGCAAATCCCGCGATCCCCATACCCGGGTCACGAACTGCGGCTCAATCAGAAATGGAGCCAGTCCGTTCCCCGTTGCCATCTTCTCTTCGCTCACTTCGTCTCCATTGCGGCATTCTTCCTCGGCCGCCATCTACCGCTCGTTACTACCCGCGCTCCCAGCGGCGGCAGGTTATAGACATAAACCCAGCATTCCAAGCTGCCGCCCGATGCCAGCTCAACCTGCTGTCGCACACGCAGAAACAGACTCTCCTCCGGCTCGCTGGAACGGAAATCTTCGTAAACATCCATCCGCCGCAGGACCGTCTCATCTCCCGGCAGTTCGAAGATCGTCCCGTAAATCCTCTGCTCTGCCGCCGGATCAATTACCGCTCCCGGATACTCGCCCAGATCGTAGAGCCGCCCCGGCAAACTTCCCTCGCCAACAACGCGCAAACCTTCCACCGCCGGCCGAATCCCCTCCGGCGCATCTTCAGGCCGCAATGTCCCATACAGGAAGAGATACTCGCTCATCGGCAAACTCAATCACCATCGTCAAACCGGGAAATAGCGATTCATTGCAGTCTCTTTTCACTCTAACAAAAAGACACTTTCCAGCCGCGCCTCCGCCGCTGCTGTCATTCTGAGCGAAGCGAAGAACCCGCGTGTGTCACTCTAGTCCCCGCGAAAAATTGCCCCACCCCGCCCCCACCGGATAGCCTAGAAGCTGTCTCAATCAGCCGGAATCCTCCGTGCTCCGCGCCAAGCGGCGGCCCGCGCAACAGAGTCAGTCCAAGAGAAGCTGTCAGGAGTGAAGCGCAACACCATGACCAATCCCGTTTCCATCTGTGTTATTGGCTCCGGCTATGTCGGGCTCGTTGCCTCCGTTTGCTTTGCCGAGATGGGCCACCGCGTCACCTGCGTCGATAACGATGCCGCCAAGGTCGCCACCCTTCAGGCCGGCGGCGTGCCTATCTACGAGGACCACCTCCCCGAGCTGCTCGCCCGCCATCTCAACAAAGGCGTTACTTTCACCACCGATCTGGCCGCCGCCGTTACCCGCTCCGAGGCTGTCTTCATCGCCGTCGGCACTCCGCAGGGCGACACCGGCGCAGCCGACCTTTCCTTCGTCGAGGCCGTCGTCTCCGAGATCGCTCGCGCCGTCAGCAGTTATAAAGTCATCGTCGAAAAAAGCACCGTTCCCGTCTACACCAATGAGTGGATCAGCCGCGTCCTGCATCGCCACGGCGTCGAGCCATCCAGCTTCGATGTCGTCTCCAACCCCGAGTTTCTCCGCGAAGGCACCGCCGTCATCGACTTCCTCCACCCTGACCGCATCGTCGTCGGAGCCAATACTGAGCGCGCCGCCGAGGTTCTTGAGCGCATCTACGCCCCGCTCACCACCGGCAGCTACTACACCCAGCCCAACGCGCTCCCCGGCGATTGCAGCGCCCAGCACCCGGCCAAACTCCTCGTCACCTCCGCGCAGAGTTCCGAGATCATCAAGCACGCGTCGAATGCATTTCTCGCGTTGAAGATCTCCTTCATCAACGCCGTCGCCAACCTCGCCGAAAGCGTCGATGCCGACATTGAAGACATCGCCGCCGGCATGGGACTCGACAGCCGCATCGGCCCTAAATTCCTGCGCGCCGGTCTCGGCTATGGTGGGTCGTGCTTCCCCAAAGATGTCGCCGCATTTCACTGGGTTGCCCAGCAGCAGGGCGTCGATTTCCAACTGCTCGAAGAGGTCCGCAAGATCAACGAGACCCAGAAGGAGATCTTCTTCAACAAGGTCCGCGCCGCGCTCTGGACCCTGCGCGGCAAGCGCCTCGCCGCTCTCGGCCTCGCCTTCAAGGGAGATACCGACGACATCCGCGAATCCCCGGCCATCGACATCGTGAAGAAGCTCCTCGAATCCGGCGCATCCATCTCCGCCTACGATCCCGCCGGCATGGAGCGCGCCCAGGCTATCCTGCCGCCCTCTGCCAAACTCACCTACGCGGCCGATGCCTACGAGGCCGCCAAAGACGCCGACGCGCTGCTGATCCTCACCGACTGGAAGGAGTTCGCGCACCTCGATCTCGTCCGTCTCAACCAGGCGCTCAAATTCCCCATCGTCATCGACGGACGCAATCTCTACAAACCCCGCGAGATGCAGGAGCGCGGCTTCACCTACGTCAGCGTAGGCCGCCCGGCGAGTTATCAGGCGCAGCAAGGCAAGCCGCGCAAGCTGGGCCTGTCGTAAGTCCAGCAATTCGCTCGCGTTGTCTCCCTGGTCCGAAAACTCGGACCAGGAGAACAAAGCCAAGGCCGCGCTGGCTGCGGAGAAGGCGGCAGCGCAAGCAGCAAGATTCAACAAGACCAAACGACCCGGAGTCCACTGGACTCCGGGTCGTCTTGCATCTGAGAATAAATTGACAAAAACCATCTATTTATTCATTTTCGACGTATTATCGTTAATCCGCTGAGTATAGAAGAGTAAATTCTCGCTATAGTCTTG